>JANMVX010000334.1:0-54720 GCA_031393505.1 Hyphomicrobiaceae bacterium | reverse complement strand
CGTTGGCGAATCGCTTGCATGTCGATCATGCCGACCGGCATACTGCCGGCACGCGCGCCCCGGAATCCCGCCGCCCCGAGTCACATCACCACATGGCGCCACGGCACGAACCGATTCACTTGTTTTGGTGGGTGTCCTTAGTTCGGCCCCGGTGCGGACGATGTCTCGCGCTGGGTTTTATTGCGCTCCGGGGGCCAGCTTCGTAAAGTGTTGACACATGTTTTGGTTCGCTGCGCGGCAGGAGGCGATATGACTAACACTGGCGGCTGTCACTGTGGCGCGATCCGCTACGAAGCGAGGGGCGAGGCGATGACGCACGCGCTCTGTCATTGCAGCGATTGCCGGCGCTGCGCTGGCGCACCAATGGTCGGCTGGACCATGTACACGCTCGATGCGGTCAAAGTAACAAGGGGCACGCCGAAAGTTTACCAGTCTTCAGAACATGGCCGGAGGCACTTCTGCCCCGACTGTGGCACCGGCCTGTTTTATACCAATGCGGTAATTCTGCCTGGAATCATCGACATCCAGAGTGCGACCTATGACGCTCCCGCCGCCGCTCCGCCGCGGGCGCATGTTCAGGTTGCCGAGCGCATCAGTTGGATGGAACTCGCGCACCAATTGCCTACGTTCGAGCGCTACCCACCGAGGCAGTAGTCGGTTGATGGCCCATTGCTGACACCCCAACTCGTGAAACTCCAGCGAACTTGGTTCAATTCCGCCAATGTGTAGAGCCCCGGCTGCGATGCTACGAAGGAGTAATAGAGCAGCGCTGCTGATCGAATCGCCCCTCCCCGCAAGGATCGTCGGCAGCAACCAGGCCGCCGCGGCCTCGGCTGCACCCTCACGTCCCCTCGCCCACGACCCGCAACCGCCCCTTTGTCCGCACAAGCAGCCTCCCGTACGGCTCAGCCTGCTGCAGCTCCAGCCTCCCGTCCCGCGTCAGCTCCAGCACGGCGCCGAGCGAGGCGGCGGTCACCGTCTTGCGATCCATGCTCTGCGTCAAATACTCGCCCATCAGCCCGTCGAAGTCCGCCCAATCCGGGAGCGCGCCGATCAGCCGCTCCAGCCGGTCACGCGCCTCCTTGATCGACCACACCTCACGCCGTTTCACGATATGATGGCTCTGCTGCACTGTGCGCTTGCGCTGGTCGGCGTAGGCGCGCAAGAGGTCGTACATCGACACGGCGTAAGTCTCTGATTTCACGATACGAATCGGCTCAGGATCACCGCGTGGAAAAACGCTGCGGCCCAGCCGGTCGCGGGCCATCAGGCGGGCGGCGGCTTCGCGCATGGCGGCAAGGCGTTGCAACCGGAAGGCCAGCTGCAGGGCCAACTCCTCGCCGCTGAGGCCGGGATCGTCCGGCGATTTTGGCAGGAGAAGGCGCGATTTCAGGAAGGTCAGCCAGGCCGCCATGACAAGATAATCGGCGGCGGCCTCCAGCCGGAGCGGGCCGGCGCGCTCGATGAAGGCGATGTACTGACCGGCCAGCGCGGCCATGGAGATATGCGCCAGATCCAACCGATGGGTGCGGGCGAGCGCCAGCAAAAGGTCGAGCGGACCCTCGAAGCCAGCCAGATCGACGATCAGCGAGTCCGCCTCGGCGGGTGCGGAAAACGGCGGAGATCCGCCATTTTCAAAATCCAGTTCGGTGCTGGCAGTGCCGGACATGAGAGGGCCACGGATGAGAGTGTTGCGGCGACTCTAGCCGATTCAGAGTTTTCGCGCTCGGACGCGTCGCCGCTGCCACCGGGAATAAACCGCCCCGCCTCCGAGTCTCCTTGGCATCCCGCTCCGCGCGGGCATTCAGCCATGGAGAGACCAATGTCCCATCACGACGACCACGACCGCGACGGCCACACGCGCCGCCACGCGCTGGAATGCATGCTCTGGGCCGGCACCGGCGTGCTCTGGACGGTCGCCGGTGGCGTGCCGGTGTCGCGCGCCTTCCTCGGCACCGCGCAGGCCGCCGAGACCAGCGGCTTTTCCTTCGTACAGATTTCCGACAGCCACATCGGCTTCGCCAAACCCGCCAATCCGCATGCGGATGTGACGCTTACGGAGGCTATCGCGAAAGTGAAAGGCATGCCGGGCAAGCCCGCCTTCATGCTTCATACGGGAGACATCACGCATCTGAGCAAACCGGCCGAGTTCGACGCTGCCGCCCAGTTGATCGGCGCGTCCGGGCTCGACACCCACTATGTCCCCGGCGAGCACGATCTGGTCGATGAAGGCAGCGGCAAGGCCTACATGGAACGCTACGGCAAGGGCACGAAAGGCGCCGGCTGGTACTCGTTCGATCAGGCGGGCGTGCATTTTGTCGGCCTCAACAATGTGGTCGGCCTGAAGGCCGGCGGCATGGGATCGCTCGGCGCCGACCAGCTGGCCTGGCTCGCCGACGACCTGAAGGCGCTGGCGAATTCAACGCCGGTCGTCGTGTTCGCGCATATTCCTCTTTACGCGCTCTATCCGCAATGGGGCTGGGGCACTGACGATGGCGATCAGGCGCTGGCGCTGCTGAAGCGCTTCGGCTCGGTGACGGTGCTGAACGGCCATATCCATCAGCTGATGCAGAAGGTCGAGGGCAACGTCACGTTCCACACCGCCCGCTCCACGGCCTTCCCGCAGCCCGAGCCCGGCAAGGCGCCGTCCCCGGGGCCGATGCTGGTGCCGTCGGACAAATTGCGCGGATTGCTTGGCGTGCGCTCGGTCGTCTTTGCGCCGGGGACCGCAACGCTGGCCGTCACAGATTCGGCGCTGGCCGACGCCTGATGTTGCGTCGCTGTGTGTTGAAGCGCGTGCTGTCCCTGGCGTTGGCGGGGATGGCGGGCCTTTTTCTGGCATGTGAATCGTATGCTGAGGATGTAGCGGCCCCGGCGGCGCCTGCTGCGGCCACCGCAGTCGCGGGCGGGGTTGTGAAGATCGAGAACTTCACCTTCAATCCGGCCGAACTGACTGTGAAGCCGGGGGCAATCGTCACGTTCCTGAACGGCGACGACATCCCCCATTCGGTGGTCGACAAGGACGGAAAATTCAATTCCAAGCCGCTCGACACGGGCGACACGTTCACCATGACCTTCGCCGACGCTGGCGCGTTCACCTATTTTTGCGGCTTTCATCCGCATATGGTGGGCAAGATCATCGTGAAACCGTGACAGGCGGCGCGGCTTGACCAATCAGTCGGCGGATCATCAGAGCAAGCAGCGCTTCGACGAGGTGGTTCTCCCACATCTTGGTGATGCGCTGTCGCTCGCCCGCTGGCTGACCGGGAGCGTGGCGGATGGCGAGGACGTGGTGCAGGAGGCGGCGATCCGTGCGTACACGGCCATCGGCAGCTTTCGCGACGGCAGCCCAAAAGCCTGGCTTCTGACCATCGTGCGCAACACGGCGTTTTCCTGGCTGCGCAAGAACCGGCCGAGGGCGCTGCTGGTGACCGATGACGATACGATGTTCGAACGGGCGCAGGATGAAGGTCCATCGCCCGAAGCCGCACTGATTTCAAAGGCGGACACCAAGACCGTGCAGGACGCCATCGCCGCGCTGCCTCTCGCCTATCGCGAGATCATCGTGCTGCGCGAGATCGATGAGTTGAGTTATCGCGAGATCGCGGAGGTCACGGGCCTGCCGATCGGCACTGTGATGAGCCGGCTGTCGCGCGCGCGCGGCCTGCTGTTGGAGCGGCTTGGGGCTGCGATCAAACAACAAGGAGCGGCCTGAAACGTGGCGGACACAAACACCATATATCCTGAGGATGCCGTGCTCCTGAACGCCTATCTGGATGGCGAACTCGATCCTGCCGCGTGCGCAAAGTTCGAGCGCCGGCTGGGGCTGGAGGCTGGGCTGCGCGCCGAGCGGGAGCGACTGGACGCCTTGCGTCAGGCCCTGGCCGGGGCCCTGCACAAAGAGACGGCGTCGGATCGTCTGAGAGCACGCATATCCAACATCGGCGCGCCCGCCGCTATCGCCCGTCCCGTGGTTGGCAGGCGCAGCTTCGACTGGATTCAGATGGCGGCGGCGGTGCTGCTGACGGCAGGCCTCAGCAGTGTCCTGACCTTTCAGCTGATCGCGCCTGATCGCAGCTTAGTCGCTCCCGCCGCCCTGGTGGCTGTGCATCAGCGCGCCCTGCTCGCCGCCACCCCCGTCGATGTCGTCTCGACCGACCGCCACACCGTAAAGCCCTGGTTCGACCGCCATGTGGCGCTGTCGCCGCCGGTCGTCGATCTGGCGGCGGATGGTTTTTCGTTGCTCGGCGGGCGGATCGATATGCTGGACGGAAAATCCGTCCCCGTCATGATCTATCAGCACCGTGAACACCTGGTCAGCCTGGTCGCGGCGCCGGCGCCGGGCGCCCGCGATGGGGGCGCGCCGCCGGTGCGGACGACGCGGGACGGGTTCACAGCGCTCACCTGGACGACGACGGATTTTCAGCTCACGGCCATAGCCGATGTCGCAGCTGCGGATCTGGAGACATTTGTAGCCAGGTGGCGCGCCGCGCCAGCGCCGGGATGACGGATTGGGTCGCAGGGGCGGGGGCACAGCCCTGCCGGCTTCAGGCCGCCGATCGCATCGCCGATGGCGTGCAATCGAAACGGCGGCGAAACAGCCGGTTGAAATGGGAGAGGTCGGTAAAGCCGGACGCCAGCGCGACGTCGAGGATGCGTTGCGTCTTAGTGCCGGCAGCGCTCAACAGGGCGCGGGCATGGTCCAGGCGCAGGTCGTTCACCAAGGCCGTGAATGTGGTGCCGGAAGATTCCAACAGCCGCTGCAGATAGCGCTCCGAGATCCGCTCCAGTGCCGCAACGCCGGGCGCGCTCAACAGCGGATCGCTGAACTGCGCGGCAATCCGCAAGCGTATGGCGGCGAGACGGGCCGCGGCCACTGGGCTGCCAGCGCTGTCGTCTTCGGCCCGCATCGGTTTGCCGGACGCCAGCAACCCGATCAGCTCAATGACGTGGTGGCGCACCAGCGCCGTTACTGCGGCATCGTCCTGCGCCTCAGCGGCCCTGAGCGCGGACACATAGGTTTCGATCAGTTTGAGACGACCCGACGAGCGGCCGAGCGCCTGACCAACCAATCGATCCAAGCCGCCGGTGTGCCCACCTGCGTCCTCGCGTGAGAGCATAATGGACAGATACCCGCATGGGGTCTTCGACCCGACTGTTCCCGAACCGCTGCATCGCAACACCATCGCCTCGCCGCGCCGCAACACGGTGCTGTCGTCACGATGCGAAACATCTAGGCCATTTGTCCGCGCAATCAGGAGGGCGAAAGACTCATCGCCATCGCGCAACAGGTCTTTGTCGCGGAACGACCAACCGGGCGAATGGCTGAACTCGGCAATCTTGATGCCGGAGCACAGCGGCGTCAGCTGGCCGCGAAACGGCCCGTCGCCAAGGCTCTCGAAATCAAGCCGGACCAGCCGGCGCGCCACCTCGTCACGCCAAGCGCCAAAGCCGACGTGCGGCACGTCAAATCGCAACGGGGTCATGGGATCACCGGGGGTTGAAGCCAACCGTTACAGCCGATGGAACCATAACGCATGTGGGACGCAGTATCCACAGGGCCGGAAGCGCACTCTTGGCGCCCGGGGCCAGTGCGTTGGCGTCCTGGTTGCAAGCGCACGGCAGCCAAGTCATTGGTTACGCCCGGCGCCAAGATTTCCGGCGACCGGCGCTGCATAGTGCCTGACAGGCCGGGCAGGAAAGGCATCGCTGCCGACCATGTCTTTGTCTATCGGCCCGGCCTGGCGGTTGTCAACGGCGCCGACAGCCTCGCTAGGTTGTCAAAGAGAAAGTTGGCGCCAAGGCGGCCAGTAAACGCCCTCAGCCAGCACTGATCGCCGTCCTTTGCGCGCGCCGCGCAGTCGGTCAACAAACAAAAAGCGAGGAACCATGTATAGCACAATGCGTAAGTCTATCCTCGTCGCGGCGGCAATTGCCGCCGGTCAGGTAGCCACCGTGGATGCGCAAGCCGATGTGGCGATGCGTTGCGGAAGCGTTCTTTGTGGACGAACCACCTACGATGGTTCCCGTGTAACCATTTATCTTAACCTGGCGGAAAACCGAACATTCACGCACTACAATTTCAAAACCAACCCTGGCGATCAAATCGAACTTGGGCCAGAAGGGATTTACTCATTTGACGCGGAGGCCGAGCATACCGGTACTTACAGTGCCCAGATCTGCAGTCGAGGGAGTGGTGGGTTTAGATCGGTCTGCTCTGGCTGGACCAGGTTTTCCTGGAATTCATTCCGCTGACCCGTCTGGTCGACCGGACGCCGCATGTCGAAGGCAAAAGAGACAACTGTGAGAGGGCATTGATATGAACGCAGTGTTGCGTCTGGCTGCAGCGGTTGCGGTGACGGCGGCAGGCATCACCTCAGCGGGCGCCCTTGAAGAGCGCCACGAGCATCCCCACTACTCGGGTCAAATGCGTCTCGACTGGTGTTTTACCTACGGCAAGGACTGTGGCCAGATGTCGGCCAACGATTTCTGCCGCGTGCAGGGCTACGAACATGCCACGAACTTCGAAGTCGAGAAGGTGTCTCCAACCAAAACGCCAACCGGTGAGGTTTGCAATGGTTCGTTTTGCACAGGGTTCGCATTCATTGACTGCTTCACCAGTGGCGAACGCGGAAGAGCCCGGGACTGGCCGCAGCGAATAGATCCAAACAATTGATCGGTGATAGCCGGTCGCGCTCGACAAATGGGATGGCCGGACGTATCCGGCCATCCCCGTCTGTGTGCTGCTCAACAGGCTGCCGCGATCACCTTCTCCGCCAGCGCCTTGGGCACGGGAGCGTAGTGCGAAAACTGCATCGTGAAACTCGCCCGCCCCTGCGACAGGGAGCGCAACGCGTTCACGTAGTTGAACAGATTGGCGAGCGGCACATGGGCGATCACCTCATGCGCCGATCCCCGTGCGTCGGACGCCAGCACAACGCCGCGCCGGCTTTGCAGATCGCCGATCACCGCGCCCAGATGCTCGTTTGGCGTCGCCGCCGTCACGCGCATGATGGGCTCCAGCAGCACGGGCTGGGCCGCCGCGAGCCCGAGCCGGAACGCTTCCTTGGCGGCGAGTTCGAAGGCCAGGGCCGAAGAATCCTTGGCATGGAACGCGCCATCGGTGAGCGTCGCCGTCAGTCCGTGCACGGGATAACCGGCCGGCCCGCCAGCGGCCATAGCCTCGTGCAACGCCCTTTCGATGGCGGGCACGAACTCCCTCGGGATCGCGCTGCCGCTGAGGGCGTTGACGAAGCTCAGGCCCTCGGCGTCGTCCGCCGGTGGCTCGAACACCAGACGCACGCGCGCCATCTGGCCAACGCCGCCATTCTGCTTTCTGTGCGTATGGTCGATCTCGGCGCGGGCCGTGATCGCTTCGCGGTAGGCCACGCGCGGCGCGCTCATTTTCGCTTCAACACCATAGTCCTCCTGTAAACTCTCGACACAGATCATCAGATGCAGCTCGCCCATTCCCGCGACCAGCAGTTGGCCGGTTTCGGGATCGGATGCGACGCGCAAGGACGGATCCTCGCGCGCCATCAGCGCCAGCGCCTGTCCTAGCTTTTCGTGGTCGGCCGCAAGGCGCGGTTCGATCACGGCTTCGATCACGGGATCGGGGCAGGCAAAGCCGGCCAGTACGATAGGATGCCGAGGATCGCTCAGCGTTTCGCCCGTGCCGGTGGCCTTCAGACCGATGACGGCGATGACGTCGCCAGCTATGGCCTCCGCGATCTCCGTCTGCTCATTGGCGTGCATGCGCAGCAGCCGGCCGATGCGTTCGGTCCGGCCAGTCGCCGCGTTGATGAGCTGCATGCCGCGCTGCATCCGCCCGGAATAAATCCGGACATAAGACAGCGCGCCAAAGCGGCTCATCTGCACCTTCGACACCAGGGCGGCCAACGGAGCCTCCGCCGCGGCATCGCGCGTAATCATCTCTCCCGTGCGCGGATCGACGCCTTCGACAGGCGGACGATCCGTGGGAGCGGGGCAGTAGCCGGCAATCGCGTCCAGCAGCGGTTGCACACCGATGTTGCGATAGGCCGAACCGCACAGCACCGGCTGGAATTTTCCGGAGACGCAGGCCATCCGGATCAGGCGGTGGATTTGATCGGTACTCAACGCATTTTCATCCTCCAGATAGAGAGCCATGGCCTCGTCATCGAGGCCCACGAGCTGTTCGAGAAGCTGACGCCGTTGCGCGCGCGCCTCGGCCATCAGGTCGTCAGGGATCGGCGTCGCGCGAGGCGCGGGATCGTCTGCACCCCACTCAAGCGCCTGCATCGTCACCAGATCGATCACGCCGCGGAACGTCGCGCCGCTGCCGATCGGCATCTGCACCACTATCGGACGCGCGCCAAGTCGATCCGTCAGCTGACGGATGCAGGCAGAAAAATCCGCGCCAGTCTGGTCCATCTTGTTGATGAAACAGAGCCGGGGCACGCCGAAGCGATCGGCCTGCCGCCACACGGTTTCCGACTGCGGCTCGACCCCGGAAACGGCCGAGAACACCGCTACCGCTCCATCGAGCACGCGCAGCGAACGCTCCACCTCGATGGTGAAATCCACATGGCCAGGCGTGTCGATGATGGTGATCGCAGCGTCGCCCCAGTCGCATGAGGTGGCCGCGGCCGAAATGGTGATGCCGTGCTTCTTTTCGAGCGGACGCCAGTCCATGGTGGCATTGCCGTGGTGGACGTCGCCGGTTCTATGGATGCGGCCGGCGTTAAAAAGTATCCGCTCGGTGAGCGTTGTTTTGCCGGCATCGACATGGGCCATGATGCCGATGTTTCGGATGGTTCGGGTCATAGTGGTTCTCGCAAGTCTGTGCGGTCCGGCGGGGCGATGCCCAGCCGGTGGTGCGCAAATGGAATGCCCACGACGCGCAAAAACGCGAAGCTGGCAGGGGCTAATTTGATATGGGGCGCAAAGAGCGCCGCGCCGCAGCGGGTCGTTTGCGAAGGGAGGGCAAGACGGTGCTCTGACGGAGCCTGCTAGCGGGCCTCCCGTACCTGGCTATCTTCCGTCATCAAAACCTCCGTATGCCTCGGGCCAAACCGGCCACGGCGCGCGTGTATGATGGAGGTTGTGACAGAAGTCAATCCATGATGATACTGGAATTGCGACTGTAGTATATTCGAAACACCAGCAGTCACGCACGCGTTTCAAGCAGCGCCAGCGCGGCCGCGATCCACTGCATGTTGGCGCTGCGCAAGTGGCCCCAGTTGTAGAACGCCAGCTCCGTCACGCCGCCCTCGATCAGGGCTGCAACTGCGGTAAGAAACGCGCCGCGATCGTTGAAGTCGGGGAAAGCCGGGCGCAGGATGCCGCGCAACGTGCCTTTGCCGCGCAGGCGGCGTTTGATATCGAACAGATCGGCTCTTACGCGCTCGGCGCCTGGCTCGTAGAAGCAGGCCTCGATTGCGTCCGCAGCTTGGGCCAGCGCCGCAAGGTCACTGCCTTCATACCAGGCGCCGGCGGTTGGTCTGGCTACCGACGGAATGACGGCGACGGTGGCGTCCTTGCGCACGGCGGCGCGGATCTCGGCGACCAGCGAGGTCACCACGGTGCAGCGCCAGGCCAGGAATGCGGCGAGTTCACCGTCGGTGCGCGCATCGGCCAGCCAGAAGGCGTCCGCCATGTCGGTGGGAAAATCGATGTCGCTGGCCAGGTAGTCCGAAATGTCCTTTGCCACGCGCGCCTTCAAGGCCGCGGCGTCGATCCCGGCCGCCTTGGCGCCCGCCAGGCAGTGCGGGCAGAAACACAGCCCAAGCAGGTTATCGAGCCAGCGGTTCGGCCGGTTCAACGCAAATTCATGATGGAAGCCGTGCGCATACGGCATAAAGCCGGGCGTTTCAAGCGCGAGGCCCGAGACCGGATAGCTCTCCGTTACATCGCGTGCGAGGCCGATGGCATAGGCGCGCGCGGCGGGCGCCGAGGGGCACAGCGAGTAGACGTAGCGGTCGCCAAACGCGTTCGCGACGGTCGCGTCGGGATGCGCCGTACCCAATAGGGTATTGTGCAACAGGACCAGCCAGACATTGGTCGCTGTGCCACTCTGTTCTGTCAGCTCACGGATAATATCGTGCTCTGCAAGTAGCGCATTGGCGACCGGCTTGATCGCTCCATACCGGTTCGGGTTGGCCTTGAAATAGACCGTGCCGTCCTCGGGAAAATAGACTTTCCCGGATTTGCCATGGGGCCGCAGAAACTTCCCGGCGTGATAACTGCCGGCGACTGTGACGGTGTCGAGGCCGAGCGCGCGGAACTGCACGACCGCTTCCGTCACGCCAACTTCGGCCAGATCCCAGGCATAAGCGTAGATGGCTCGGTAGCTCATGACGGCCTCCGCCTAGTCACAACAAGATTGCCATGGCACCACGGGATTTGACAGGATGCAACCGAAGAACCCGGAGGCCAGTCATGATTTATGAAATCTGTGTGGACTCGACCGCTGGCGTGCGCGCCGCCCAAGCCGCCGGCGCGGCGCGAGTCGAACTCTGCGGCAATCTGCTGGAAGGCGGCGTCACGCCCAGCCAGGGCGCCATCCGGCAAGCGCGGGCGGTTGCGGGCATTGGGCTGCACGTCATCATCCGGCCGCGCGGCGGCGATTTCCTGTTCGACGACGATGAGTTCGCGATCATGCGCGCCGATATCGCCTGCGCCAAGGCTGAGGGCGCCGACGGCGTGGTGATCGGCATGCTGACGGCCGCGGGCGCCATCGACGTGGCGCGAACCCGCGAATTGATCGCGCTGGCCCGGCCGCTCGCCGTGACGTTTCACCGGGCCTTCGACATGACGCCCGATGCGTTCGCGGCGTTGGAAACGCTGATCGCTCTCGGCGTGGACCGCGTGCTCACCTCCGGCCAGGAGGCGACGGTGCTGGACGGCTTGCCGCTCATTATCGCGTTGATCGCCCGTGCGGCCGGCCGCATTATCATCATGCCGGGCGGCGGCATCACGGCGCGCACTATCGATCGCATCGTTTCCGCCGCCAAACCCGTAGAAATCCATTTTTCGGCATTGGAGCCGGCCGCCAGCGCCATGCAATTCCGCCGCACGCACGTCTTCATGGGCGGCGAGTTGCGCCCGCCGGAGTATGATCGTCTTGATACGTCTGTTGCGGCCATACGGTCGGTGATGGCGAAGGTTTCTGGCTAAAGAGGCGGACAAAGAGCAATTGGAGGATGGCCATGGCAGCGTTGGAAGATCTGGCGACAACCGAGACTGCCGCGTCGCTGGCGGCACGGATCCACCGCAAAGATGTTTCCCCGGTCGAAGTGATGGATGGCGCCATCGCCCGCATCGAGGCGCACAACGCAAAGATCAATGCGCTGATCATCCTGCATCTGGACCAGGCGCGCCAAGCGGCCAAAGCCGCCGAGGCCGCGATCATGCGCGGCGACGCCGTCGGCCCCTGGCACGGCGTGCCGATCGCCATGAAAGACTGCTTCGACTACAAGCCCGGCTGGGTCACGACCCACGGCGGCATCCGGGGCCTCAGCACTTACGTCGCCAAAACCTCCTGCATGTTCGTCGAGCGGATGGAGAAAGCCGGCGCGATCATCGTCGGTAAGACCAACAGCCCAGTGTTTGGCTTCCGGGGCACCACCGACAATTACATGTATGGGCCCTCGAAAAACCCATTCAACCTCGCCAAGAACACCGGCGGATCGTCTGGCGGCAGCGCGGGCGCGGTGGCGGCCGGACTGTTGCCCTTATGCGAAGGCACCGATGGCGGCGGATCGATCCGCATCCCGGCGTCCTGGTGCGGCGTGTTCGGCTACAAGGCGGCTTATGGGCGCGTGCCATTCCCACCGGGCGCGGACGCCTTCGGAACCCTCTCACCGTTCATCTTCGAGGGCCCGATTTCGCGCACCGTCGAGGACAGCGCGCTCGCCATGACGGCGCTGGCCGGTTACGATTCGCGCGACCTGTTCGCCTTGGAGGGCAGCGTCGATTTTATGGGCGCGCTCAAGTCGTCCATCAAGGGCAAGCGGATCGCCTACACGCGCGACTACGGCATCTTCCCGGTCGAGAAGCGGGTCATTGATGTGGTCGACAAGGCGATGAAGGCGTTTGAGGAGGCAGGCGCGCATGTCGAGGAGGTCGATGTCGGGATCACGCGCTCGCAGCAGGAATTGAGCGATGTGTGGTGCCGGTTTGTGGGTGCGAAGCAAGTCGTGGCCTTGGAGAGTTTCAAGCGCGAAGGCTTCAACCTGCGTGCCAACCACCATGAGGATTTCCCGCCGGAATTCTGGCACTGGGATGCAATCGGCCAACGCCTGACGGCGGTGGATCTGCTGAACGACCAGATTGTCCGCACCGAGGTTGTCACGGCCCTGCGCGGCGTGCTGGATCGCTTCGACTACCTGGTTTCGCCGACGCTCGCCTGTACTGCGGTAACCAATGCGGCCAACGGCAACACGGTGGGTCCGTCCGAAATCAACGGCGAGAAGGTCGATCCCCTGATCGGCTGGTGCATGACTTATCTGATCAACTTCATCGGCTACCCGGCCGCGACCGTGCCGGCGGGATTGGCGGAGAACGGCCTGCCCGTCGGCATGCAGATCGTCGGCAAGCGGTATGATGATGCCGGGGTGTTCGCGGCCAGCGCGGAGTTCGAACGGCGGCGGCCGTGGATGGAGACGTATGGGAAGGTGAAAATATAGTGCCTCTAGCGGCAAAATCGGCTACAAGTTTCATAGAAGATCATCATGTCCCGGGCTTACACTTCCGACAGGCGACAACATCATCATCCGAGAGCCAAAAGACTCGCCCCCCCAGGTTGCCGTGGACGCCGTCCTCGACCAAAGATTCTTTACCCTGAGTGACGAGCAGTTGGCGGACTTTAAGGCAGCGCTCGATGCCCCGCCCAACGAGAAGATGATCGCCCTGCTCGCCCGCAAACCCGTCTGGGAAGGATGACTGACGCCAAATAATGTGCCAACTGATCAAGTCATCTCGATAATCGGGACGTGCCAGACAGTGTCGCAGCCACACTGGCTCAGCTCGCCTGTGAATGCCTGATATCCAGAATGTGCCGGTCGATATCTAACACGCTGCCCACCACTACAACCTCGGCAATCTTGTCGCGCTTGCCCCTCTTTTTTGACCATTCTTGGTAACTCATCTCCAAGAGTGGTGTGAATGACGCAAGTCCTCGGCGAGGTGGTAAGTAGTAGGTCGAGCCCGAATTGAAAGCGCACAATTCTACAGATTCAGAGCAACATTGCGCTAATGAGAGCGTATCCAGAACAATTACCTCCGAGCCGGGATAGCAGGCGAGAAACTTCTCCATTCTGGCTTCGTTGGGCCAAAGGAAGACTCGACGATTCAACAGCGCAAGCCATTCCGACGGGGTTAGGTCATCATCAAGGCAATTTGCGAGCTTAACCTCAGAGATCGGTTTCTGATCGTTGATCAACGCAGTACCATAGATTGAGTGCTCGATGGCGACGTTTTCTGGACGGCGCTTGTACATAATTTTATCACGTTCCGCCTCCGGTATTTCGAACAAATCAAGCAATTTACTGGTTGAGAGCAGACCATTTGCGCGAGTGCTTTTCGACATTCCTGGCTTGGCCACATGGTACAGCTTCGGAACGCGCTCGGCGAGTTCGTCCGGCGTCATGAGGCTGCTCCATAGAAAGTTGTTTCGATAGGAAATGTACTCAGAACATATCACGGAGCAGTGATTCGTTACATTGGCAGCAGGCGGCTATCGCTCAGGGTGCAGCCTGCCCCTACCACAACGTATACCCCCCATCGATCACAAAGCTCGCCCCGGTCACATAGCTCGACGCACCCGACGCCAGATACACCGCCAGCGGACCAATCTCCTCCGGCTCGCCAGCCCGGCCCATCGGCACGGCCGACACGAAGGTCTTGATCACCTCGGGGTTCTTCTTGGCCCAGGCGACATTCGGCTCGGTCATGAACAGACCGGGGCAGATGGCGTTCACCATCACGCCGCGCGGCGCCCAGTCGGCGGCGGTGGCGCGGGTGAAGTGGATGACAGCCGCCTTGGCCGCTTCGTAGTGCCGCCCGCCAATGCCGCGATTGGCGATCATGCCGCTGATCGAGGCGATGTTGATCACCCGTCCCGCCCCGCGCGGCAACATGGCGCCGCCGATGATCTTGGTGCAGAGAAAACACGAGGTCATGTTGAGATCGAAAAAGCGCTGCCAGGTCGCAAGGTCCGTGGCCTCGATCGCCACGTCCAGATTGCGGCCGCCGACGTTGTTGACCAGCACGTCAATCGGTCCGGCCTCGGCGAGCACGCGTTCGCACAGCGCTTCGCAGTCGGCCGGTTGACCGACGTCGGCGACAAACGTCCAGGCCTTTCGGCCGCGAGCTCGCACCTCTGCAGCCGCTGCCTCGAGCGCGGCCGGATCGCGCGCCGCCAACGCCACATCGGCGCCAGCCTCGGCCAGCGCTAAAGCGATCACCCGGCCAAACCCTCGGCTGCCACCGGTGATGAAAGCGCGTTTACCATCCAGACGAAAGCGATCGAGCACAGTCATGGAAACCTCCAGGGACGCCCTTGCGGCACGATCCTACATGCTGTTAGTCTGGTGCGGCAAGTTGTCAGACCCCCAAGGCCCCGGCTGCTTGCGAGCACGTGGACGCCGCCGGCGCTCCGGATGGGTCGCCGCTCTGAAGCATACCAAATGAGCCGTTCGGTCGTCGTCCTGATGAAACACCGAACCAACGGGAGGTAGCCTATGCGTGGACGCAAAGACCAAGAACTCAAGTTGCAGGACGCCTCGTTTCGCCAGCTGCAACAAGGCCGTATCGACCGGCGCGAATTCCTGACACGAACTTTGATGGCTGGCCTCGGTCTTGCCGGCGTCGGCGCGCTGGCCAAAGGCGGCATACGGACGGCCATGGCCGCGGATCGTCCGCTCACCCCCACGTTCTATCAGTGGATTCAGGATCTGCATCCTGGCATTCCGGCCGTGAACGCGAAGTTCCCGGGCCTCAATTATCAGATCGCGCCGGTCGAAGGCTTTGGCATCGAACGCTTCGTCGCGGAAGCCAAAGCCAGCAAGAGCACATGGGACGTCTACGTTGGTCAGACGCCGTTCGTGGAGATGTCGTCCCTGATCAAGGCCGGCGTCATCGAGCCGTGGGACAACTACATTCCCAAAGACGTGATCGACGACATCATCCCCTCGATCCGCGCCGAATGCACCGTGGACGGAAAGCTTTACAGCTGGCCGTTCCTGCTCGACGTGATCGGATCGGCCTGGCATTCCGGCATCACCGAGAAGGCCGGGTTGGCCGACGCTGCGCCGGCGACCTGGGACGAGTTCCTGGCCAACGGCAAGAAGATCGTCGAGTCCAAAGCCGCGCCGTGGGGAGCGACGTTCGACTCGCACGGCTGGCGCTCGCTGGTGCCGATCACGCATTCCATGAGTTCCAAGGCGTATACGCCGGAAGGCCTGTTCGATTTCACCGGGGAACCGGCCATCGAAGCGCTGAAGCTCATGAAGCAGATCATGGCGCTCGGCAATCCGGACATTCTCCTGGAAGGCGCATCGGACGGCGGCGTCAACGGCACGCCGGACGAAGTGGCGTTCGCGGCGCAGCGCGTCGGGCTCTATTTCAAATACTTCAATGCGCCCTTGCGCATGGCCGCGAACTGGGACGATCCCAAGAAGCTGCATCTCGGCCCACTGCCGAAATTCAGCAATGGCGAAGGCTCTACCGTGTTCTGGACCACCGGCTGTGCGCTGTTCAAGAACGGCCAGAATAAGGAAAAGGCGGCTGAATACATCAAGGCGCTGACTTACGATCAGGGCATCTGGAAGGACTCGATCGTCGGCACCAAGAGCGGTCACCCCGGCCAACTTCCTCCGTATAAGTCGATCTATGCCGACTGGAAGGCCAAGACGCCCGATTGGATGCCGCCGTCCGTCGACCTGGTGCGCGGCCAGCTCGACAAGGCCGCCGCCATCAGCAACCACCTGTTCGGGCTGAACCAGTTCGTCATCGGCAAGCCGATCTGGGAGAGCTACCTGAAGGGCGAAGAGGCCGATCCGAAGGTGGCGATGCAGAAGGTGGTGGCCGCCGTGCAGGCTGAAATGAAGAAGGGCGGGTAGGGGAGGCGCTGACTTTCCTCTCCCCCTGCTTAGGGGGAGAGGATGTCGCCCGAGCCGTCAGGCGAGGAATGAGCGACAGGTGAGGGGCAGCCACTTGCTCCGTACTCGGCACGACGAGGATGGAGCCAGCGGCTGCCCCTCACCGACCGCCCAGCTCTTGGCGCGAAGTGGCGCCTGCGAGGGGCGGTCTCCTCTCCCCCTAAGCAGGGGGAGAGGACAGAACGCAACTGCCCCCGCAACAATCGGTTGGAATGGCGAATGGCCGACACCACGGCATCCGGCGACCTGAGCCTCGCCCCAACCGCGACCAGCGAGCGGCTTGCGCAGCTGCGCCAGGGCTTCGGCCATTGGCTGTTCCTCGCCCCGGCCCTCGCGTTCTTCATCGGCTACCAGGTCTGGCCGATCATCCGTGTACTGTGGATCAGCTTCACCAACTACGAATATCTTTCCGACCAGCCGGCGCAGTTTGTCGGCCTCGCCAACTACCTCCAGGCCTTCAACGATCCCCTGATGTGGACCAGCCTGGGGCGGGCGGCGCTGTTTACGCTGATGTTTTTGCCCGGCACAATCATCCTGCCGCTGCTGCTGGCCATCCTGGTCGACCGCGTCACCAATCAGCGCCTCGCAACCTTCTATCGCGTCATCCTGCTCATCCCTGCCGTTATTCCCAGCACACTGATCTTTGTGCTGTGGAAATGGATGTATAACTATCAAGCTGGCCCCATCAATCATTTCCTGGTCGACACCACCGGCCTGTTCACGTTGCAGAACGCGCCGCAATGGCTGGGCGGCACGCCGCTGACGTTGCCCTCGATCGCGGTCATGGAGATCTGGTGGGGCCTAGGCTACCACACCATCTTTTTCATCGCCGGGCTCGCCGCCATCTCCAAGGACCTGCCCGACGCCGCGCGCATAGATGGCGCCAGCGAGTGGCAGGTGTTCTGGCACATCATCCGCCCGCAGCTGGCGCCGATCATGATGATCCTGGTCGTGCTGCGCTTCGGCACGGCCATGGCGGTCATCGACGAGTACCTGATCTTTGGCGGCTTTAATCGCGCCTCGCCAACCTACACCTGGACCGTCATGATGTACGACCAGGCCTTCAAGCTCGGGCTGTGGCGGCAGGGCTATGCCGCCGCCATCGGCATGATCGGCGCGGTGGCCATGATGGCCGTCATGCTTGTTCTATTGCGCATATTCCGGCCCAAGGGGTGATCAATCATGGCGCTGGCTGACGATCACGTCGCGCAAGCTGACGAGAGCTGGTGGGCCCGCAACGGGGGCGCGGTCGTGCGCCACAGTGTGATCAACTTCTTCAACCTGGTCATCCTGCTGCCGCTGGCCTGGGTTCTCCTTATGTCGGTGAAAACGCTGCCCGATTCCTTGCGCGGCGAATTCTGGCCGCGCAGCTTCGATTTCACCCACTATTCCTATGTGTTTGAGCGCATCCACACCCTGCCGGTGAACCTGTTCAACAGCATCTATGTCACCGCCGCCACGGTGCTGATCACCACCGTCTGCGCCGTGTTGGCTGGCTACGCTTTGGTGCACATCAAACCGCGCGGCGCGGGGCTGGTGGTGGCGATGCTGCTGGCGTCGCTCTATTTCCCGGTGCGCGTGGTTTCACTCATCAGCATCTATGAAACACAGAATTTTCTGGGGCTCATCAACAACACCAACGGCCTGATCCTGCCCTACGTCACGCTGCAGTTGGCCATCAGCATCCTGATCATGCGCAGCATGTTCCAGCTCGTGCCGCACGAAATCGTGGAATCGGCGCGCATTGATGGGGCGGGCCATTGGCGCACGCTGTGGGAGGTCGGCCTGCCGATGGTGCGCAACGGGCTGGTGGTGATCTTCATCGTCAACTTCGTGGCCGCCTGGGGCGAGTATCTGCTCTGCGTCACGCTGGTTGACGATGAGGCCAAGCGCACCATGCCGGTGGTGCTGGCGGCGGCGCAGGGCGGGCAGGGGCAGTGGTCCTGGCCGAATTTGGCGGCCGTCTACGTCATTGTTGTTACGCCCGGCATCATCGCCTTCACACTGGCCCAAAAACTGTTCTTCAAGGGACTGATGGAAGGCGCACTCAAGGGATAGCCCATGACGTTCCAAGGCAAAGTGGTCGCCATCACCGGCGCGGCTGGCGGCATCGGCCAAAGTCTGTGCCGCTATTTTCTCGCTGCCGGCGCCAAGGTTGCGGCCATCGACAAGAGCTCGAACGTGGAGCGGCTCGCGACGGAACTGTTGGCGCCCGCTGGGATGCTGAAGCATGCCGTCGCCGATATCGGGGAGGTAACGCAAGTCGCACAGGCCTTCGCTGCCCTCGCCGCAGCGCTCGGCCCGATCGACGTTCTGGTCAACAACGCTGGCGGTTCGGATCATCCCACCTTGGCCGCGACCGATCCCGCCGGCTGGCAGCGCGAAATCAACACCAACCTGAACAGCGCCTATTCCTGCGCCCACGCCGTCATCCCCGGCATGAAGGCCAAGGGCGGCGGCGTGATTATCGCCGTCGGCTCAGTGAACGGGCTTTCCGCGCTCGGCGACGCCGCCTATAGCGCCGGCAAGGCGGGTCTGATTTCGCTCACCCGCTCCCTGGCGCAGGAATACGGACGCTACGGCATCCGCGCCAACATCGTGCTGCCCGGCACCGTCCGCACCCCGCTCTGGCAGAAGCGCGCCGCCAAGGACCCCAAGGTGCTAGAGACGCTGCGACGCTGGTATCCGCTCGGCCGCATCGTCGAGCCGGAAGATGTGGCGCAAGCCGTGGGGTTCCTCGCCTCCGACGCGGCGGCGGCGATCACCGGCGTGGCGCTGCCAGTGGATTGCGGCTTGACGTCCGGCAACATCGTCATGACACGCGAACTGACGCTCGAAGACTTTTAGGCCGGGTGCCACCATTTTCCGGCCACCACAACACCCTTCGAGACAATCCGTTTGTCGCCAACCAGGCGCTCGCCCACCGCGTCGACGTAATCGTGCGCCCCCGGAACGATCTCCAGCACCGTGGCGTCGCCCACCGATCCCGGCTTCAGAGAACCCAGCTCGGGCCGGCGCATCGCCATGGCGGCATTCACGGTCGAGGCGGCGATCACGTCGGTCAGGTTCATCCCCATGCAGAGGAATTTCGACATGGTGGTCACCTGGTCGAAGGCTGGGCCGGCAATAGAGAGTTTGTGCACGTCGGATGAAATCGTGTCGGGCAGGAAACCTGCCGCCAGCATGGCCCGGCCGGTCTTGAACGCGAACGAGCCCATGCCGTGGCCGATATCGAATAGCACGCCGCGCTTGCGGGCCGCGTGAACGGATTCGCGCACCCGTCCCTGTTGCGAGACCGGCGAATTTGGAAACGGCCGGAACGCGTGCGTGAGAATATCGCCCGGCCGCAAACGCGTCAGCACCTCGTCATAGGACGGTGGCGGATGATCGATGTGGCACATCAGCGGCATGCCGACCTCTTCGGCGACCTGCAGCGCGGTGTCGAGCGGCGCGACGCCAGCCGAGCCCGAGGCGTGCAAACCGACCCGCACCTTGATGCCGACGATCAGGTCACGATTGGCGTCGGCGACGGCGGCGCAGTCGATGGGATTGAGCATGCGCGCATCTTCGCTCTCGCCGACCATGACGTGATGATCGAAGCCGTAGATGCCGGCGTGTGAGACGTGGAGATAGGCCAGGATGCGCACCTGGGATCGTTCGATGACATGCTCACGAAAGCCGCGCCAGTTGCCGGGGCCGGCCGATCCGGTATCGACCGCGGTGGTCACGCCCGACCTGCGGCAGAACTCCTCGGCGTCGATGCCGAGCGAGGTGCCACCGTCGTAGACATGCGTATGCAGATCGATCAGGCCGGGTACGACAATCTTGCCAGAGACATCGCGAACGGCGGTGTCCTTGCCTGCGGGCAATCCCTGGCCAACCGCGGCGACGGTCTTGCCCGCGAAGGCGACGTCGCGCACGGCGTCGAGCTTCTGCGACGGATCGATGACGCGCGCCCCGCGCAAGATGAGATCGAAGGCCATAGGGAACCTCGTAAAGGAGCCAAGCTTGAGACAGCGAAAATGAGCCGCGCCAAGACAAGTGGCAAGAGGCTCACGCCGTCATCCGACCGTCCGTGACGGCCAGCACCTCGGCCAGCGCCTCCAACGCCTCCGAGACATCGAACGCTCCGGGCGCGTTGCGCCTGGCCAGCGCCGCGTCGAAACGCTCTTGCGAGAGGCCTTCGAGCAGGGGCGTGGATTCAGCGACGTCCAGCATTTCGGCCAGCTTGCCGTTGCAGTGCAGGACTACGTCGCAGCCTGCGCCCAGCACCGCGACGGCGCGCTCGCCGGGCGTTCCGCCAAGCGCCTGCATCGAGAGGTCGTCGCTCAGCAACAGGCCGTGAAAACCGATCTCGCCACGGATCACCGTTTCCACCACCAGCCGTGACGTGGTGGCCGGCCCGTTGCGATCGATGTCGGTGAACAGAATATGCGCCGTCATCCCGATCGGCAGATCATTGAGGGCCTGGAAGGGCCGGAAGTCGGTGGCGGCCAATTCGTCGATGGACGCGCTGACCACGGGAAGTTCCTTGTGGCTGTCGGATTTGGCCCGGCCATGACCGGGCATGTGCTTCATCACCGGCAGTATGCCACCGTGGCTGAGGCCATCGGCGACGGCCCGGCCAAGGGCGATGATCATGTCGACGTTCGGGCCATAGGCCCGGTCGCCGATGGCGTCCGTGTTGCCCGGGACGGGCAGGTCCAGGCACGGCGCGCAGTTGGTGTTTATCCCCAGCGCGCGCAGATCCATTGCGGTCACCTGGGCCACCGCGCGCGCCGCGTTGAGCGCCAAGGCGGGATCCTCGCGGTACAGCCGGCCGTAGCTGGCGGCGGGTGGGAGCTGGCGCCAATTGGGCGGCTGCAACCGCTGCACGCGGCCGCCTTCCTGGTCGATGAGGATCAAAAGATCGTCGCTGCCGATGGCGTCCTTGAAGCTGTTCACCAGCGCCCGCACCTGCTCGGGACTTTGGCAATTGCGCTTGAACAGGATGAGGCCGCAGGGGCGCGCGTCTTGCAGGAACCGCCATTCCTCGCCGGTCAATGCCTCTCCAGCGACCCCGGTGATGAAGGCGGACAGCATGGCCATGGCGGGCGCTCCCTGGTCAGACGACGGATCGGCAACGAAAAGGGGCGGCCGATGGCCACCCCGATACGTTAAACGCGAACGGCCGGTCGAGGCGAGCGCGGATCAATAGGCCGCAGTGATGCAGTCCTTCAAGCCGCTCGCCTTGAGCTTGGTGCACAGGCTCCTGACGGCCGTGCTGGAGCCGGGCGGCCCGATGCGCAGCCGGTACTTCTTGCCCTGCGATCCCAGATCCACTTCTTGGATGTCCGGCTGGCCGGAACCGATCAGATCGGGGAACTTCTGCTGCATGTCGGCGAAATAGGCCAGGGATTCGGCCGACGATTTGCCGGAGAACACCTGCAGGATATAGCCGCCACCCGTAGCTTTCGGCGTTGCGGCCGGGGTTGCAAGGGCGTCTTTGACAGGTTTGGTCTTGGTCGCCGTTGCGGCCGGCGGCTCGGCCGGCACGTCCGCCGCCGCCGGATCGGCGGCCGGATCCACTGCGGCAACCTTCAATAGCTTCTTGGCAGTCGCTGGCGCCTTGGCGGCGCCGGCAAGTTTGGTCGGCTGTTGCGCCGCTTCGGCCGCAACAGCCTGGGCATCCGCAGCCAAATCGCCAGCTGCCGTCTGGTCCACGGCATCGGATGCTTGCTGCACCACCGTCCCAGCGGTCTTGACAGCGGCGTTCTTCATCTTGGTTTTCAACGCTGCGGCGTCAGGCACTTTTGCGGGCTTGACCTGAGGCGCTGGGTCGGGCTCGCCCAGCGAAATTCCTGGCACGCCCTGATCGTCCATGGCGGACGGGGCTGCATCGGCCGAAATCGGCTGGCCAGGCGTTACAACCATGGTTTTCACTTTGCGCGGCATGGCGACGGCGTCGGTCTGGCCGCCGGCGTTGGTGGCCACCGCTTCTGAATTCGTCACCATGGTGGCTTGTCCATCTGCCGGATCGCTGGCGCGGTCCATGATGGTTTTTGTGCCTTTGTCGAACGTCTGTCCTCCCGCATCCGCAGGAACCGTTTTCAACGGCGATTTGTCGGCCTGCAGCACGCGTGTCGCGCCGTCCTTGACGCCAGGTCCCATGCTCATCTTGTAGGCAAGGCCCAAGCCGCCGCCGACGACGATGGCGATGACCAGGGCGCCCAGAACATAGAGCCCCCGGCGGCTGCGTGGCGCAGCCTCGTCCGCATATTCGTCCTCGTCTTCGTCGGCCTCGAACTCATCGTCAGCGGCTTCGGTCTGCGCGCCGTCGGCGAAGGCTTCCTCGCCATAGCCGTCTTGGGCATAGCCGTAGGGCTGACGCGCCGGCATCTGCGCGCCATTCGGCGGCGCAAGCGACTGGCGCCGGGTTGGTCCGTCCTGATAGGGATCACGGCCCCGGACTGGGGGAACAATCTCCTGCTGCGGGGCAGCGGCCGGCGGCGCATAGCCATTGGCGACGGGACGCGCGGTCTGCCCCGGACGGCCTTGCGTGGCCGGGCGCACCGGCGCCCCGCGCTCGCCGGGAGCCGGTGCAGCATAACGGCGCTCGGCCATCGGCGGGGCGGCAGGCGGCAGTTGCTGCGGAGCGGCTTGCGGCGGCGGGCGCTGGCCATTCGGAGCCGCGCCTTGAGGCGCGCGCTGCTGCTGATAGGGGTCTTGCGCATAGGCCTGCTGGCCCTGCGGCGGGAACTCCAAACGCGGGTCCTGGCGGCCATTCTGGCGTGGGTCGGTGTAAATTTGCGCCGGTTCCTGCACCTGCTGGCGCGGCGGCGCGCCATTGCCCTGCGGCAGATAAGGATCGAACCGTGGCGTCACGCCGGGTTGGCCGCCCGCTCGTTGCGTGTCTCTGGGCGCTTCGCGCTGCGGATCGGGCGCCAGCGGAATTCCGGTCTGATTGGGGCTGCGCATTGGAGCTTGAGTTCCAAGTCGTGGATCGACCCGCCGCTGACCCTGCAGGCTGTCGTCATATACCGGCTCAAAGCCACCGCCATTGCGGCCAGCTCCCCTGGCTAGCGTATCTTCCGGCCTCGCCATCGCGCTATCCTTGCAACGTCAATTCATCCGAATCGCAGTCTAGCGCATCTCTTCGGGAGCCTGTACACCGAGTATCCCCAGTCCCGTCGCCAGAATCTGCCGTGTCGCCGCAGTCAGCACCAAGCGCGCCGCTGTTGTGGCTTCGTCATCCTCCCGTATGACCCTTAAATGTGGCAGGTCTATGCCCCGGCTCCACTGACCATGGAATTCCGAAGCCAGTTCATAGAGATAGAAGGCGATGCGATGCGGCTCATGAGAGGTCGCGGACTGCTCGATCAGACGCGGAAACAGCGCGAGGCGCTTGATCAGAGAGATTTCCCCGTCATCCACAAGTTTCTTCAGATCAGCCTGGGCTATAGCCTTCGATCCGGGAGTAAAGTCAGGGAATACCTCAGTAGCCTTCCTGAAAATCGAGGAGGCGCGGGCGCACGCATACTGAACATAGAACACCGGATTGTCTTTGGACTGTTCGGTGACCTTGTCGAAGTCGAAGTCGAGCGGCGAGTCATTCTTGCGGAACAGCATCATGAAGCGCACGGGATCGCGGCCGACCTCGTCGACGACGTCGCGCACGGTGATGAAGTTGCCGGCGCGTTTGCCCATCTTGACGGGCTGTCCGCCCTTCATGAGCTTAACCAATTGGCAAAAAATAACGTCGAGATCGCCCTTGCCGCCGGAAACAGCTGATACGGCAGCCTGCAGGCGCTTCTTGTAGCCGGCATGGTCGGCGCCCAAGACATCGATCATATGGGTGAAGCCACGGTCCCACTTGGTCTTGTGGTACGCGATGTCCGGGGCAAAGTAGGTGTACGTCCCGTTCGACTTGAGCAGCGCGCGGTCGGTGTCGTCGCCAAAGGCTGTGGATTTGAACAGCGTCTGCTCGCGGTCTTCCCAATCCGGGTTGACCTCGCCTTTTGGGGGTTCGAGCCTTCCCTGGAAGACGTGACCGGCCTTGCGCAGTTCGGCGATGGTTTCAGCAACCATGTCCTTGTTGCCGATGGTCATGGCCCGCTCGGACGAGAACACATCGTGCTTGATGTTGAGCTGGGCGAGGTCGTCGCGGATCAGGTCCAACATGGCCTCGATCGCGAAAGTGCGTATGGGTGCGAGCCATTCGGCCTCGGGCTTGCCGAGCAGGGTCTTGCCGTATGTCTTGGCCAGCGCCGCGCCGACGGGCTTCAAGTACTCGCCGGGATATAGCCCTTGCGGAATCTCGATGGTTTGTCCGTTGGCCTCGCAATAGCGCAGGTAGGCCGAGCGGGCGAGCACGTCCACTTGGCCGCCAGCGTCGTTGATATAGTATTCACGCGTCACGTCGTAGCCCGCGAAAGCCAGCAAGTTCGCCAGCGTGTCGCCCACCACCGCGCCGCGGCAATGGCCGACGTGCAAGGGGCCGGTGGGGTTGGCCGAGACGTATTCGACGTTGACCTTCTGGCCTTTGCCGGCGTCGGAACGGCCGTATTTATCGCCTTGTGTCTGAATGGCGCCGACGATGGTCGGCCATACGGAACGCTCCAGGGTGATGTTCACAAACCCCGGCCCCGCGATCTCGACTTTTGCGACGCCCGCCGTTTTTTCCAGCAGCGGCTTCAGCAGTTCGGCGATGTCGCGCGGTTTCATGCCGGCCGGCTTGGCCAGCACCATGGCAGCGTTACTGGCGAAATCGCCATGCGAAGAATCCTTGGTCTGGTCAATGCCCAGGCGGATGCCGGCCACGGCCTCGGGCAGTTTCTTGTCGGCCACCAGGGCAGCGACGATGCTCGCAAGCTTGGCTTCGTAGTCGGCGTAGATGTGCATGAGTTGGGCTTTCGCGGGACTGGGTGTCAGACACTTAGCGCGCCTGCACAACCGGCAATCCAATCTGATGGCGGCGAGCGCGCTAAGTGTCTGACACCTAGTCGCTCCCGTGACGCTTCCGGCTAGACCAGATCCGGCGTATGGTCAAACAGCCGTCGGTGTTCTTCGATGGCGTAGCGGTCGGTCATGCCCGCCACGAAATCGACGATGCGCGGGCCTTGTTCGGCTGATGGCAGCGTCGTGATCGCCGCGCGCCAGGTTTCGGGCAGCAGCGACGGGTCGGCCAGATAGCGCCCGAACAGCGCCGCCACCATCCCCTCCGCTTGGCACATGACATCCATGACGCGTTTCGAGCGGTAAACCTCAGTGAACAGGAACCCGCTGAGTTCGGCGAGCTGCTCGGCCAGGTGCCCGGAGAACGCGACCACTGCGGCGTCGGCTTGGCGGATGGCGTCGCTGTCGGCGGGGCCGAGATGGTCCAGGCGGCGCTGCGCTTCGGCGATCACGTCCGCGACCAGTCCCGTGATCAGCCGCCGGGTGATCTCATAGTGGCGCTGCGGTCCGACCAGATCGCCATGGGTGGCTGCGATTTCGTCGATGTAACCCGCAACTAACGGCACGTCCCGCAGTCCCTCCACGTCGATTACGCCGGCGCGAAGGCCGTCGTCGAGGTCGTGGCTGTTGTAGGCGATGTCGTCGGCCAGGGCGGCCACTTGGGCTTCCGCCGACGCGAACTGGTCCAGCCACAGATCGTGCCGCTCATTGTAGCCCGCGATGACCGGCGAGAGCGGCCCGGCCCGGTTGCTCCGGTACGGCCCCGTCAGCGGGCCGTTGTGCTTCACGAGGCCCTCCAGCAGCTCCCACGTGAGATTGAGGCCGTTGAAACTGGCGTAACGGCGCTCGATGGCGGTGACAACCCGGAGCGACTGTGCGTTGTGATCGAACCCGCCGTGGTCCTTGGCCGCCTCGGCCAGCGCCCGCTCGCCAGCATGGCCAAACGGCGGGTGGCCGAGATCGTGCGCCAGGGCCAGCGCCTCGGTCAGATCCTCGTCCAGCCGCAACTGCCGGGCGATGGCGCGCGCGATCTGGGCCACCTCGATGGTGTGGGTCAGGCGCGTGCGGTAGTGGTCGCCCTCATGGTAGAGAAACACCTGGGTTTTATGCGTCAGCCTCCGGAACGCCGAGGAATGCACGATGCGGTCGCGGTCGCGCTGAAAACCGCCGCGCATCGGGCAATCGGGCTCGGGCGTCAGGCGGCCGCGGCTGAGCATGGGATCGGCGGCATAGGGCGCGAAATCGGGGCGACTGCGGCCTTTGGGCGTCGCAATGTGTTTCCTGGTCTTGACGGTGGCGGCCATGCGACGTGTCGCGCCTCGGCGTTTGGAGTCCTGGGTTACCTGCACTATATAGCCAGGAACTGATTTGTGCAGCCGATGCTTGCCATCCGGGAAACAGCATGACCGCTCCCACTGTCTCAGTGACTGATCGCGCCGCCGCAAGGATCGCCGCGATTCTCAAGGACGAGCCGTCTGCGCGCGCCATGCGCGTCAGCGTCGAGGGCGGCGGTTGCTCGGGATTTCAGTACAAGTTTGATCTGGTGCCGTCGACCGAACCGGACGATCTGGTGATCGAACGCGGCGGCGTGCAGGTGTTGGTTGACGCCGTGTCCCTGCCGTTCATGGCCGGCTCGGAGCTGGACTATGTCGACGACCTGATCGGGGCGCAGTTCAAGGTCAGCAACCCGCAGGCCAAGGCCTCTTGCGGCTGCGGAGTCAGCTTCACGATTTAACCTCGCCCAAGCTCAAACAAGGTTTTCGGAATGCAGATAGAGCCACAGGCAGCTGCAACCGATGAGAATTGCTGGCACGAGCGCGACCATCGCGGCCTGCCTCGTGGCGTCCAGGGATCGGGCAAAGACGGTGCCTGTGACACCGAGCAGCGGCAGCGTCCACAAGACGACGAACGGATAGGCGAACACGGTTGTATCACTGCCGACGTCGCCGCCCAGCAGCTTCAAGACGGGATCTTCCAACAGCGGCGCCAGCTGATGCCAGCCCAGTAGCATGCCAAGGCCAAGAGCGACGTTGACGAGCGTCATCGCCTTGATGAACAGTGGCGTGCGCGCCCGATGGCGTTCGTAAGACATCACCGACATGGGCGACGGGTCTCCAATGCCGCAGCAAACTCAGCAAAACATCCCTAATGCTTGGTAATAGTCCTATTTGGTTAATGAAAGATTTCGGTGCCAGTCCATGAGGATCGCGACCTGGAACATCAACGGCGTCAAGGCGCGCATCGAAAGCCTGACGCGCTGGCTCGGCGAGTCGCAGCCGGACGTGGCCTGCCTGCAGGAGATCAAAACCCAGGACGAGGGCTTTCCCACCGAGGCCATCGAGGCGCTGGGCTACAACGTCGCCGTGCACGGACAAAAGGGCTTTCACGGCGTCGCGATCCTGTCCAAGCGGCCGTTTGACGAAGTGAAACGGCGCTTGCCGGGCGACGATGCGGACGAGCAAAGCCGCTATCTCGAGGCCGTCATGTCGTCCGAGGGCGGAGCGACGGTGCGGGTCGCGGCGATCTATCTTCCCAACGGCAATCCGATCGGTACCGAGAAGTTCACTTACAAGCTGGCCTGGATGGAACGGCTGCACCGCCATGTCGCGGGGCTGCTGCAACACGAAGAGGCGCTGGTGATCGCGGGCGACTACAACGTCATCGCCCAGCCCGACGATGCGTATGATCCAAAAGCCTGGACCGAGGATGCTCTGTATCAGCCCGAAAGTCGCGCGGCGTTCCGGCGCTTCTGCCACCTGGGATTTACGGACGCCATCAAGGCCACGCACCCCGGCGGCGGCCACTACACCTTTTGGGACTATCAGGCCGGCGCCTGGGCCAAGGATCACGGCATCCGCATCGACCACCTGATGCTGTCGCCGCAGGCCGCCGACCGGCTGGTGAGCGCCGGCATCGACCGCAAAACGCGCGGCTGGGAGAAGCCGTCTGATCATGTTCCGGTGTGGGTCGAGCTGCGAGTGTGATGAGATGTGCTTTGGTGAGCAACAGTCCCGGTCCTACAAGCGCTCGCCCTCGGGCAATATAATCGGCGCCCGTTATATTGACCGAGGGAGAGCGCTGCTCGCCCCTACCAATGGACTCCGCACAAAAACAACATAGATAAATCAATGCTTTCCTGCAGGTGCCGCCGCCTCATCCTCGTCCCCATCCTCAACAGCGTCTTCCGCCGGGATGGCGTACCCCCCCGTCAGCCAGCGGCCAAGATCCACATCGGCGCAGCGCCTTGAGCAGAACGGGCTGAACTCTGGCGCGACCAAGTCGCCGCATTCGGGACAGCCTTTGGATTTCGCCACCGCTCACCCCCCATTGAGATCGCTGAAGCGCAGCCAGTTGTAGTGCACCGGAAACCCCTCGGCGGTCAGCATCTGCACCACTTCGTGCAGCGGCAACCCGACCACGTTGGTGTACGACCCGGTGATTTTGCGCGCGAACGCCGATGCAATGCCCTGGATGGCGTAGCCGCCGGCCTTGTCCTTCCACTCGCGCGACGCGATGTAGCTGTCCATTTCGGCGTTGCTCAGCCGCTTGAAGCGCACCTTGGTCACCACGATCTTGCTGCGGATTTTGTCGTCGGGACGGATCAGCTGGATGGCGGTGTAGACTTTGTGCTGACGCCCCGAGAGCAGGCGCAGCGAGGCGATCTCCTCCTCGACCGAGGCGGGCTTGACCAGGATGCGGCGGTTGTAGGCCACCACGGTATCTGCGGCGATGATGAAAGCGTTCGCCAACTCCGGATCGTTGGCCAGCATGTCGCGTGCGGTGATCGCCTTCTCCAAGGCGACGCGCAGGGCGTAGCGGCGCGGCAGCTCGCCCTTCAGCGGCGTCTCGTCGATGGCGGTCGGGCGCAGGGCGTCGGGCTCGATTCCGACTTGGGCCAGCAGCTGCAGACGGCGCGGCGACGCGCTGGCCAACACCAATTTTGGACGTATGCCGGCCTTGCGCTGGGCCAGCGCGGCTGCGGCCTGCTCAGTGCGCAAGCTTGGCGTTTTCCAGCGCAAGCGCAGAGGGGGCACCTCCTCGCCGGGCGTGGACGGCCCGAACGGCCACGGCAACCGGCTGAAGAGCGACGGCCTACTTGAATCGATAGGTGATGCGGCCTTTGGTGAGGTCATAGGGCGTCATCTCCACCTGCACCTTGTCACCCGCCAAGACGCGGATGCGGTTCTTGCGCATGCGGCCGGCCGTGTGCGCAACGATCTCGTGCCCCTGGTCCAGCTTGACGCGGAACGTGGCGTTGGGCAGCAGCTCGACGACTGTACCCGGGAATTCCAGCAGTTCTTCCTTGGCCATAAAACCTCTCGTTCGGGCCCGATTTGGGGCGCGACAATGATAAATTCGCGACGATAGTGCAAGCAGCTTGGCTTGGCGAGGAGCCGGCACCGCTGCACTTTCCTTCTCCCCCTGCTTAGGGGGAGAAGGTGGCCCCACGAGCGCAATGCGCGAGGGAAATAGGGCCGGATGAGGGGCCGCCGCTTGCTCCGCACCAGTTTCGGCCAAGTGACGAGCCAGCGGCTGCCCCTCACCGACCGCGTGGCTCTTGGCGCAAAGAGGCGCCGGCGAGACGCGGTCTCCTCTCCCCCTAAGGACGGGGAGAGGCAAAAAGTGCACGGACGCAGTTTCGCCCCTACTTCACCGGCCGCTTCAGAAAGTCCGGCATGTGATCGCCCAGACCCACCACCGGCGGGCCGTCGTCGCGGTCGCGGTGGCGTGGGCGGTCGGTGCGCTCACCGCCCCGTGCGGGACGGGTGTTTCTGTCCGGTCGGTTATCCAGCGACGGCTGTCCAAACCCGGGTTCTTCGCGTGGTGGCGGCGGCGGCGGGGCCGGCCGTTCACGACGCGGCTCGCGCGGTTTGTGCTCACGCGGCGGCCGCTCGCGTTCGGCGCGGACCGGAGTGGCAACCGGGGCGGGCGCTTCAGCCGCGACGGGCGGCGGAAGAACCGCCGGCTCGCTCGGCGGGCGCTCGGCGCCATCGCGGCCGCGTCTGGACCTTGAGCGCAAGCCGGCGGGACGTTCGCGTCGCTCGCCTGGGGCGCGCTGAGGACGCTGAACCACGGAAACGATGTCGCCTTCGGGACCCGCAGCAACAGCCTCCATCGCCGCCACCGGCGCCTCGGCGCTCGCCTCAATGGCTGGCCGGTCCTCGCGTTCACGGCGACGCGGATCGCGGGTCCGGCCGCCGCGTGCAGGGGACCCGCGCCGTTCGCTCGATGCTGCTGGGCCGCGCTTTGCGCCACGCAACCGCGTTTTACTGCCGGCATCTTCCGGCGGGGGCGGACCGATCCATTCGACGGCGGCGCCAATCATTTTTTCAATCTCGCGCAGCGCACGAATGTCGTGATCGGTCACCAGCGAGAATGATGCGCCAAGTTTTCCAGCCCGGCCGGTGCGGCCGATGCGATGCACATAGTCTTCGGCATGGATCGGCACATCGAAATTGAACACATGGCTGACGTCGGGGATGTCCAGCCCGCGCGCCGCCACGTCGCTCGCCGCCAACAGCGATATCGCACCGGAGCGAAAACCGTCCAGCGTCGCGGTGCGTGTGTGCTGCTCCATGTCGCCATGCAGGCAGCCGGCGTTGAAACCATGCTTGATCAGCGACTTATGCAACACGTCGACATCGCGTTTGCGATTGCAGAAAATGATGGCGTTCTTCACGTCGGCCGTGCGGATGAGCGTGCGCAGGGCCTCGCGCTTTTCGTAGTCGCCGCCTTCGACGAACTGGAAGCGCTGCGTGATGGTGCTGGCGGCGGTGGCCTGCGGGGCGACTTCCACGCGCGTCGGTGATTTCAGGAAGCGGTCGACCAAGCGTTGAATTTCCGGCGGCATGGTGGCCGAGAAAAACAGCGTCTGCTTCTTGGGGGGCAGCAGCCCGCAGATGCGCTCGATGTCCGGAATGAAGCCCATGTCGAGCATACGGTCGGCTTCGTCGATGACCAGGATGTCGACGCCCGTCATCAGGATTTTTCCGCGCTGGAACTGGTCCAACAGCCGGCCCGGCGTCGCGATCAGCACGTCCACGCCACGGTCCAGCTTGCGGTTCTGCTCGTCGAAAGACACGCCGCCGATTAGCAGCGCCATGTTCAGTTTGTGCTGGCTGCCGTATTTCTCGAAGTTTTCCGCGACTTGCGCCGCCAACTCGCGGGTCGGGCACAAAATCAAAGAGCGCGGCATGCGCGCTCTGGCTCGTCCCTGTTCCAGGCGGGTCAGCATCGGCAGCACGTAGCTGGCGGTCTTGCCCGTTCCGGTCTGGGCGATGCCGAGCACGTCTTTCCCGGCCACGGCGTCGGGGATGGCCTGGGCCTGGATCGGCGTCGGCGTCGTATAGCCAGCGGCGGCGATCGCCTCGAGGACTTTGGGGCTTAGGCCCAGATCGGAAAAGCTAGGTGTTGTCTCTGACAAGCGGTCATCTCTTGAAAACGGAAAATCAATTCGAAAAATCTCGGGAAGTAGCGCCCAAGCAACAGCGTGCCCTTAGCGCGTATGTAAAGGCCACGCAACAACGATAGCGCAGCGCCCTTGTCGCAATCGGGCGCTGTCCATGGCCGGAAGGTCGCGGGGGGGCTGTCGGCTATTCGGGCAGCGGGCCTTTGACCGCCGTATACTTCCCTGGCGCGGTCGCCGTAACGGTCAGGCTTTGCGTGGCCGCCTTGCTGGGGTCTGACGGCTCGACATAGAGAATGAATTCATTGGGTTTTTCGAACTCCATGCTGAGATTGGCGTCCAGCATCTTCTGGTCAGCCACCTCTTGCACTGGAACGGCTTTGGCGATGGCCGGCACGCCGCCGCTGCTCTGGTCGGCCGCCGTCATCCACTGCAGGTAAATCTGCGCGCCGGTACTGGCGTCCGCCGGTGCAATCAGCACCGCGCGATAGTAGCCTTTTTTGCCGCTTTCTTCCCAGGTCCCGCCGGACACGACCCCAACCACCTGCGGCGCCAGCGCTGTCGCGATATCGGACGGCGCAGCGGCGAACGCAGACGCAGAAACAACGCTCAGCAGAACACCCGCAACAAGCATCCCGCGTCGAACAGTCATCATCATAGCACTCAGCCCTCTAATGCTTCGTGCAGCCATACTCTTCCAAGCATGACCGCGGGCATGTTGCAACGTGGGTGCGCGGCGGGGTATGCTCCCAACCGTACTTTCCCGGATGTGATGTGACAGAAACGATACGGCGCCGGAAGCCCTAAACCGTGTCAGTCCACGGGCGTGACGATGCGGGCGATCAGGCCACCGACGATGGCGCCGACAATCGGCGCGGCCCAGAACAGCCAGAGCTGGGCGACCGCCAGCTGCCCGCCAAGCAGCGCCGAGGCGGTCGAACGGGCGGGATTGAGGCCGCCGCCGTCGATCGGCAGCAACAGCAGCATCAGCGCGGCGAAGGCGGATCCGACGGCGATCGGCGCCATTATGCTGGCGGCGTGGCGCGAGGTGGCGCCGGCGAACACGATCACCAGCAAAGCCGTCGCCAAGACTTCGGCGAGCGCCACCGCGCCCACCGCGATATGGCCCGGCGAGGCGACGTCAAAGCCATTGGCGCCAAAGACGCCGAGATCGGCTGGGCTGGCGCCGCCACGGGCGCTGGCGATTACAAACCAGGTAAATCCGGCAGCGACCGCGCCAAGGATCTGAGCGAACACATAGCCCGGGACGCTGGTGATGGGATGCCGGCCCGAGGTGGCCAGGCCGATCGTGAGCGCCGGATTGAAATGACCGCCCGAGATGTGGCCGAGCGCTGACATCATGGAGAAAATAGCGAAACCGGACCCGACCGCAACGGCCCAGGGCGGTGCGCCCGAGGGCGTCATGGCGCCGATCCCGCAGATGACGGACACGACCATGAAGGTGCCGAGACATTCCGCCAACAGTCTTTTCATCGCGCCGCATCCCCAGTCGGAATTTATGCCGCCCTGCTGGCGAACAAATCCGGCAGCAGGCGGCCCAACTGGGTGTTAAACCGAAACCGGGCGGAAGGGGAGCACAATGACAGTCATTGCTTTACGTGAGCCGGATGCCGCAAGTTACGACAGACCATCGCAAAAGTGACCTGCGCTACAGCAATACGAAGGAACCGCAGGCAATTGCGGCGGGCTTGCGCTGATGCGGGTCTCGTCGCTTAGCTGCGGCAAGGCGTCGCAGTCACCACGCAGGTCACTTTGAACAGCGAGCGGTGGCAGTCGGCATTGGCGCCCAGCGAATGGCCGTAATCGGAATAGGTGGGGCCGACCGTCTGAGCGGCGGCGGCCTGCCAGCTGGCGATGCCTTCGTTGCGGACGCGGTCGCTGGTGCCCCAGGTTCCGCTGCCGGTGACGACGACGGACACCGGGTTGGCGACGCAGCGCAGGAATTGGGCGGCTTGCGCGGAGGAGTCGGTGCCCGACGGCAGGAACGTGGCGACCAGCGTGCCGGCGGCGATGGTGGCGAGAGCGGCGAGTTTCAGGGCCATGAGGCGTCTCCGGGGGAGCTGCCCTCGGCGGGGGAAACCGCGCCGGGGGCCGGGCTTGACTTGATGAGGGGTATAACGCGCCCCGCCTGATGCGAACCTGAATGTGGCGTTCATGTGGAGTTCATCGGGCAAACCCCGGCCCGTCAGCGGGCCATTGCCAGCGCGGCCGGTAGCGCTAGAGTGCGATGACGCCCGTCAGGCGGGCGAGACATTCAGGGAGACGTTCCTCGTGACACGATACGCAACCATTCTCGCTGCGGGCCTCGCGGCGCTCAGCCTTGCGCCCGCAGCGGCCGTCGCCGCCGACATGATTGGCGGCTGTGAAGTGACCGGCGCCAAGGGCTCGATCCCGATCGCGGCGCCCGCCAAGGCCGGCCAGCTCACCGTCGAAGTCAGCCTGCCCGCCCCCACCTGGTGGAACGGCGACACGCCCGAAAGCATCAAGGAAGGCTATGAGTATTGCATGGCCGCCAACATCGCCTGGCGCGCCGGGTTCGACAAACTGCAGGTCGTGAACGTCGGCTGGGACGAGATGGTCGGTGGCCTGACCAAGAATTTCGATCTCGCCATGTCGGAAATCTCCATCACCGATGATCGCAAAAAGGTGGTCGATTTCTCGGCGCCCTATTTCAGCTCAGATATCGGCGTGCTGGTCAAGAAAGGTGTGACTACGGACGAAAAGGCCATCGGCGCCTTGCGCCTGGGTGTGCAGACCGGAACCACAGGCGCGTCCTTCGCCACCGACAAACTGAAGGCCAAGAACGTCAGTCAGTATCCTGAGCAGGGCGACCTGTTCACGGCCCTGCGCGCCGGCCAGATCGATGCCGCCATCACCGACACCTCGATCGTGCTGGCCGAAGAGGTGCAGGAAAAGGGCGCCGTCACCGTAGTCGGCCAATTCAAGACCGGCGAGGCCTATGGCGCGCTCTACCCCAAGGGCTCGGCCAACAAGGCGACGATCGACAAGATCATCGTCGCCCTGCAAGACGACGGCACCTTGAAAAAACTCGCCGACAAATACCTCGCCGCCGTCTGGGGCAAGGACCCGGGCACAGTGCCGTATTTCAATCCGTAGGGAATACGATGGCTTTCCTTCTCCCCCTGCTTTGGGGGAGAAGGTGGCCCCCGAGCGCAAAGCGCGAGGAACAAGGGCCGGATGGGCAGCCGCTTGCTCCGTACCGGTCGCACCAGGGACGGAGCAAGCCGCTGCCCCTCACCGACCGCGTGGCTCTTGGCGCTGAAGAAGCGCCTGCGAGACGCGGTCTCCTCTCCCCTCGCAAAGAGGCGAGGGGAGAGGAGAAAACGGCCTAGGGGCAGTGAAATTCAGTAGCCTCCGTAACTGTAAATCCAACAGGTCTCTGATTCCGTGAGCAGCGTTACAGACGACGCCATCCCGCAATGGGACGCCCCCACGCCGCCAAAACCTTCAAGCGGGTTGGCGTGGGGGGCGCTGGCGACGGCTTGCGCCGTTCCGGCCTTGGCGGCCTTTGTGTTCTGGCAATTGCGCACGCTGCTCGCGGCAAATCAGGTCGGATCGTTCGGAGCCGATCTGGCCATGGCGGCGGTGCTGGCTGCCGTCGCCGGGCTTTTGTTTCCTGCGACGCGCGCGCTCGGCCGCTCGGCGTCGGCCGGCCGTCTGGCTGCCGCCGGCGACTTCATGGGCGCGCGCGTGGACGCGGCGGCGTCGCGCGAGTGGTCGCTGATTACACTCGGCTATGCGGCGGCTGCACTTCTGGTCGTTGGCGCTGTCGCCTTCTTTTCCGCCAACAATGCCCAGGTTTCGCGCACCTTTCTGGACGTTGCCTTGATGGTCGAATACGGCCATCTCGTCGCCTGGGCCTTCCTGACCAACATCACGATCTTCGTCATCGCCGAAATCCTGGTGTTGATCTGTGGGCTGATCGTCGCCATAGCCCGCATGCTGCCGGGCGAGGCGGGGAGGCCGGTGCGGTTCCTGGCCATGACCTATTGTGATATCTTTCGTGGCTTTCCAGCCATCATCACCATCTATCTGGTCGGCTTCGGCATTCCGCTCGCCGGCATCCCCTATCTCGGCGATATGCCGAAAGTCGCCTACGCCATCTTCGCCCTCACGCTGGTCTACGGCGCGTACGTTGCGGAAGTCTACCGCTCCGGCATCGAGAGCGTGCACTGGAGCCAGACAGCGGCGGCGCGCTCGCTCGGCCTCTCGTACCTACAAGCCCTGCGCTACGTGATCGTGCCGCAAGCGGTGCGCCGCATCATGCCGCCGCTGCTGAACGATTTCATCGGCCTGCAGAAGGATACCGCGCTGGTGATGGTGATCGGCGTGCTCGACGCCTTCAACCAGTCGCGCATCATCGCCTCGAACCATTTCAACCTGTCGGCCGTCACGATCGTGGGCATATTGTTCGTTCTCATCACAATTCCGCAGGCCAGGTTCGTGGACCACCTGGTGGCGCGCGATCAGCGCCGCACGCGCGCCGGTTAGGGAACCCTCCACGATAGATGCGCGATCTGAAGCTGCTCTAACGATGATTTTTAAGATCAATGCCGCGCGCGCTGCGCACTTATACCAAGCTTCATTGATGCTGACTCAGCGTTGATTTGTAGGGGCGCGCAGCAGCGCGCCCGGCGTGCAACACTGATAGTCTGTCGGATGCGGCGCGCCGGGCGCACTGCTGTCCGCCCCTACAAAACTGGCTTCCGATCACACAAGAGACGATGGGTCAAGATCAATGCAGGTAGGTACTATCGTGGTGGGAGCCCTTAGCGATAAGCTCGTAAGGAGTAGACACAGGCGAAATTGCTCGGCAAGATGACGGATGGCTGGTGTGCATGGATTGGTGCGCGTGATGCGGATCGGTAGCATAGCGAAGAGGCTGCGCCGGTGGGCCTTGGCGGCGACAGGAGCCTTGGCGCTTAGCGCGGCCGCAAATGCAATCGCAAAGCCAGCCTACGTTGGAACCTGGTCGACAAATCCCGCCCTCTGTGGTCGCCACACGCCCGACGCCATCATCAGCCGGGCCGAATTTACCCGCCGTGGACTCGTGCTATTCGAGAGGATCTGCGACGCGCGCTCGATCAATGGCCGCAACGGCGTCTGGAGCATCCACTACCGCTGCGAAACGGCGGGCGAGATCCGCCGCGAGCACCTGACCATGTGGGCGACCGCCGAACGCCTCACCATCAAGTCTAGCGATTCGCCAGTGCGGGACAATTACGCCCGTTGCCGATGAAAATGACGCCGCCTCATCGAAATTGATGATGACAAGGACCCCACACCGCTTAGCGATAGTCCGACCATAACGCTGCCGCTCTCGAAACCGGCTGCGATGACGAAAATCCTAACCCCGAAGGAGAAAGTCATGTCGTCAGAAACCCGCTCACCTCTCAAAGCTGCAACCCTCGCCGCGTGCGCCGCTGGAATCGCGGCCCTGTTGGCCGGACCGGTTGACGCCGCAGCCAAGCGGCCAGCCTACCTTGGCGTCTGGGGCATTGGCGCAGCTGCCTGCCGGTCCGGGGAAACCGATTTGGTGATCACCCGTAAGGAATGGGGAAGCGTCGATACCGTATGCCGGATTCGCTCGGTGACGGGCGGCAATGGCGTCTGGCACGCCAGCTTGTTCAGGTGTCAGGGCGACGGGGTGTCGAAGACTGACAAGGTCACCATTTGGGCAACTGCGACGCGGGCGACCACGCTCTATGCCGGCGACAAGTTTCGCAACAACTTTGTGCGTTGCCGATAACGCCGGTGCGCGGCCACAGCCCAGCAAATTTCAATCCTCGTGCCGACACCGGAGTCAGATATGTCACATTTTTCCAGCCGCACCGCGGTTTTTGCAACCGCCGCCGCTATGGCGGTCGGGTTGAGTCTGCCTGCCGCCGCAGCCAACCCAGCCTACGTCGGCAAGTGGGCCACCAGCGCCAAAGCCTGCAAACTGCCGTCCGACACGCTCGACGCCCCCGTGGTCATGAGCAGACTGGCTTACAACCAATTCGAGACCCATTGCGATTTCAAAACACTCAAGAAATCCGGCGCGGCCTGGAAGGCAAAAGTGGTCTGCCTGGTCGAGGGCGCCAAGGAAAAAGACACCATGACCATCACGGCCAGCGCTACCAGAATGAGCATCAAATGGGGCGTCTTCGCCACCCCGCTGCGATATGTGCGCTGCAAGTAGAAGCCGACGCCATCTGTCCATCCCACCCCAGCAAAGAGGTTCGACATGCGCAATCCTACATTGACGGGACTGATGCGGACTTTCGCCGTGACCTTACTGGCAGGGCTGGCTGTGGTTGCGCTGGCCGATCCGGGGCTGGCCAAAGCCAAAGCCAGGCCGAAAGCGCCGCCCAAGCCGGCCGCCAGATTGGCGACTTATGTTGGCATCTGGGGCGAGAACGCCGTTCAATGCCGTAAACCGATCCCGGTGCAGGGCAGCAATTCCCCGGTGCGGTTCACTGCCAAGGGCTACGACCAGTGGGAGCAGCACTGCAACCTGAACGCGATCAAGGCGGTTGGCGGAACCTGGACCATGAATGCTCGCTGCGTCAGCGTTGGCGCCCCCACCTTCAACGACAAGGCGGTCATCTGGACCACGCCGACCCGCTTGACGGTGAAATGGCAGTCCGAGCGAAACAACCTCAATTACCTGCGTTGCAAATGAGGTTAGGCAACCTGTCCGTTGGAACACTGTAAGCGCGTCAGCTCGGTCGGCTGCGGCCAGACTTTGGTTTTGCGCAGACCAGGATTGGGTGTATTGATCGGCGCAAGGACCACTTGCGAAGGCGTTGAGATGAGGCATCCCCGGATTACCGTCGACCCAGCGATCATGGTCGGAAAGCCGTGCATAAAGGGTACCCGCATCACGGTTGAACTCATTTTGCGTTGGCTTTCCGAGGGGCGAACCAGGGCCGAACTGCTGGAAGCCTATCGCCACATCAGCGATGACGATATCAATGCGGTTCTAAGCTACGCCGCAGAAGCTGCCAGCAAGCCTCAAGCGGCTGAGTAGTCTATGGAATTTCTCGCCGACGAGAACATACCCGGCCCCATCATCGGCCGTTTGAGAGCCGATGGACTGACGGTGCACGCCGTGAGTGAGGGCTACCAAGGTATTGACGATCTTGCCGTACTCAACCTTGCCGGCGGTACCGAATTGGTTGTCGTGACCCAGGATCACGACTTTGGACTGCTAGTGTTCCGGCGTAACGCGTCGGTGGTTGGACACGTACTCATTGAACTTGCGAAATTGTCACTCGCCAAACAAGTTAAGCGGGTTTCCGGCGTTTTTGCAGATCGATCGATCCAGTTCCGAGATAACTTTACCGTCGTCGAGCCTTCCAGGGTTCGCATACGCCCCGTCGCTGACAGGGGAGGGGCCTGATGCCCTTCCTGGAAATGCGCGGCGTGACCAAGCGCTTCGGCCCCATCGACGTGCTGCGAGGCCTCGACCTAGCTGTGAACGAGCACCAGGTGGTCTGCCTGATCGGCCCATCCGGCTGCGGAAAATCCACGCTGCTGCGCTGCATCAACGGGCTGGAGCCAATCCAGGGCGGCGAGATCGTGCTGGCTGGCGACCGCGTGTCGGGACCGGGCGTCGACGTCAACCGGCTACGCCGCAACGTCGGAATCGTGTTCCAGAGCTTTAATCTCTTCCCGCATATGAGCGTGCTGGAGAACATCACGCTGGCGCCCGTGAAGGTGCTGGGGCTGTCACCCGCCGCGGCCGAGGAGCGCGCCATGTCGCTGCTCAAACGCATCGGCATGGAAGCCAAGGCGCGCGATTATCCCGACCGGCTGTCCGGCGGTCAGCAGCAGCGCGTCGCCATCGTGCGGGCGCTGGCCATGGACCCCAAGGTGATGCTGTTGGACGAGATCACATCCGCGCTCGATCCCGAACTGGTCTCCGAAGTGCTCAACATCGTGCGCGATCTGGCCGCGCAAGGCATGACCATGCTGCTGGCCACCCACGAAATGGGGTTTGCCCGCGAAGTGGCGAGCAAGGTGTGCTTTCTGTTCGAAGGCCGCGTCCACGAAGAAGGCCCGCCGCAACAGATGTTCGGCGATCCGAAGGAGGAGCGCACGCGGGCGTTCCTGAAGCGGATCATTGAGGCGGGGCGGCTTTGACCTCTGGGGTGCGCAACTCGCGCGGCAGGCTGAACCGGATGTTTTCCTGCGCCGTCGTGGTGTTCTCCACCGTCGCCCGATAGCGCGCGCGAAAGGCGTCCACGATCTCGTTCACCAGCACTTCGGGCGCCGACGCGCCGGCGGTGATGCCGACTGTGCTCACGCCCTCGAAGGCGGCCCACGGAATATCGTCGACGCTCTGCAGCAGCATGGCCTTGGGGCAGCCGGCGCGCTCGGCCACTTCCACCAGCCGCTTGGAGTTGGAGCTGTTGGGCGATCCCACCACGATCAGCCGCTCGCATTTCGGGGCAATCGCCTTCACCGCCGCCTGCCGGTTGGTGGTGGCGTAACAGATGTCTTCCTTGTGCGGGCCGACGATCTCGGGAAAGCGCTCGCGCAGGATCGAGACGATTTCGGCGGTGTCATCGACGGACAGCGTCGTCTGCGTAATGTAGGCCAGCTTCAACGGATTGCGCGGCGTGAAGACGCGCGCGTCGGCGGCGGTCTCGATCAGGCTGACCGCGCCCTCCGGCAGCTGGCCCATGGTGCCGATCACCTCGGGATGCCCCGCATGGCCGATCAGCACCATATCGAACCCCAGTTCGTGATGGCGCTCGGCCTCCACGTGCACTTTAGAGACCAGAGGACAGGTCGCGTCCAGGTAGAACATTTTTCGCGAGCGCGCTTCGGCCGGCACCGCCTTGGGCACGCCGTGCGCGGAAAAGACGACGGGATGATCGCCGGGCGGGATCTCGTCCAGCTCCTCGACGAACACAGCCCCCTTGGCCCGCAGGCTCTCGACCACGAATTTGTTATGCACAATTTCGTGCCGCACATAGACCGGCGCGCCATAGCGCTTCAACGCCTCCTCGACGATCTGGATGGCGCGGTCCACGCCGGCGCAAAAGCCGCGCGGGGCCGCCAGATAGACGTGCATCGGGGCGAGGTCGCCGCTCCGTGTCTGTTCGGCCACCTTGGTCATGCCATCCCTCCAAAGCCGCCCTGCCGCCGCAAAGGCGTCACACTTGCTGCCGATACATCCTCTTGATCTCGTCATTCGAGCCAACTAGGGTTGACGACGAGGGCAAGAGAAGAAATTGAGTCGCAGGCGTCCGAACACGTCCATAGAACATATGGATGCCGAGCGGCAAAATGAACTGGGGCATGTTGACTTTGGCAATGCGATCGCCGTTTGGCGCTGTGGGGACAGCGCTGCTGCTGGGTTGCCTGACCATGGGCCTTGGCGCCGGGTTGGGTGGCTGTGGCATGCCGTCGTTCGGCGGGCTGCTCGGCCCGAAGGCGGCAACGCCCATCGCGTCGGTCGGCGTGTCGGAAGCGACCATGCTGGACGCCGCCAAGAGCAGCGAATCCGGTGACGCGGCCGCAGACGTCGCGATCCGCGCCTGCCCGCAGTTTTCGATTTTCCCGAGCACGCAAGTCGTGACCATTTACGAGCCGGGCCGCGAGGGAGATGCGCTGGCCGTCATACACCGCGGGGAAATCACGCAAACGGCCCGCGAGTGCCAGATCGAGGGCGCACATGTCTCCATCAAATACGGTTTTTCGGGCCGCATCCTGTTGGGCCCGCGCGGCAAAGCCGGGCATGTCGGTCTGCCGGTGAACGTTCTGTTGACCGACGCCACCAAGCAACGCGTGCAGGGCGATTCTCTGCGCGTGGAAGTCGACATCACGCCCGACCAGCCGATCGGCTATTTCTCCAGCGTGCGGACCATCACGTTCGACGTGCCGCAGGGGGGACGCACCGCCGACTTCCGGCTGTATGTGGCGTTCGAGAAAGCCGCCAACGCAGGCTGAAGTTAGGTTGTGAGGCCGTAGGGGCGACACGTGTGTCGCCCGGCCATCCGCAACCACTGGCCCCCGTTTTGTGGAGAGATGGGCGACACACGTGTCGCCCCTACGCCGCAGCTCCACAGCAAAGTCAAAATTTCACACTTTGGTGGTTTGCGTTTGTGCGCCAGCCAGTGTAGCCTCAAATCACATAGCCATTCGAGGCCCGCGGGAGAGACCGGTACGACCGGCCGGCTTGGCGGCCACGTCCGGCGCCGAAGGAGCAACCGCCCCGGAAACTCTCAGGCAAACGGACCGCTGGGCCGATGGCGCTCTGGAAAGCGCTTTTCCGCGAGTTGCGGAAAGGCCACCCACGGGGATAAGCCGTAGGCGTTGGTTTTGCGACCGGCGCCGACAGTGAAATCTCTCAGGTCCAACCGACAGAGGGGGCGTGTGACGTTTTCCGCAATCGTGCGGGATGCGTTGCGTGCAACTTTGCGGGGACCTTGATGGGCTCGGATCCGAGCGGCGCCGATGCGCCATTGCTGCGTACACCACTCTATGATCGGCACGTCGAAGCTGGCGCCAAGATGGTGCCGTTCGCGGGCTACGCCATGCCGGTCCAGTACTCCATGGGGGTGCTGAAGGAGCACCTTTTCACGCGCGAACAGGCCGGGTTGTTCGACGTCAGCCATATGGGGCAGGCCTTCCTGGTGCCCGAGGACAAACGCTACGAAACGGCGGCGGCGTTCATGGAAACGCTGTGTGCGGCCGATCTGCTGTCGTTGAAACCGGGGCAGCAACGCTACAGCCAATTGCTGGCGGACGACGGCGGCATCCTCGATGATCTGATGGCGACGCGGTTGGGCTTCGCAGGCCATGAGCATTGGCTCTATCTGGTGGTCAATGCGTCCCGCAAGGCTGACGATCTCGAGTTCATCGAGGCCAGGTTGCCAGCCGGGTTGGCCCTGCGCCGCGCCGAAGGGTTTGCCTTGATTGCGCTGCAGGGACCACGCGCGGCCGAAGTGCTGACGGCCCATTGCGGCGAAGCTGCAATCCTCGACTTCATGTCGTCCGTGGACGCCCCTGTTGGCGGCATCTGGTGCCACATCTCGCGCAGCGGTTATACGGGCGAAGATGGTTTTGAGATTTCCGTCAAAAATCCCGATGCCGTTGCGCTCTGGACCTTGCTCGCCACCCACCCCGACGTCGCCCCCATCGGCCTGGGCGCCCGCGACTCGCTGCGCCTCGAAGCCGGCCTCTGCCTCTATGGCCACGACATCGACGAGACCACCACGCCCATCGAGGCGGGCCTGGCCTGGTCGATCCAGAAGCGCCGCCGCATCGAAGGTGGATTTCCTGGCGCCGCCCGTATCCAACGTGAACTGACGGATGGCCCCGCGCGTCGCCGCGTCGGCATCAAACCGGAGGGACGCGCGCCGGCGCGCGAGGGGACAGAGATTCGCTCCGTGGGCGGACAACCTATCGGCACCATCACATCAGGCGGGTTCGGACCCACCGTCAACGGCCCGATCGCCATGGGCTATGTCGATGCAACCCATGCCGCGCCTGGGACGCAACTCACACTGATCGTGCGCGACAAAGCGCTGCCGGCGCGGGTGGTCGACCTGCCTTTCGTGCCCAACCGCTTCCATCGCAAACCAAAAGCCTGAACCGGGGAGACAGCCAGATGACCATCGAGAAATACAGCAAGGACCACGAATACATCCGCGTGGAAGGCGACATCGCCACCATCGGCATCACGCATCATGCGCAAGAACAGCTCGGTGACGTGGTGTTCGTCGAAGTGCCCGAGGTGGGGCGCAAGGTGAAGCAGGGCGAGCAGGCCGCCGTGGTCGAGAGCGTCAAAGCCGCGAGCGAAGTCTACGCCCCAGTCTCGGGCGAAGTGGTCGCCGCCAATGCCGACTTGGCCGCCGATCCCTCGCTGGTCAACAGCGATCCCCAAGGCAAGGCCTGGTTCATGAAGATCAAGCTGTCGAACACGGGCGAGCTCGACGGCCTGATGGATAAGGCGGCTTACGAAAAATTCGTAGCGTCGTAGGGCGCAATAGGCGCCTCTTCGCGCCGTATTGCGCAGCAAGGCTCAACACAACCGCCGTCGCGCGCAAGAACCCTCGGCGGCGCAATACGGCCCCGGAACAAGAAAGACGGGGCCTATTGCGCCCTACGCCAACGGATCATCATCATGCCAACCCGTCCCACCCTCGCCGATCTCGAACCCGGCGCCAATTTCATTCCCCGCCATATCGGTCCGTCGTCGGACGAGACCGCCGCCATGCTGAAGGTGGTGGGCGCCCCCTCGCTGGACGCCTTCATGCAGCGCGTCATCCCCGACGGCATCCGCACCACGCGGCCGTTCGCGGGTCTGCCAAAGGCGCGCTCGGAGCGGGCGACGCTCTCGTACCTGCGCAAAATGGCCGAGCAGAACGAGGTGTTCACCTCGATGATCGGCATGGGCTACTACGGCACCGTCACGCCAAAGGTGATCCTGCGCAATGTGCTGGAGAACCCCGGCTGGTATACGGCCTACACGCCCTATCAGGCCGAGGTCAGCCAGGGCCGGCTCGAGGCGCTGCTGAACTTCCAGCAGATGATCGTCGATATGACCGGACTGCCGCTGGCCAACGCCTCGCTGCTCGACGAGGGCACCGCCGCCGCCGAAGCCATGGCGATGGCCAAGCGCGCGGTAAAAACCACGTCCACGGTGTTTTTCGTCGATAGCGACACGCATCCCCAGACCATCGCCGTCGTCCGTACGCGCGCCGAAGCGTTCGGCTACACGGTGAAACTGGGCGATCCGCTGACGGATCTCAACGCCGCCGACGTGTTCGGCGCTCTCCTCTCCTATCCCGGCTCCTCCGGCGAGGTGCGCGATTTTCGTGGCCCCATCGACAGGCTCCACGCCGCCGGCGCCCTCGCCATCCTGGCCACCGACCTGCTCGCGCTCGCCCTGCTCACGCCGCCCGGCGAACTCGGCGCCGACATCGCCGTGGGTTCGGCGCAGCGTTTCGGCGTGCCGATGGGCTTTGGTGGTCCGCATGCTGCGTTTTTCGCCACCAAAACAGCCTTTCAGCGCATGATGCCCGGCCGCGTCATCGGTGTCTCGGTGGATAGCCACGGCAACCGCGCCCTGCGCATGGCGCTGCAGACGCGCGAGCAGCACATCCGCCGCGAAAAGGCGACCAGCAACATCTGTACCGCCCAGGTGCTGCTCTCGGTCATGGCCTCGATGTTCGCGGTCTACAACGGGCCGCAGCGCATCCGCAAGGCGGCCGAGCGGACCCACCGCATGACGCAGATCCTGGCGACCGCGCTGGCCAACTGGGGCTACCACGTTCCGACCAAGGCCTATTTCGATACCATCACGGTACGGGCGCCGGACCGGGCCAAGGCACTGCTGGCCAAGGCCGCCGACGCGCGGATAAATCTGCGCTATGTCGATGCCGACCATCTCGGCATAGCCCTCGACCAATCGACGCGCCGCGAAGAACTGGAACGTCTGCTGACGGTTTTCCAACCCGCAGGCAAATCAGCAGCCAACCTCGATGCGCTAGACGCCGAAACCCGCGAATGCGTGCCGGAAAAACTGCGCCGCACCAGTGCGTACCTGACCCATCCCGTGTTCTCGATGTACCATTCGGAAACCGAGATGCTGCGCTATCTGCGCCACCTGCAGGCCAAGGACATCGCGCTCGACCGCTCGATGATCCCGCTAGGGTCCTGCACCATGAAGCTGAACGCCACGACCGAAATGATCCCGGTCAGCTGGCGCAATTTTTCGCTGATGCATCCGTTCGCCCCGCGCGAACAGACCAAGGGCTATCAGCAACTGTTCCGCGAGTTGGAGACATGGCTCACCGCCATCACGGGCCTCGACGCCTGCTCGCTACAACCCAACGCCGGCAGCCAGGGCGAATACGCCGGCCTGCTCGCCATCCGCCATTTTCACCTGGCGCAAGGCAACGGCCATCGCGACGTTTGCCTCATACCCACCTCGGCGCACGGCACCAACCCCGCCTCGGCCGTCATGGCCGGCCTCAAGGTGGTGGTGGTCGCCTGCGATGATCAGGGCAATGTCGATGTTTCCGATCTGAAGGCCAAGGCCGAGGCGAACCGCGAAAAGCTGGCCGCGCTGATGATCACCTATCCGTCCACGCACGGTGTGTTCGAAACCGCGGTGAAGGAGATCACCGCCGTCATCCACGCCAACGGCGGGCAGGTCTACATGGATGGCGCCAATCTCAACGCGCAGGTCGGCTGGGTCCGCCCCGGCGAACTCGGCGCCGACGTGCTGCACATCAATTTGCACAAAACCTTTTGCATACCCCATGGCGGCGGCGGGCCGGGGATGGGGCCAATCTGCGTGGCGAAACATCTGGCACCGTATCTGCCACGGCATGTGCTGGTCGATATTGGGAAGACGGGACTCGGGACTCGGGTCTCGGACCCGAGCAGCCCGTCTCCGAGTCCCGAGTCCCGAGTCCCGCCTTCCCAAGTTTCCTCGGCCCCCTACGGCTCGGCGTCGATCCTGCCGATCTCCTGGGCCTATATCGCCATGATGGGCGAGACGGGTCTCAAGCAAGCCACCGCCATGGCCATCCTGAACGCCAACTACATGGCCAAGCGCCTCCACCCGCATTTCCCGGTGGTCTACACCGGCCCGGGCGGCCACGTCGCGCACGAGTGCATCATCGACTTGCGCTGGCTGAAGGAGCGCACGGGGCTGACGGCCGAGGACGTCGCCAAACGCCTGGTCGACTACGGTTTTCACGCGCCAACCATGTCGTTCCCGGTCTCCGACACGCTGATGATCGAGCCGACCGAAAGCGAGGGCAAGCGCGAACTCGACCGCTTCTGCGACGCCATGATCGCGATCCGGCGCGAAATCGCCGAAGTGGAGGAGGGGCGGGCGGATCGCGCCGAGAACGTGCTGAAACACGCGCCGCACACGCACGCGCTGCTGTTTTCGGAGTGGACCCGTCCGTACACGAAGGAAAAGGCGTTCTTCCCCGCCGGAACCGGGCGCACGGACAAATACTGGCCGCCAGTCGGCCGCGTGGACAATGTCGCGGGCGACCGCAACCTGGTCTGCACCTGCCCGCCGATGGAGGCGTATATGGAGGCGGCGGAGTAACCGGTGTCAGGCATCTTGCGTTTCGCAAGTGCCTGACACCTAGTAAACGTGGCAGCGAGGATGACTTTCCGAAAATTACTGGGTGTCAGGCACTTGTGAAACACAAGTTCCTGACACCGGTCGCATGACTGCTGCGTCGCAGCAATTTTGCTCCGTTGCTGCAAAACCTCTGTCAAGCCCTTGAACGCAAGCGCAGCACAGGTATTCATTGACAATTGCGCCCGCTGGATAAGACTCCATACCTGTCCGTAGTGCGATTCTCGGTCCTCAAGGGCCGACAGGAAGAATGGGCGATTGCGGGCAAAAAGTTCAGGCGTTGGGGACGACAAAACACGGGAGCGCAGACTATGGATATCGTTGGTCTTATCATCTGGTTGGTTATCGGTGGTGTGGCGGGCTGGTTGGCCGGTCAGATCATGAAGGGTTCGGGCTTCGGCATGGTCGGCAACATCGTTGTCGGCATCGTCGGCTCGCTGGTCGCCGGGTTCCTGCTGCCGATGATCGGCCTGAACATTGGCGGCGGCGTGATCGGACAGATCATCAACGCCGTCATCGGCGCGGTGATCGCGCTGTTCGTCATCAGCATGGTCAAGAAGTAGCGCCTTAGCGCCTTCAACGGCCGTGAGAAACAATTGATGCCGGAGCTTGAGGCTCCGGCATTTTCATTTGCGATTGGCGTCATCCGCCACACGGTTGGCGACAAACGTGTCATCCCGTGCGCAGTGCAGCGTTTTGACGGTGCGCTGCTGACCCGGGATCTCTCGGGGGCTTGGCGTTTGCTGCACATCGGCTGGAGCCGATGGAGATCCCGGATCAGCACTGCACCATGCAGTATGCTGCAGTGCATCCGGGATGACAGTTTGTGGATAGGCGCTAAGCGCCCAGCACGCGCTCAACCTCAATCACTTCGGCCGGGCCGTAGCCGTTGAAGCGGGTCGAGGTGGCCGTGCCATAGGCGCCCAGGGGGCCGAACTCGACAAAGTCGCCCTCGGCGATGTCGGCCGGCAGCTCAATGGGGCGCGGCAGCACGTCCAGCGGATCGCAGGTCGGGCCGTAGATCGTGAAGGGCACGCCCGCCCCCGCCATTTCGCGGCCAGACGCAATCGCCCGGCAGAACGGCTGGATCGAGGGCACCTGATAGACCTCCATCAAAGATCCGTAGATGCCGTCGTTGAGATAGATTTCTCGGCTGTCGAGCTTGACCAGTTTTACGCGGGCGAGCACGGACGTGCAGTTGGCGACCAGGCCGCGGCCAGGTTCGCACTCCAGCGGCGGTACGAAGTCGGCGCCGAACGCCTCGGCGGCCGCCGCAGCGATGGCCGCGAAGTAGGCCGACAGCGGCGGCGTGCTGGTGCCGACATAGCGGGACGGGAAGCCGCCGCCGACATTCAGGCCGTGCAACCTGACGCCAGCGCCAAGCGCGATCTCGGCGGCGGCATGGATATGCTTGGCCCAGATCGCGGGATCGCTGCATTGCGAGCCCGGGTGAAACGTCAGGAAAGGCTTTGCCCCGCGCGCGACGACATGTCGAAGCAACACCTGGGCCTGCTCAACCGTGGCGCCGAACTTCGAAGAGAAGTCGTGCGCCGACGCGCCGTGCTTGGGCAACTTGAAGCGGATGGCGATTTCGAGGTTGTCCGCGGGGCCGGCGACTTCGACGATCTTGTCGATCTCCTGCACGCAGTCGGCGGCGAAGCGCACGCAGCCGTAGCGATCGGCGGCCAACGCAATCTCGTTCCGGCCCTTGACGGGATTGTGGTAGTGGAAGGTCGCGTGGGGCGCGTGAACGCGCACGGCGGCCATTTCCTCGACCGAGGCGACGTCGTAGGTGTTCAGGCCGCCGGACGCCAACGTGGCGAGCACGTGGGCGCTGTCGTTGGATTTGACGGCATAGCTGACCTCGCCGGGGAAACCGGCGATATAGGCCTCGAGCGTGGACAGGAGTGTCGAAGGCGAGAAACAGTGGACAGGTGAGTCTGGAAGCAGATAGGCAGCCAGTTCGGCGGCGTCGCCGTAGCTATGAGACATCTGCTCGTTGTGGCCAACCGGCTCAATGCGAAGAGCCTGCAGCTCCGACGTCAAGGCACCCATCAGGCGCTGTTTCATTGAACGACATCCTCCCGTGTGTCAGAGCTTGGCGAGCCAAGCAGGTCCAAACCCAAGAAAACGAATCTGCGCATAAGATCATCGAAGGGGCGCACGAATACGACCCCCCGTTGTGCTGGTGCAAGCCCTAATGTCCGTCAAACTGAGACTGGGACCGTCACTATGACGAAAGCGCTGTCGGACAAGGACCGGGAACTGATTGCTCTGCTGCGCATCAACGCACGCGAACCGGTGGCGTCACTGGCGCGCAAGCTCAACATATCGCGCACCACCGTGCAGGACCGTTTGCGCCGCTTGGAGCAGACAAAAGTCATTGAGGGGTATGCCCTCAAACTGAACGACGATGCGTCCTCGGCAGGTCTGAAAGCCTTCGTGACGGTGGAGGTGGAGCCGCGCCGCACTCAGGATGTGACGCGCGCGCTGGCGAAAGTGCCGCAGCTGGTGTCGCTGCATACGGTCAGCGGAAAGTTCGATCTGATGGCGGTGGTGGGCGCGGCCGACGCCGACGAACTGGACAGCGTGCTCGACCGCATCGGCGAGGTGCCGGGCGTGACGGGGACGGAGTCCGCGATTATCCTGTCGACGAAACTGGACCGGCGGTGAGCGCGGTCAGGCCGCCGTCAGCTTCTTCATCACTTCGTCGGACACTTCGAAGTTGGTGTAGACGTTCTGCACGTCCTCGTCGTCGTCCAGCACGGCGATCAGTTTCAGGATGGTGGCGGCGTGGTCCTCGGTCACCGGCGTCATCAGGTTCGGCTTCCAGACCGAGCGCGTGCCGGCCGCTTCCCCGAATTTCGCTTCCAGGGCTGAGCCCACCGCGCCGAGACTTTCAAACGCGCAAATCACCATGTGCCCGCTATCGTCCGACGCCACATCATCCGCTCCCGCATCGATAGCGGCCTCCAGCATGGCGTCGGCGGTTCCGGCATCGGCCCCATAGGTAATCTCGCCGACCTTGTTGAACATATGCGACACCGATCCCGTCGTACCCATGTTGCCGCCGTGCTTGGTGAAGGCCGCGCGCACCGCCCCGCCCGTTCGGTTGCGGTTGTCGGTCAACGCCTCGGCGATGATGGCCACGCCGCCCGGCCCATAACCCTCGTAGCGCACCTCGTCGTAGTTTTCGGCGTCCCCGCCGACGGCCTTCTTGATGGCGCGGTCAATGTTGTCCTTGGGCATCGACTCGGCCTTCGCCGCCAGGATGGCCAGCCGCAGCCGCGGGTTCATGGCGGGATCGGGCAGCCCCATTTTCGCCGCCGTGGTGATTTCGCGGCCGAGTTTGGAGAACACCTTTGAGCGGACTTTGTCCTGCTTGCCCTTGCGGTACATGATGTTCTTGAATTGCGAATGGCCGGCCATGGGGGGTCCTTGGGAGCGTGGGGTGATTTGGTGCTTTTATAGGCAGCGGCCGGGCGAATGGCCAGGGGGGCAGGGCCGGTGTCAGGAACTTGGGGCTCACAAGTGCCTGACACCCAGTCACTTGCCAGATTGGCAACCTGCAAAAAACTGGGTGTCAGGCACTTGCGAAACGCAAGTTCCTGACACCGCTAGAACGGCCCGATCAAGCGCCGGTACTCCGCTTCCGGCACGCCATACGACGCGGCGGCGGCGCGTTCCAGCCGGGCGCGATCCAGGATCTGGATGTTGCCGCGCGTCGCCTTGATCAGCCCATCGCCTTCCAAGAGATGGATGGCGTCGGTCACGCTTGAGCGGCGCACGCCCAGCATCATCGACAGGAAGTCGTGCGTGATCGGGAATTCCAGCGAATCCAGCCGGTCGTGGCACATCAGGACCCAGCGCGCCAGGCGCTCCTCAATGACGGAACTGCCGTTGACGAGGGCCGATTGCGCCGTCTGCGTCATGAAGACATGGACGAAACGCAGCATCAGATTGCGCAGCGTTGCGCTTTGCTCGACCATGCGCAGAAAATCGGCCGTCGCCAGTTTGAAACCAGCCCCGCCGATCTGCATGTAGTGATGATGGGGAGTGCGGTCCGAGCCGAGCAGGACGGTGGTGGCGCCCATGCCCTCGCGGCCATAGACGCCGACTTCGATGCTGCGTCCGTCCGTCTTCTCGGCAACCACCGAGACCATGCCGCTTTCGATGAAATAGACCTCATCGATGGGCCGGTTCGGAATGACCAGTACAAAGTCCCGGTCCAGCTCCTGCGGTTCCAGGTAGGGCGCCAGAAGGGCGTAGTCGGCCGGCGTGAGGCCAGCCAGCAGGCGGTTGCGAACAGTTGATTGATCGATCATGGCACGGACTGTGTTTCGTTTAGCTTTCACGGATTGACGGAAGCGCTTCGGCTCCACTGACAATGAACCAAAAAACCTTGAATTTGGCAAGAGTTTGGCTGATTCCTGGGCACGCTTCGTACGGTTCCGGACCATCTGTTGATTAGTAGGACACTAAGCCTACGGTCCTTTTTGGCAGCGGGGTACGCAGCCTACCCGGCGTCATCATCCTCACTCGTGATGCGCCGGGTTCTTTCTTGGGCAGGACGCGAGCGGGCGCCAGCTTTCCCCCCGGATTTGGCAGCGTCCTGTCCGAACTTCGCAAGGCCGAACTTCGCAAGTAAGCGCAACCATCAGCCAAGGTCAATTCGACATGGTACGAGTAGCCAGTGGTGTTCTAAGCGATATGGCGGAATCAGGACTTTATCGACTGCTTGGCGAAGCGTGGTACGCAAACTTCAAACCTAAGGCTGGCGAAGCCTATCTGCTCGATTGCCCGGTGACGGTTGGCAAGCGTGAATTCGATGAACTGGCGCCCATGCTGCGGGACGATCTGCGGCAACCCTACGACTACGGCGTCGCCGCTTGCGTGGCCCAGACAATCCGGCGCTGCAGCCGCTGGCCGATGCCAATGTATGTGGTCGCGGCGCTGGTGGTCCGGCTCGGGTTCGATGCGCCGGCGACCGCCGTTCATGACGCCCCGCGGGCGCACACGTGATCATGCACGCCACTGCGCCAGATCCCGGGTATCGTGTTATGGGGGCATAAAAGGTCACAGCGTAGGGCGGGACTTGTCTCGCCCCTACAATCGGTCGAATGTCGCCTCAACCCGCCTCGCGATACTGCTCCGCCGTCGCCAGATCCACCGACACCAGCTGCGACACGCCCTTTTCGGCCATGGTCACGCCCCACAGGCGGTCCATGCGGGCCATGGTCATGGGGTGGTGCGTGATGACCAGGAAACGCGTCTCGGTGGTTCGGCCCATCTCGTCCATCAGGTTGCAGAAGCGATCGACGTTGCTGTCGTCGAGCGGCGCGTCGACCTCGTCGAGGACGCAGATCGGCGAGGGATTGGTCAGGAACACCGCGAAGATCAGCGAGAGGGCGGTGAGGGTCTGCTCGCCGCCGGACAGCAGCGAGAGCGTTGCGGGTTTTTTGCCGGGTGGCTTGGCGATGATTTCCAGACCTCCCGCCAGCGGGTCCACAGAATCCTCGATCATTTCGAGGCGAGCTTCGCCGCCGTTGAAGAGGGTGGTGAACAGGCGCTGAAAATGCGTATTCACCTGCTCGAACGCGTCGTTCAGGCGTTTTCTCCCCTCGCGCGTCAGCTTGGCGATGCCTTGGCGCAGCTGCGCGATGGCAGCTTCCAGGTCGGCCTTTTCGGCTTCGAGGGTGGTGTACTGAGTTTCAAGCGCGGAGAGTTCTTCCTCGGCCGCCAGGTTGACACCGCCGAGCCGTTCGCGGTCCTCGCGCAGGCGGGACAGGCGTTTGGCGGTGTCGTCGGCGGATGGGACGGGCGCGTCGGGGGCGAGGCCGGCTTGGGCCAGGCACTGTTCAGGCGCGCAGTCGAAGGTGTCTTGAATTGTCCGCGCAGCGGCGGTGCGGCGCTCGCGGGCGGCCTCCAGGCGGGTTTCAATGCGCGCTTTTCCCTCACGGGCGGCGGAGAGTTCGGCTTGCAGGTCGCGCAGGGTTTTGTGGGCGTCTCGCGTGGCGGTTTCTGCGGCGGCGAGAGCGTCGGCGGCAGCGGTGCGGGCGGTTTCGGCGGCGGCGACTTCGTCCATCAGGCGCGCGCGGGTTTGGGCGATGCGCGACGGCATGTCGGCGAGTTCGGCCAATTGCGCGGCGGCTTCGCGCTGACGCTCCGTCAGCGCCGCAATCTGCGAGGCTGCGGAGGCGGCGCGCTCGGACCAACGCTTGGCGTCGGTGGCTATGGTTGCGAGGCGCTGCTCGCGTTGTCGGCTGGCGGCGGTTAGGGACGAAAGGGCGAGTTCCGCCTTTCCGGTCTCCGCGCGTAAGGCGTGAGTCTGGCCGGCCAGCCGATCCCGCTCCGCTCCGATCCCGTCCGGGGCGGGCAGCGCGGCCAGTTCCTCCGCCAACGTGGCAATGCGAGTGCGATGCTCGGCAATGGCGTCTTCGATGCGCGCGCGGTCTTCGGTCAGGCGGGCGACCTTCGACTCGCGCTCCCGTGCGGCCTGCTGCAGTTTGGCGAGATCAGCAGAAAGCTCCGTGTGCTCCCGGCGTAGGCGGCTCAAATCGTCGCGCGCAGTGCGCTCAGTTGATGTGGCGCGCTCGCGGGCGAGGGCGGCGGTGGAGAGCGCCTCGATGGCGTCCTCGGCCCGGTCCTCGGCCTCGTCAAGCATGAGGTTGAGTTCTTCGAGGCGGCCGCGTTGTTCCAAGCGGCGGGCGGCGGCTGATGGCGCGTTGGCGGCGGCGGTAAAACCGTCCCAGCGCCAGAGGTCGCCGGCCTTGGTGACGAGCCGCTGGCCGGGGTGGAGTTTTCCACGCAGGCGGAGGCCGTCGGCCTTCAAGACGATGCCGATCTGGCGCAGGCGGCGGGTGAGGGGGCCGGCGTTCTTGACCTTGGCGAGCAGCGGTTCAGCGCCCTCGGGGAGAGGCGGATCGTCCGCTTCGAGCTGATCATCCGTACCGCTCTCAGTATCCGCCCAATGGATGGCGGCGGACGTATCGGCTGGCGCGTCGAGATCGTCGCCCAACGCCGCGCCGAGCGCGATCTCAAAACCGCGCGCCACCTTCAGGCCGTCGAGCACGGGGGCGGCGCTATCGTCCTTGGGCGGAGCGAACAGGCGCGAGAGGGTGGCGTGCTCCGTCGAGATTTTCTCGGCGGCGAGGCGGCGCTCGCTGGCGGCGGTACGGGCGGTTTCCTCGGCCTTGCGGGCGGCGGCAATGGCAGCCTCGGCCGCTTCGATGCGGCCCTCGGCAGCCCACATCGCCTCGTCCAGCGCATCGCGGCGCTCGGACATGTCAGCGAGCTGCGGTAAATCGGGGACAGTATACCTATTTCCAGGCACGCTTTGTCCTGGTGTGGCCGGCGTCGAGAAATAGGTATACTGTCCCCGATTTACCTCCGCCAGCTGCCGCGCAATATCCGCCAGCACGCCATCGACTTTACCGAACCGGCGGGTTTCCTCCGCAAGCAGCCCTTCCAGTCGCTGACGGTTGGCGCGGGCATCGGCGAGTTTGGTCGTGAGGGCGGACAGCAGGTCCTGTGCTTCCGCCTCCGCCCCGCGCGCCACCGCCGATTGCTCCGTAGCCGCCGCAACTGCGCCGGCATCCGTCCCCGCCTCGGTCTCCAGCCGCGCGCGCTCCTCCGCCAACTGAGCATTGGCCGCCTCCGCCTCACGCGAAAACGCCACCTCGCGCGTCGCATCGGTGGCCAGTTGCTTTTCCCGAGCCAAAAGCTCCGCCTGCCGCTCTTTCGCCCGCGCCTCCTCGCGCGCCAAACCCTCGGCCTCGTGCCGCCAGCGCTGCACCACGGCCGCCGCCGTCACCTCGGCCTCGCGCAATCCCGGCAGCCGCCCGGCGGCAGCGATTTCCGCCAGCAGCGCTATCGCCTCCGCCTCGACCGCCAACGCCAGCACCGACAGGCCCCCGGCCAGGTTGGCCTCTTCCGCGCCCACTTCGCCATGCGCCGCCCGCCACGCCAGCACCAGCGCGACCGCCTCCAGCGTCCGCAGCTCCGCCGAAATCTCGCGATAGCGCGCCGCCGCGCGGGCCTGCCGTTTCAGTCCGTTGATTTGCGTCAGAAACCCGCCCAGCACATCTGCG
>JANMVX010000222.1:0-5235 GCA_031393505.1 Hyphomicrobiaceae bacterium | reverse complement strand
GCACGGACAAGTCCCACAACGGCGTAGTTACGTGCCGAACGATAGAATGCCACTACAAACCCGATCCCACGCCCATCAAATAGTACTTAAGCTACATCAACACCTACGACCTTAACACAGAAACACCGCCCGTGGATGTTGGGTCGCGCAAGAGCTTGACCCAACCTACATCCAACCTAAGACCGCGACCCCAACTGGTTATGCTTCCGCTTGATCAGCTCCTTGGCCGTCTCCACGGCCACGGCAGCATCGCGGCAATACGCGTCCGCCCCCACCGCCTTGCCGAATTCCTCGTTCAGCGGCGCGCCGCCGACCATCACGATCAGCTGGTCGCGGATGCCCTTGGCCTTCAGCGTGTCAACCACCACCTTCATGTAGGGCATGGTGGTGGTCAGCAGCGCGGACATACCCAGAATGTCCGGCTGGTGCTCTTCGATGGCGGCCAGATACTTCTCCACCGGGTTGTTGATGCCGAGGTCGATGACCTCGAAGCCGGCGCCTTCCATCATCATGCCGACTAGGTTCTTGCCGATGTCGTGGATGTCGCCCTTGACGGTGCCGACCACCATCTTGCCCTGTTTTGGCGCGCCGGTCGCAATCAGCAGCGGGCGCAAAATGAACATCCCGGCCTTCATGGCGTTGGCGCTCAGCAGCACCTCGGGCACGAACAGAATGCCGTCGCGGAAATCCTCGCCGACGATGCGCATGCCCTCGACCAGCGCCTTGGTCAGCACCTCGTAGGGCGTCCAGTCGCGCTTCAGGAGAATGTGCACGCCATCCTCGATCTCGGACTTGAGGCCGTCATAGAGATCGTCGTGCATCTGCTTGACGAGATCGGCGTCGGAGAGGTTAGCGAGAACGATATCGTCGTCGGCCATGGGTCAGGTCTCCGGAGCGCGCGAAAAGACTGGTCGGGCTATGCCTTAGCGCGCGCGCGGATGTCAAGGCGCGGCTGGTTGCGACCGGCGCGCGGGCAGCTTGCGACGGCGGCCAGTTTCAGGCGGCCGTCGACGGACCCGGCTTGGGCCGCTTGGCGCGCGGCTGACCCTTGAGATGCCAGATATCGGACATGCGCTTGATCAAATCGGCATCGCGGGCGCGGATGTCCTCGCTGCGCCATTGCAATTGCGAAATAACATGGTTGGTGATGGCGTGCGGCGAGGCCTGTCCGCCCGGAAAAATGACCCGGTGCTTGACGTCAAATCCGTTGTTGCGGGCGTCCTTGTTCTGCTGCTTGGTGATCAGCACCAGATTGCCGAGCATCTTGGAACAGGCTTCGCGCTCTTCGGCGTTCGGGATCACCTTGCGCCACGGGCTCTCGGCCGACAGAGTGCGCGGCAGCAGATGCTCAACGGTCAGGTCGCCGAGCGATGCGATGTGTTGGTCGCCCGGAAAGCTGGCGCTGAGCCGTTTCAGCAGTATTTTGCAGGTCGACGGACTGCGGTGATAGAGATTGCCGCGGGCATTCAACACCATCGTCCATTGCTCGTCTTCGGTCAGCGCCAAGTGCGGAGTCAGACCTTCGGTTGGGGCTTTGCCGCCGAACCCGTCGATCACGGCGCGGTAGCGGTTCTGCCGCTTGTCCCCGCCGCTGCCCAGAATCTGCAGCCCGTAGGCCAGCCGCTCCAAACCCTCGAGAAAGCCGGCGTAGTCTTCGTCGCGCTCGGGAAAACGAACGTGGAACGCAAGCGCCGGCGGCACCCAATCCCTGGCGCGCAGCCAGTTCAGGTAGCGCAAGGAGATGTTGATCCGGTCCGAATGGGGCGAGCCGGAATGCGAGGCGGTCAGAATCGGATGCAACTGCTCGGCCAGCGGAAACAACAGCGTATCGAGGAATTGAGCCGCGCCGCCAGACTGGTGGCTGAGATCCAGCACGTCGCGGATGGCGGCTCCATGGGACTTGCCATGCAGCGCCCGCAGATAGCCCGGCAGGTCTTGGAAACTGTTGCCGAGCCGGTGTTCGGCCGTGATCCATTGGTCCAGCCGCCTTTCGCGATCAGCCGGCGGCACTTCGGCCATCAGCTCGGCCTTCAAGATGTCGGTGGCTTCCAGCGGCTTGCCGCGATGGTTGGTGGTCACGAACGTCTGGAAGCCGGCGTCGATGTTGGGCGTTACGATCAGCACCAGGGCGACGTCATCGCGCAGGAACTCGGCCAGCTCCAACAGGTCGGCGTCGGATCGATCATCAAAGTCCTCCAGGATGGTCAGCTGGCAGTCGCGGATGCCGCGCCGGCCCTTATGTTTGCCATCCGGCTCCAGCGGATCGGCGATAGCGCCGGGCCTGCGCACCTGAGCGCCGAAATAGGCGTCTTCCTGGAGATCCAGAACCAGCCTTGGAACCGGTGCGCTCTTGGGGTTTGCCGTCTCGATGATCCAGATCAGATCGGCAATCCAGGTGGCGGTACTGGCCAATCGATCGCGCAAGGCGGCAAGCAGGATTGTCAGCGTCGTCAAGCGCTGCTTGCCGTCGATCACCCAGTAACGCGTCCCGAGCGAGCCGTCCGCTTGGCGCTCCTCGACGACGACCAGGCTGCCCAACAGCATCCCGGTTCTGATTTTGCTGCCGGCGCGATGCTCCGCCAAACCCAGCCAGAGGTCGCCGACCAGCTGTCCCACTTCGCGCGCAGTCCAGGAATAGGCGCGCTGAAACACTGGCACGGCGAAGCACCGGTCGCCAGACAAGAGCTTGCCGAGCGTGAGCGCCTCGGCAGTGAACGCCATGGTCATGGTATGCGGCCGTAGGATCGGGTAGGGCTAACATGCCGGGAGAAATGCCAAGCAAAAATATTGCGGCGTTTGACGAGAACGATGGGGTAACTCTATGGAGAGCCTTTCCTATCCGCTGAGTGATGGCAAGTCGCAGAACACGCAATTTGAAAGAAAAATGACAGTTGCAATTAGGGAACAGACCATGACAGGGCAACGCCCACGTGAGAACGACGTGATCTTCAAGGTCTGCGAAGCATCGGCCTGGGCAGATGCCAAACGCGTGGGCGCTTATACTGGGTCCACGGACGATATTCGCGACGGGTACATCCATTTTTCGACGGCCGTCCAAGTCGAGGGCACGCTGGCCAAGTATTTCGCTGGGCGAAGCGACCTGGTGCTGCTGGCCATTCCGGTCCCGGCGCTGGGAGCGGCCCTACGGTTCGAGCCGTCGCGCGGCGGGGCGCTGTTTCCGCATCTGTATGGACCGCTGCCAGTCGCGGCGGTGGCCTGGGATCGCCCGCTTGCGCTGGGTGCGGACGGAAACCACCTCCTCCCCGATCTCAGCAGTTTTGGCGTGGCCGGATGATCGACCGTCTCTATGGCTTGGCTAAGCTACTGATCATGGCGATGCCGCCAGAGCGGGCGCACGAGTTGGCGTTGCGCGCGCTTGAGCTGGGTCCACGGACGTTTGCCAACGCCACCCGTGACCGATCGCTGGCTGTGTCGGCCTTTGGGCTCGACTTCCCCAACCCCATCGGTCTGGCCGCCGGATTTGACAAGGATGCGCGCGTTCCCGACGCGGTGCTTGGGTTGGGTTTTGGTCACGTCGAAATCGGCTCAGTGACGCCGCTGCCGCAAGTGGGCAATCCGCAGCCCAGGCTGTTCCGGCTGCCGGAGGACCAAGCCATCATCAACCGCATGGGGTTCAACAGCGCCGGGCACGAGGCGGTGGCGCGGCGGCTTGCCGCCAGGCCCGTCAACGGCATTGTCGCGGTCAACCTGGGGGCGAACAAGGCGAGCGCGGACAAGACGCGAGACTTCGTCGCGGGCGTCGAGAGGCTCGGGCCTTACGCCACCTTCCTGACCATCAACGTGTCCTCGCCCAACACGCCGGGCTTGCGTGATTTGCAACTTCCAGACGCGTTGTCCGGCCTGATCGGCGAGATGGTTGTCGCGCGCGATACATTGACAGCCTCGCGCGGCCGCCGCGTGCCGCTGGTGGTGAAACTCTCGCCTGATATTGCTGAAGGTGACCTGCCCGAGATCGTGGCCCGCCTTTTGGCCGCGTCAGTGGATGGCATCGCGGTTTCCAACACCACGTTATCGCGGGACGGCCTCACCAACACCCGCTATGCCGCCGAAACCGGCGGACTGTCCGGCCGGCCACTGTTTCAGCGCTCGACACAGATGCTGGCCAAAGTGTTTTTGCTCTCCGAAGGAAAGGTGACGTTGATCGGCATCGGTGGGGTCGATAGCGGAGCGGCCGCATTGGCCAAAATCGAGGCGGGCGCGAGCCTGGTGCAGCTTTATTCGGCGATGATCTATCAGGGGCCGGGCTTGGCCCAGCGCATCAACCGGTTCCTGGCCAATGAGGTGACGCGGCGCGGGTTGACGTCAATAACCCAGCTGCGCGGCAAGCAAGCCAAGCGTTGGGCCAATGTTGGCTCTGTCGAACACCGCACTAACGGCGTAGGGGCGACTCGTGAGTCGCCTTCTGGCTCCTTGCGCCGCTGATCGGGGGCGACTCACGAGTCGCCCCTACGCTGCCAGCGCCTGTTCCGGCCGCTAATCGCTGACCACGTAGAAATTCTTGTCAAGCACCCGCAGCACCCGCTCCAGATCCTGCCCGCGCTTCATGATCAGCCCGCCCGGCGCGACGACAGAATAGGCGCCCTGCTTGCCTGCCAGCGCCGGGGTTTTCTCGATGCGGTAGAGCGGAACCTCGCTGGAGCGGCGGAATACCGAGAACACGGCTCGATCACGCAAAAAGTCCATCGCGTAGTCGCGCCACTCGCCGGATGCGACCATTCGGCCGTACAATCGGAGGATGGTGTTGAGTTCCTCGCGGTCGAAACGGACCATCGGCATCGCCGCCGGCCCCGCCGCGCTCGGCCCAGACGAAACGCCAAGCCCTTGACGCGGCGTGAACTTTATCGGGTCGGTATCGCGCAAGACAGCCCTCCCAGCTTCGATTCGATGATTGTAACTTTGTCACAGCGCAAGAAAATTGCAATAACGCTTGCGTTCCCCTTTGGACTGTAATATAGGTACACATAGATCACGGAACCACTGACTTCGGTCCTGCGGAAGATCAGAACCTCCCCCGGTTCGCCAAAACTCCGCTGGATCGTTGGCCCTGGCCCGGCTCGCTTGCAAGGCTTGGTATCTCAGCCCCCCAGTCCCCCCCGAGTCTTCTCTCCGGCGAGTCGGGCCTCCTTTTCCTCCCCCCAGGAAAAGGAGGCCAGCCAGGGCGATCCGTTCTGATCAGCTAGGAAACTGAAAAATCAGCTCTTCCGTGAATGCCGG
>JANMVX010000150.1:0-7948 GCA_031393505.1 Hyphomicrobiaceae bacterium | reverse complement strand
CGTCCGGGCGCCATTGCCGTGACGGGCTATCCGGCATTTTTTGACCATTGCTCGCCTTCTACTATGTCCGCCCTGTTTCGCCGTCACGGATTCGCAGACATCGACGTGAAGGCGTTTTACCGGGCGAACGACTACTTCGCGTTTTTCGTCCCTGCTTATATCGTCGTGACACTCTTCGAAAATCTGGCATCGGTGATCGACTGGCGGCTCTTGGCATCTGGTTTCGTGATCAGCGCCCGGAAATCTACTCTCGACCAATCGCATTTGGCATGAACAGACTGCGGAGACTTTCGCCCCCGCGGCCCGCCACCTCCACTCCCCCCTCTAACTCACCGCAAACTTCATCAGCTTGATCGCCTCAAAGTCCTGCACCCCGCCACCAACCCGCTTCGTCGTATAAAACAGCACATACGGCTTGGCCGCGAACGGATCCCGCAGCACCCGGATCCCCGCCCGGTCCACCACCAGATACCCGCGCTCGAAATCGCCGAACGCCAGCGAGTAGCTGCCCGCCGAAATATCCGGCATCTCCTCGCATTCGCTGACCGGAAAGCCCATCAGCGTCGCCGGCTCTCCGGCCGCCAGTGACGGCTGCCACAGATAGTGCCCCTGGCCATCCTTCAGCTTTCGGATCGCCGCTTGCGTCATGCGGTTCAGCACGAACCGTCCGTTCACGCGGTAGGGCGCCTTCAGCGCGTAGACCAGATCGATCAGCGCGCCGGCCGGGTCGGTTGCAGAAAACCCGGCGGCCGCGCCCGACGGCACGAAGCCGATGTTGCCCCAGCTCCAGGCGGCGTTGGCGGCCTTGGGGTAGGCCAGGAACCCCTTCGGCTTGTTGACGCCGTCGCCTGACACGAAGGCCTGGCCTTCCTGCTTGGCGAAGGCGGTGCGCACCTCGCCCGCCAGCCAGCTGTCGATATCGACCCGGGCGTCGTCGAGCAGCGGCAGTGTGGCGGCCGGCATGGCGTAAAGTTCCATGGTCGGAAACGACAATTCCGAAATGCGCGGGCTGGCGGTCTGCGGGCGGTCGGCCGTCTCGCCGACCCAGCCGGCGTCGGCGCCGGTGGTGGTGAAGGCCTTCTTGTAGGTGCCGCCCGAGATCTCGATTTTTCCCGCGATGTTGCGGATCGGCGAGGCCAGCCGCAGCGCCGTGCCGATGTTGGTTTCGATTTCCGGCGGCACCAGATAGCCGCCGTCGGCTTCCGAGCCCACCGACAGGGCCTTGCGCTCCAACCCAATCAGCCGCGAGATATCGCCCTTGCGGATGTAGCCGTTGAAGGCGGCCTTGTGTTCGGTCGGACCATCCGGCAGCCGGCCACCCAGCTGTGGGCGCTGCGCCTTGAGGGCCAGGTCGTCGAAGGCGCGCTGATGCTGGTCCAGCGCCTTCTCGATGCGGGCGAGTTTCTCCGTGTCAGCGGGTTGGCGGCCATGCGCTTTTCCAGCTGGTCCAGATGTTCGTCGTTGCTGGCCTTGAACTCTTCGAAGCTGCGCAACATCGAGTCCAAGTGGCGATTGACCTCGGCGGCGGTCGAGGCGGCGCCCTGATCGATGCCAAAGGCTTTGTATTCGAGGCGGTTCAGGAAGGCTGGGCTCGGGGCAGACGCCGCGACTGCGTCGGACTGGGCGTCAGGTTCGGTCGTGAGGCTGGTCATTGTCAAACTCCATTACTTGGTAATACGTGCGTAGTCGATAGTCTTCGCACTGAAATATTTGCATATATTGCGGAAACGCGAAATCAATACTGTGTAATACTGTAAATTCGGAGTGATAAGCTCGAAGGCCTGACCATGAACCAGCCCATCGCAACGCTCATTGAGCGCTCGAACAGTCAATCCACGATCCATGGAATGCCGGCAGTTCAGACTGGCGAAGACACCGGCCGCATCCTCGACCGTCGGTGTTCGTGGTCGCCGTTCCGGTTGGCCGCTCTCCGAAAACCAACCCGATCCAGCGCGCCGCTGGTCTCATCTGGTGTTCTGGCGTTTTCAAAAGGCGCCCGAATTTTCGTCACCCCCGCGAAGGTCCATGCAAGCCAAACATGCGCACGAATTTCAAAGCCCGGAAACGTTAGATAGTTCAACGGCTTACCGGATTGAAAGTGCAAAGACTTCCGCTGGCTTGCATGGATTCCCGCCTACGCGGGAATGACGACATCGTGGGAACCAAATGAAAGTGCCAGAACACAAGAGCGTGGCGCACCACGTCGAAACGGCGCCTCCGACCGCACCGGTGCCGCCAATGTCGTGCCGAAGCGTGGGAACACCTGAAGGGCCGTACCAAGCGACGCGGTCGGGTCGGTATCGTCAATAGTGAGCGCACGGACGCGCATCGACCACGCACTAACCCTTTTCAGCCTGCGCCAAATACCACCCATACGTCCCCGCCAGCCCGTCCTGCAGCCCAACCCTCGGCCGCCACCCCAGCGCACGCAGCTTGTCCGACGCCATCAGCTTGCGTGGCGTGCCATCCGGTTTGCTCAGATCGGTCTTGATCGCGCCCGTAAAACCGACCGCCTTGGCCACCGCCTCGGCCAGGTCTCGGATGGTGAGGTCCTCACCGCTGCCGACGTTGATGGACTCGGCGTCCGAATAGGCCTTCAGCACGTGGATCAGCGCGTCGGCGCAATCGTCGACATGCAGGAATTCGCGGCGCGGCGTGCCCGATCCCCAGATCGTCAGGGTGTCCGCTCTGGCCGTCTTGGCTTCGTGCGCCTTGCGGATCAGGGCGGGAACGACGTGGCTGGAGGTGAGATCAAAATTGTCGCCGGGGCCGTAAAGATTGGTCGGCATGGCGGAGACGAAATCGCAGCCGTACTGTTTGCGGTAGGCTTGGCAAAGCTTGATGCCGGCGATCTTGGCGATCGCGTACCATTCGTTGGTCGGCTCCAGGGGGCCGGTCAACAACGAGGATTCCTGGATCGGCTGCGGCGCAAATTTTGGATAGATGCAGGACGATCCCAGAAACAGCAGTTTCTCGACTCCCGCCTTGCGGGAGGCCTCGATGACCGAGGTCTCGATCATCAGATTGGCGTAGAGAAAGTCGGCCGGAAACGTATCGTTGGCCAGGATGCCGCCCACTTTGGCGGCGGCCAGAATGACCGCCTGCGGACGGTGTTTGGCCATCCAGGCCTCGACGTCGGCGGCGCGCGCCAGATCGATTTCGGCGCGCGTCGCGGTCAGCACCTGACAGTTCTCGCGGGCCAGCCGCCGCACCAGAGCGGCGCCGACCATGCCGCAGTGGCCGGCCACCCAGACGCGTTTGCCGGCGAGGGGATAGGGTTCGCCAAGTGGCGGCAGTGTGCTCACGCGATTCCCCAAATTTTCCGAGCCATCGAAAGCTCAATCGGCCGTCCGCGCTTTGCGGTCGCGCTCTTTGCCGGCCAATTTCACGTCCGACGCAACCATCTCGGCGACCAGCTCTTTGAACGACGTTTTGTGCGTCCAGCCCAGCGCTTTGCGGGCCTTGGTCGCGTCGCCCAGCAGCTGCTCGACCTCGGTGGGACGGAAGTAGCGCGGGTCGATCCGCACCAGGGTCTGGCCCGATTTCGCGTCGCGGCCGACTTCATCGACGCCCTTGCCGGACCACTCCAGGGAGCGGCCCACCTCGGCAAATGAGGCTTCGACGAACTGGCGCACCGAATACATCTCGCCGGTGGCCAGGACGTAATCGTCCGCCACGGGTTGCTGCAGCATCAGCCACATGCCCTCGACGAAGTCGCGCGCATGGCCCCAGTCGCGCCGGGCATCGAGATTGCCGAGATAGAGCTGCTTTTGCAGGTCCAGCTGAATGGCCGCAACGCCGCGAGTGATTTTGCGCGTGACGAACGTCTCGCCGCGCATCGGACTTTCATGATTGAACAGGATGCCGTTGGAGGCATGCAGGCCGTAGGCTTCGCGGTAGTTGACGGTGATCCAGAAGGCATAAAGTTTCGCGGCCGCATAGGGCGAGCGCGGATAAAACGGCGTGGTCTCGCGTTGCGGCACTTCCTCCACTTTTCCGTACAGCTCGGACGTGGACGCCTGATAGAAGCGGGTTTTCTTTGAAAGATCGAGGATGCGGATCGCTTCCAGCAGCCGCAGCGTGCCGATCCCGTCGGCGTTGGCGGTGTATTCCGGCGTTTCGAAACTGACCTGGACGTGGCTCTGTGCGGCGAGATTGTAGATTTCCGTCGGTTGAATGTCTTGCACCAGGCGGATCAGGTTGGTGGCGTCCGTGAGGTCGCCATGATGCAGGAAAAAGCGCGTCTCGTGTTCGTGCGGATCGACATAGAGGTCGTCCACCCGGCTGGTGTTGAAGGACGATGAGCGGCGTTTTATGCCGTGGACCACATAGCCCTTGGCCAGCAGCAGCCGGGCCAAGTAGGCACCGTCCTGCCCCGTCACGCCGGTCAGAAGCGCGACTTTGCCCGAGCTTGTCGACGACGTCCCCATGCGGTTGTCTTTCTTGTACTACGCTCCGGGCAGGCGCGCTAGACCGCGCACAGCTGTTCGGCGGTGACATGCACCTGAACCCTGCGGCGAAGCAACTCCATCAGCACCACCAGGCGATCTTTTTCACTGACGGAGACGATTGTGGCGATCAGACCGTCAAAGGGGCCGCTGCTGACGCGCACCTGCTGCCCGACCTGGAACGGGTCCACGGGCCGCGCAATCATGCCGTCTTTCTCGCGCTGCTTCAGACCCTCGATGAAGGCGCTATCGACCCAACCCAGGCGCTCGCCGAAGCGGATGACCGATCGCACCCCGATGGTTGACAGCATCGGGCGCCATTGATCGCGATCAGGGGCGACGCGCACGAACAGATAGCTGGGAAACAGCGGTCGGGGGACATCGATGTAGCGGTGCGCCTGTTTCAGGCGCCTGGAAATCATCGGGCAATAGGTCTCGAAGTCCTGGCGATCCAGATGTTGCGCCGCCAGAGTTTCACGGCTGGGATGGGTGTTGATCACGGCCCAGACGCTCGGCGTCTGCAGGCGGCGGCGGTCGCTCATGGGTCACCTCGAACTCGAACACTGCTCAGCCCCCGCCGCAATGCGTAGTAACCCAGAGCGTCGGATTTGTGAAGCAGCGAGCATTATTTCGAGGCGTCACGGTGAAGATCGGGACCGCGGCGCATGGGCGCAAGATAGGCTCAGGGTGAGAGTTGCACATGCCTGCGTCGGCGGCGGCTGAACTTAAGCGCCGATCAGCTGCCAGAGATTGGTGCAGCGGGCGCCCGAGCGGCAATAGGCGAAAACGGGGGCCGGCAGTTCGGCGATGGCCAGCCTGAACGCCTCGACATCGGCTGGCGTGATCATGCCGGACACCACGGGGACATGGCGCACGGCCAAGCCTTGCGCCTTGGCCGCCGCTGCGATCTCGGCATAGGGCGGCTGATCGGCGGATTCGCCATCCGGCCGGTTGCACATGATAGAGCCGAACCCCTCGGCGGCGATGGCGGGCACGTCGGAGGCCAGGATCTGCGGCGCTACGGTGTAGGTATCGGTCAGCTTCCGGGCTTGCATGGCGGCGCCTCGAGAGATTGATGGAGGCAGGCACTATGGCCGCTGGCTGCACCGGACGCAAACGCTGCGTGGCGGCCGCCCGCCCCGCAAAAGGCTTGCTGAGCCCCTGGCTTTCTCAGTATGCACGGGGCCGAACGTCAATGGCGAGGACCCTATGCACGAGCTGCTCAATTTCATCGGTTACCTGATCAGCCTTTATACCTACGTGGTTTGGGCGGATGTCATCCTGGGATGGCTGATGCAGCTCAACGTCGTCAATCCGTACCAGCCGACCGTGCGCTCGATCGCCCAGCTGCTGCATGCCGTGACGGAGCCGCTGTACAAGCCGATCCGGAAACTGTTGCCGCGCACGGCTGGCATCGATTTCTCGCCGTTTGTGGTGCTGCTCGGCTGCCTGTTCCTGCAGAGCGTCGTCATTCCCAATTTGCACCGGATGTTTTGAGATGGCCCAGATCCTCGACGGCAAAGCGGTTGCGGCCGAGCTGCGGGCCGGCATCGCCCGCGCTGTCGCCAGTTTGAAGGCTGCGCACGCCTTCACCCCTGGTCTTGCCGTGGTGCTGGTGGGCGAGGATCCCGCCAGCCAGGTCTATGTGCGCAACAAGGCCAAGCAGACCGCCGAAACCGGGATGCTGTCGCTGGAGCACAAACTGCCCGCGAGCACGCCCGAGGCCGAGCTGCTGGCGCTGGTCGCCAAGCTGAACGCCGATCCCGCCGTGCACGGCATCCTGGTGCAGCTGCCGCTGCCCAAGCATATAGACAGTCAGAAAGTGCTGACCGCCATCGATCCCGCCAAGGATGTGGATGGGTTCCACCCGGTGAATGCGGGGCGGCTGGCGACTGGCGAGGCTGGCCTCGTGCCGTGCACGCCCTTGGGCTGTGTGATCCTCGCCAAACGCGCCAAGCTCGATCTCTCGGGGCTGGAGGCGGTGATCGTCGGACGCTCCAACATCGTCGGAAAGCCGGTCGCCCAGCTGCTGCTGGCGGAGAACTGCACCGTCACCATCGCCCATTCGCGCTCGCGCGACCTGCCCGCCATCTGCCGCCGCGCTGATCTCCTCGTGGCCGCCGTGGGCCGCCCCGAAATGATCAAGGGCGATTGGGTCAAGCCCGGCGCCATCGTCATCGATGTCGGCATCAATCGCGTCGAGGGCGCCGGCAACAAGCTGGTCGGCGATGTGCACTACGCCAGTGCAGCGGCGGTTGCAGGCGCCATAACGCCCGTCCCTGGCGGAGTCGGCCCCATGACCATCGCCTGCCTCCTGCGCAACACGCTGCAAGCGGCCTGTGCAGCGCGCCACCTTCCGATGCCCAAGTTGTAGTCAAAACCTGCGTTATGCGTGGGCAGCATGCCTGCTTTGTCCACAGGCCCTACACTGCACCGCAACATTTATATTGCACTGCACAATAACTTGAGTTATACAATCGGCACGACGAAGGACCGAAGGCGACTGCGCCCCGTGTGACTTCGGCGCCCCCGCAATTTCACGCGTTAGCAGACTCCTTCACCCTTTTTCAGCGAGATCATCATGAAAAACGAATTCACCAGCCAAGCCGAAGACTTCATGCGCGCTGCCGGCGACGCCCGCGTTCCCGAGCAGATGCAGCACTTCGCCGAGGACAGCGTCGCCAAGACCCGCGAAGCCTTCGCCAAGATGACCGTCGTCGCCCAGGATTCGCAGAAGGCCCTGGCCGAAGTGTCGACCGTCGCCACGCAGAGCGCCAAGACGCTCGGCGACAAGGTGATGGCCAACCTGACCGCCAACACCACCGCTGCCTTCGATGCCGCCGAGCAGATCGCCCGTTCCAAGTCGATCCCCGAGGCCATGAAGCTGCAGTCCTCGTTCTTCCAGGCCCAGATGGCCAAGAACGCTGAGCAGACCCGCGAGTTCTTCGAACTCTCGACCAAGCTCTATCAGCAGACCTTCGCCAGCTTCAACACTGTGGCTTCCAAGGCCATGGTGAACGGCAAGAGCGGCCTGTAGTCCTCTCCCTCCCCCCGACCACAGCCGCTACCAGAGACCGGATGCGCAAGCGTCCGGTCTCTTTTTGTTGGGCCGATGGGCGGAAGCCTTAGGGGCGACACAAGTGTCGCCCCTAAGGCTTTCGCGAGCAGCGCGCCTAGATTGCGACCGGCTGAAACAAAACAATCGCTAACGCCTCCTCAATCTTTTTGTCCGCATTCGACTCGCCCCACTGCCCAGAACCTTAACCCTTGCCTGCGATGCTTCTGGCCTTGTTCGAGGTCACGAGTGGCAGGCAGCGTATGGGTCGCCGGATACTGATTATCGTCGAGAATCTGACGCTGCCGCTGGATCGGCGCGTCTGGCAGGAAGCAACAACGCTGCGCGATGCGGGGCACACGGTGTCCGTTATCTGCCCGATCGGCGGCAAGCACACGGCGGCCTATGAGCTGCTCGACGGCATCCACATTTTCCGCCACCCGCT
>JANMVX010000191.1:0-2388 GCA_031393505.1 Hyphomicrobiaceae bacterium | reverse complement strand
GCTGACGGCGCTGATTTTATGGCCCAACGCCTGCATCGCGACCGCCAGTTTGTCGTGGCTCTTGGAGATCCACAGCAGGGGACGCATCGGATCGCCGAACGTCGCCGGTTCGACGACCCGCCGCAGGTCATCGAGCAGCGTTGCGTCGAGGCTCACGAGAGACCGCCGGCCGCCACCCAGGTGACGGACCCGGCCGTGCGCAAACGGCTAGGCATCGAGTTGCTTCAAGCCGCGTCCGAGCGTCGAGCGCGCGTATCCAGTGATCTTGGCGACGGCCTCCAAGCCGCCACGGCCGGCCGCGCGAACTTCGCCGGCGGCGAACAATCGCCTGCGGCGCTCGTCGAGCTTGGAGCCGACATCGTCCCATCGTTGGCGAATCGCTTGCATGTCGATCATGCCGACCGGCATACTGCCGACACATGCGCCTCGGAATCCCGCCGCCCCGAGTCACATCACCACATGGCGCCACGGCACGATCCGATTCAGTTGTTTTGGCGGGTGTCCTAAGATCACCGGCACGCAGGTCAGATCGATGATCGCGCATTCAGCCTCGCTTGTGCGGCGGCGCTTCAGTCGTGCCGATGCCCATGCTGTCGAGCTACTGGCGCGACAGCATTGCGCCGGTTGCGCCGGTTTGACAGCTTGTCGCAGTTGCCCGATAGTGATCGCGTAAACACGTAGTTCTGAGCAACAAGACTGCCAATTCCGGAGGAAGCTCAATGATCTATTTCAACAGGCGCAACTTCTTGGCCGGTGTCGCCATCGGCGCGCTGGCGCTTGGCGCCGGTCGCGCATCGATGGCCGCCGACTCGGTGCAAATTCTCTCCTCGATGCCAAACATGGCGTTTCCCTTCTTTGTCCACATGATGAAGTCGGTACAAGGCGCGGCTGGTAAGATGGGCGGCATAATGGTCATTGAGAGCGACGGCCAGGGCTCCTCGCCCAAGCAAACCGCCGATGTCGAAGCTGCTCTGGTCAAGGGCGTCAAGGGCATCCTCATCAGCCCGAACGAAGTTGACGCCATGGCGCCCGCCATCAAGGGCGCAATTGATGCCGGCGTGCCGGTCGTCACGGTCGACCGCCGGGTCGACAAGGTCGAGGGCATTCTCGCCCATGTCGGCGCCGACAACGTCAAGGGTGGCGAAGCCCAGGGCGAGCTGGTGATGAAGATGTTCCCGAATGGCGCCAAGGTCATGAACCTGCAAGGCCAGCCCGGCGCCAGCCCTGCCATCGACCGCAACAAGGGCTTGCACAATGTGCTCGACAAGGCGGCCGACAAGTACAAGTTCGTGTTCGAGCAGACTGCCAACTTCGCCCGCGACAAGGGCCTGTCGGTAACCGAAGCGGGCCTTGCCGGCATGGCGAGCCCGCCCGATGTGATCGTCGCGGCCAACGACGATATGGCGCTGGGTGCCATGGAGGCCGTCAAGGGCCGCAACCTGACGGGCAAGATCGCCATCATGGGCTTCGATGCGCTACCCGAGGCTTTGAAAGCGGTGCGCGACGGCAATCTGACGGCTACGGTCGAACAGTTCCCCGGCGGCCAGGTCGCCGGCGCGCTGCAAATCCTGATGGACAAGGTCAAGGGCGGCAAGGACCCGGTCAACAAGCTGGTGCTGCTGACGCCGATTACGATCACCAAGGATAATCTGGATAAGGCCGAACGCCTCGGCGAGGTCAAGTAGCTCCGTCACGCGACGCCGAAGGCGGCCAGAGGTCGCCTTCGGCTGGATGTGCACCTGTGACGCGGCTCCAACCTTGGCTGGCGCGATGCCTATTTTGCGGATGCCACTCTTGCGAATGGCCGGCATTGCCAAGCGCTTTCCCGGTGTGAAGGCGCTCGACGGCGTCGACCTTGAGGTCGAGCAGGGCGAGGTGCATGGCCTGCTCGGCGAAAACGGGGCGGGCAAGTCGACGCTGCTGAAGATCCTGGCCGGCGCGCAGCAGCCCGATGCCGGCATGATCGAATTCGAGGGCGCCCAGGTCGTGCTGCCGACGCCGCGCGTCGCGCAGGACCTCGGCATCGTCACCATCTACCAGGAATTCAATCTGCTGCCGGAGATGACGGTGGCCGAGAATATCTTTCTTGGCCGAGAGCCGATTGCGGGACCGTTCGTGAATTGGCCGGAGCTACGGCGGCGCACTGAAGAGCTGGGGCAGCGCTACGGGCTCGATCTTCCGGCCGGCCAACGGGTGAAAGAGCTCTCGGTTGCCCAGCAGCAGATGGTCGAGATTGCACGTGCCCTATCGATGCGCTCACGCCTGATCGTCATGGATGAACCGACTTCGGCGCTTTCCGAGCGCGAGACGCGGCGCCTGTTCGCGATCGTGCGTGAGCTGAAACGTGCCGGCATCAGCACCATTTTCGTCACTCATCGCCTGCCCGAA
>JANMVX010000169.1:0-65839 GCA_031393505.1 Hyphomicrobiaceae bacterium | reverse complement strand
CGCCAGCGGCAATATCGATTTGAACATCGACGCGCGCCACCGGGTCGCTGCCTGTCAGCCGCAAGCAGTTGCCGTTGCTTGCCCCCGTCCAGGCCGATGGACTGAGTGTGAAGGCGCGGCCGTCGCGGTGCCCGGCGATGGCGGGCCAGCCAAAATAGCCCAGGCCTCCTGTTGGCAGCAAAACTGCAGATGGCACGTCGATGTCCATGCCATTGACGCGGGCACCGCGCAGGCCCAGACCTTCGATGTCCTTGCCATCATGGTCATCGGCATAGGCGACGATGCGAGGCATGCCTTGGTCTGGCAAGTCGAGAATCAGCCATAGCGACCCGCTTCGGATTGACGCCCTCTCAGTCATCCCTTGGTCGCCCCTAGCGTCAGTCCGGCGATGAAGTGGCGCTGCATCAGAAAGAACATCAGCACAGGCGGCAGCGCGGCGATGATCGAGGCCGCAGAAATCAGATGCCAGGCGGCCACATATTGTCCGTTGAGGGCTTTCAGGCCCGCCGTCACCGGCATGGCGTGCTGGCCCTGCACCATCACCGTCGCCCAGAAGTAGTCGTTCCACACGAAGGTGAAGATGAGCACCGAGAGCGCGGCTATGGCCGGGCGCATCAGCGGCAGCACGATGTGCCAGAAGATCTTCCATTCGGATACGCCTTCCACGCGTGCAGATTCGATCAGCGCGAACGGCAGACCCTTGATGAAGTTGCGCATGAAAAGCGTGCAGAAACCGGCCTGGAAAGCAGTGTGGAACAGGATCAGACCATAGATGCTGTCATACAGCCCTGTGCGCACAGTGAAGTCGCGCACCGGCACCATCAGGATCTGGAACGGAATAAAGTTGCCGGCCACGAATAGGAAGAAGATCCAGAGATTGGCCTTGAACTTGTAGGTGGCGAGCGCAAATCCGGATAGGCAAGACAGCGCCACCGCGCCGATAACGGTCGGGATGGTGATCTTGAACGAGTTCAGAATATACCAGCCGATGGGGCTATCGCGGAACACCGCCCGGTAGTTTTCCCAGCCGGCAAAGTATGAGGGCATGCCAAAATAGTTGCCCGCCGCCAAATCGCTGGCCGGGCGTATCGAGGTAATCGCCACGCCGATCAGCGGGAACAGCCAGGCAATCAGCGCGATAGGCAGCACCAGTTGGTAGCCGATGCGAACCCACGGCGCGGCCTTCTGTACCGGAGTTGGGAACATCAGGCGTTCCTCTCGTCGCCAAGCATCTTCACGACGAAGAAGGTGATGAAGATCATCATGATCAAAAACAGAACCACGGCGATGGCCGCGCCATACCCCATGCGGTAGCCGTATTCCGACAGCGCTTGCTCATACATGAAGTAAGACAGCACGCGGGTCGACCCATAGGGGCCGCCGCGGGTCATGATCGAGATCAGGTCGAACGAACGCAGCGCGCCGATCACCGTCACCACCACTGCGATGAAGGTGGCGGGGCCAAGCTGCGGAATGATGATGTTCCACAGCAGCTTCCAGCCGCGCGCGCCATCCATCCGGGCCGCTTCAATCTGCTCGGAGTTGATATTGTTCAGACCCGTCAGATACAGGATCATGACGTAAGCGACTTGCGGCCACAGACCAGCGGCGATCACGCCATAGGTCGCCAAACGGTCGTCAGCCAGAATTGCGACGTTCGAACCGGTCAGCGCCTTGATCACGCCCGAGAGCAGACCGAAATTCGGCGCGTAGAACCAGGTGAAGATCAACCCCACAACGACCTGGCTGATGACGAAGGGGAAGAAGAACAGAGACTTGTACAGCCTGATGCCGGTGACGGTCTGGTTCAGGAACAGCGCAATGGCCAGCCCCAGTGGAACCGACAGCATGTAACACACCAACCAGATCAGATTGTTTCTCAGCGACGTATAGAAACTCTCATCGGTCCACAGTTCGGCGTAGTTGTTCAAGCCGATCCACTTCTTTTCGCCGAGACCGTCCCAATCGTAAAAGCTGATCGCGATCGACTGAAAGATCGGAATGATCACATACACAGCGAACATCAGCATGCCCGGCGCCAGGAACAGCCAGGGCGCAATCTTGAGCTGATTGCGTTTCCAATAGCTATTTTGCGTGGGGGAGGGCGTCGCTGAGGTGATAGCGGTCATGGCGCGGTTACCGTTCGACAAAGTGGCGTACGCGTTAAGTGCGAAATGGGCCAGCGGCGTAGGGGCGACTAGCCGTCGCCCTCCGTCAACAACATCGGACTTTCGTGTCGGCTGTCATCCCGAATACATCCCGAAGCGCCTGTGATCGTGGCGAAGAGGGCGACGGCTTGTCGCCCCTACGCCGCTACCGGCGCGTCGGATTTCCATGTCCATGAATCGAAAGTTGCGGTTTTGGCAAAGGGGCCGGATCCCAAGTCGAGATCCGGCCTAGTCTCACAGGAGGAAACGTCAGTCCATCAGGCTTACTTGTAGACCTTGGCGCGGGTGGCCTCGAGGCGGGCCAGGATCTTGGCCTGGTTCTCGGGGTGCACCATGAACTCCTGGAACCCCTCCATGCCGGCCTTGGCCATATCGGCGGGCGCGTCACGGTCGAAGAACTGAGCCAGGCCTGCTGCGCTCGAAAGCATCGCAAAACCAGCCTGCAGGAACTTGTCGGTGGGCTTGGCCGAACCGGAATTGACCGGCAGCTGACCGAGCGCGGCGTTCAGCTTGGTCTGGGCGTCAGCCGAGGCCACGAACGCCAGGAACTTCTTGGCGTCGTCCTTGTTCTTGGCGCCCGACGGGATGTGGAAGGTGTCGGTCGGTGCGTCTTCGGCCATTGGGATGCCGGCGGTGATTTCCGGGAACTGCATGAAGCCGATCTGGTCTTCCTTCAGCCCGCCCGCCATCATCGGAGCAACTGCGAAGTTACCAATCAGATACATGGCGGCCTTGCCCTGCACGAACTGGGGCATGGCGTCCTGCCAGTCGAGCGCGGCGTGGTTCTCGATGTAGTAGCCGGGCTTGACGATCTCGGCCCACTTGTCGAACACCGCGACAACCTTGGGATCGGTCCAGGCGACCTTGCCAGCCGTCAGGTCCATGTGGAACTGGTAGCCGTTGACGCGCAGGTCCATGTAGTCGAACCAGCCGCCGGTCGGCCACAGGGCCTTGGTGCCGATGGCGAAGGGAGCAACGCCGGCGGCCTTCAGCTTGGCGCAGGCGGCGACGAGTTCGGCCCAATTCTTGGGCACATCGACGCCGTTGGCCTTGAACACGTCGGGACGATAGTAGATGCCCCACTGATAGTAGGTGTAGGGAACGCCCCACTTCTTGCCGTCGATGGTCATCGAGGGCGCAGCCGACTTCAGGCTGTCGTTCAGGCCGGCGCTGGCCCACACGTCCGACACGTCCTCAAACAGGCCGGCCTTGACCTGGGGCGCCATGCGGTTGCCGGCATACCAGGCGGCGACGTCGGGCGGATTGGCCTTCAGGAAGTTGTTGATGGCCGACTTGTAGCCCTCATGGTCGAAGTTGTTCCACTTCACCGTGATGCCGGGATTGGCGGCCTGGAAATTGGCGATCAGCTCTTCCATCGCCTTCTTGGGCGCGGGATCGGACTGGTCCGAGTTCAAAACGATCTCGCCGGCCATCGCCGTCGATGTCATCAGCGCAACGCTGAGTGCGAGCCCGCTCAGGCCCTTGGCAAAACGCATAGTAACCTCCCTTTGTAGCGCACCATCCATATGATGCGCGTTCAATTTCGATCAATCCGAACGAAAACGAAAGCCGTTCGAAAAGCCAAACGAACTAACAAACCATTGCGCTTGTCTTTCGTAGGATTCTACCGGAAATTGCGCTTCGGCGTCCTGTTTCGTAAGATTCGAGTACACTCATGAGCGATCTCGACTATCGCAAGAACCAGGCGCGCAGGGGCCTGGATGAAAGCGTCCCCGCTCATCCCGACGGCGCGCCCGGCCATCCCATGGTGGTGTTCGGCGACCACAGCTTTTGCGCCGGCGCCTCGCTGGACGTGATGCGCATGCCCGCGACCCACATGCACAGCCAGGTCGAGCTCAATTTCGTGCTCGAAGGCGAGATGACCTATTGGTTCGACGGTTGGAAGATGACGCTGGGCGCCGGGCGGCTCGCCATCTTCTGGGGCATGATTCCGCACCAGGTGGTCGACAAGCTGGAGCCAACGCGCTTTGTCTGCCTCTATGTCCCGATCTCGGTGCTGATGTCGCTGCCCACGCTCAGCCGCTTGCGCGGCGCCGTGCTGCGCGGCGGCATGATCGAGGCGCTGGAAATCCGTCCGTATGATGCCGAAGTATTTATGCGTTGGCGTGAGGAACTGCTGGCGGGCGACGCGCAGGCAGCCGAAATCGTGCGCGATGAACTGTCCGCACGCGTGCGCCGTCTCGACCGCGAGGGCTGGCGCGATCTGCGCAAGCTGGCGGTCGTCGCGCCCAAGGGCGGCGGCCACGACGAAGAGCGCGTGCTGCACGTCGAGAAAATGGTGCGTTTCATCGGCGAGCACGCCCACGACGATATCGCGGTAGCCGACGTGGCCAAGGCGGTGGGCCTGCATCCCAACTACGCCATGACGGTGTTCCGCCGCGAGGTTGGCCTGACCATCAACCAGTCGATCGTCCGCCATCGTCTCGATACCGCGCGCTCCATGCTGGTGGCGACCGATCGGCCGGTGACGCAGATCGCGTTCGAGAGCGGGTTCGGATCGCTGTCGCGCTTTTACCAGGCGTTCGAGCAACGGTTCAAAGCTGCGCCTGGGGCGTTCCGCCAGCGGTTCTTATAGCAATCAACATAGCAGGCGCCGACGTCCGTAGCTGGGATGCGACCCGGGGGCGTTCCGATCAAGCCCTAATTCGTAAACCGCGACGCCTTCAGTTCGATGCGCGATATGAGCGCCGAGAACGCGTCGCTGGCGATCAAGGTTTTGGGCGCCGGCACAACCCCGGCGACGGTGGCTGTCAGAGTTGCGATACCGTCGGACACCGCCTTTAGGGCCGCAGCATCTTTGGCGGCCAACGCAGGGCGCGCTTCCTCCAATGTGCCTGCGGCAGCGTGAACGAAAGCATATGTGTACTGATATTCCGGCAACGACTTGACCGTCTTGCCGTCCAGCGCCTCGCCATATTCCACCGCCGCCGACTTGAGCAATCCGATCAGAACGGCGACGGTCTGATTGATCGGCGCCTTGCCCCCAGGAGCGGCAGGTTCGGCGGCGGCGATCCTTTTCAGCAGTGCCCCTTGGGCGGTGAAGAATCTGTCTTTTTCCCCTTTGGTCGCGGCAATCAGCGCGTTCAATTCGTCGGCGAACGGACTTGTTTTGCGGGCTTCAAAAGAAGCGGCGACACGCGGATAAACTTCATCCTGGGCGTGCTGCAAACGGTCCGAGGCGGCCGCGCCGTCATGGGCCGAAACCAGCGCGGAGCTCAGCATGACCAACGCCTTGATCTCGGCCAGCGAGGCGGCGTAGGCCGCGTCTGACTTGGCGTCGAGATTGGCCGCTGCCCCGGCTTCACCGCCTTCGCCGCCCTGGCCGGCAGGTAGCGCCTTCACGGTATCGGCGGCGGCGAGCGCCAGGCCGCTGGGGGCAACCGATGTGATGGCGGCGCGCTCGGCAACCGGTTGCGCCGTAGCGGCCGAGCCGGTGACCACAACCAGTCCTACGCCCAACCAGATCTTGCTGCGCATATGGGGCTCTCCGTAGCGTCATTGGCCTGCTGGACGCCTTCTGACATACTCGCGCAACGTTGCCAAGGTGGCATCGATTCGTAAGTTTGCCTCAGAACCCAAGAGGTTATCCGTGCTCATCCAGATTGCAAACATCCTCGACGCCGCCACGCTGACCGAGGTGCAGGCCGCCCTCACAGCGCTGCCGTTCGAGGACGGGCGCACAACGGCCGGCTGGTCGGCGCGGCTGGTGAAGGAAAACCAGCAGGTGCCGCGCGGCGACGCCAAGGCCGAGCCGATCAAGCAGATGCTGGCGGCCAAGATTGCCGAGAACGAGGTGTTCCAGCTGGCGGTGCGGCCCAAGAAGTTGTCGCCGCTGACCATCAGCCGCTATCAGCCGGGCATGAGCTACGGCACACATGTCGACGACGCGCTAATGGGCGGCCTGCGCTCGGATGTGTCGTTCACGTTGTTTCTCGCCGATCCTGACAGCTACGACGGCGGCGAACTGGTGATCGAGTCAGCGTCGGGCGAAGAGGATGTGAAGCTGCCAGCGGGCGCACTGGTGGCCTATCCCTCGGGATCGTTACACCGGGTCGCGCCCGTCACGCGCGGCGTGCGCCTGGCCGTGGTGGGATGGGTGCGCAGTTTTCTGCGGTTCCCAGAGCAGCGCGAGCTGCTGTTCGATCTGGAGACCGCGCGCCGCTCGCTCTTCACCCGCGAAGGCAAGAGCCGCGAGTTTGACCTGATGTCGAAGACGAGTGCGAATTTGTTGAGGATGTGGGCGGAAGATTGAAGAGTAGGCAGTGAGGCAGTAGGCAGAAACTGATTCTTTCACTACTGCCTACCTTCACACCACCCCATCCCCACGATCCATGCGGCGGGAAAAATCCGTCTGGCCGCCGCCGCTCAGGATGCGGGCCTGCTGCACCCATTGCTCGCGCTCGATGCGGCCCTTGAAGTCGAGGGCGTTGCTGACCTTGTCGATATCGGCCGTGGTCCAGGCCGCGATCTGCTCGTAGGTCGTGATGCCCATCGCCTCGAGCTTCTTGTCGATCACGACGCCAATGCCCTTGATGCGTTTGAGATCATTGCGGGGGCCGCGCGCGGCGGTGTTGCTGGCGCGCGAGCGCGGCTGCCAGTTGGGGTCGCTCAATGCCGGATCGGTGACCGCAGGAGTGGCCGGAGCCGCTTGGACCGGCGCAGGCGGAATCGGTGCAGGGGCTGACGCCGCGGGCACCACAGGCTTGGCTGCGACGACAGCAGCCGTCGCTCCCACAATCGCCGCTCCGGCGGCAGCCGCTGCCGCCGCAACGCCAGTTACTATGGGCGGCGCAACCGGGGCAGGCTGCGAGACGGGAGCCTCGGGCGCCTTTTGAACCGGAACCGCCGGCACAACGGCGGACGGCGTCTGCACGACGGGTCTGGGCGGCGGCGCCGCCGCCGCTTGGACCGGGGCAGGAGCCGGCGCGGGCTGCGGCGTCGCTGGCGTTCGCGCAGGACTTTGCTGCGTCGCCACGATGGCAGGGGGCGGCGTCGCTGGGCTCGCCGGTCGCGCAGTTTCCTGCGTGATTTGCGCAGCCCGTGCGCGATCAAGCGCTCCGCGCGGCGGCTTGCCGGCCATCAATTCGCGCGCCTGTTCCTGCCATTCCTCACGACGGATGCGGCCACGCAGACCCAGGCGTGACTCGAGCTGATCGACCTCGTCGGATTTCAACGCCGCGAGCTGAGCAAAGCTCACAATCCCGACGCCGTTGAGTTCGCCCGCCAATTTGTCGGCGACGCCTGAGATCAAGCCGAGGTCATCGGCCTTGACGGGCAATGGTTTGGCGACCGGGGGCGGCGTCTGAACCACGGGCGCTACTTGCACCGGCGCTACTTGCACCGGCGCTGCTGGCGGCGGAGCTACGGGCGCTGGTTTGGCGACGGGGGTGGGCGCTGGCGCGGCCGCCTGAACGGGCGCCGGTGTCGGGGGGGCCACCGGCGCAGCCTCGACGGTTTGACCAGCGCGGGCGCGATCCAACAGGCCGCGGGGCGGTTTGCCGGCCATCAACTCGCGCGCCTGTTCCTGCCACTCTTCGCGCCGGATGCGGCCCTTCAATCCCAAGCGCGACTCCAGATATTCGATGTCGTCCGGCCCCATCGCGGCCAGCTGCCAGTAGTGATAGATGCCATAGCGGTTCAGCTCGCCCGCCACTTTTTCACCAACTCCGGAAATCAGGCTGATGCTGTCAGGTTTGCCCTCGGGGGCGGCCAAACGCACGAAGCGCCGCAGATTGCCCTGTCCGGACGCTGGGCGCATCGAAATGGGCGATGTGCCGACCGGGGTGACGACAACTGGCGGCACTGCGGGGCGGGGCGGGGCGACAGGCGGCGTCTGCGTCGCGGGCGGCAACGGCGCTGTTGCCTGACGGGCCGAGGCGGTCGTCGAAGCGGCAATTGCCGCGGCGGCCGCAGCAGCGGCGCCAACGGCGATTGCCGGGGCGACTGACGCAGCGACCGGCGGAACGGGTGCGCGCACCGGCTCCACGACTGGCCGGGCCATCGTCTGCGCCGCGCTGGCGGCCTGGCGGGCGACTTCGCTCGGCGCGGTCGGCGTCCAGGTTTCGCTGCGGCCATCGGCGACTTCGCGGCGATCCATGCGGCGCGAAAAGGCCGTCTCCTCGCCTCGGGCGAGAATCTGCGCCTGCTCGACCCAGTTCTCATGTTGGATGCGGCCGTCCTGGCCGATCATACGGTTGACGCGGGCGACATCGGCGGGCGTCCAGCTGGCGATCTCGGCATAGCGGCGGATGCTGGCCTCATTTAGCTTCATTTCCAGTTCGGGGCCGATGCCCTTGATGCGCTTGAGATCGTCGACCTGAACCGACGGACGTAGCGCTTGGGCGGCCGCCACAGCGGTTGCGGCCGCGACCACCTCCGGCGCCACGCGCGTACCGGGTGCGGGCGTGGCGGCGACGGGCGCCTGCGGGCGCGGCGGCGTCACGGGTGCGGCTGTCGGAACGGGCCGGGGTGGGGCGATTGGCGGTGCGGGCTCGGGTACGCGCATCACCGGCGCGGGTGCAGGAAGGGGCGCACGCGGCGCGGGGGCGGGGGCCAAAGCCGGGACATAGTCGGCCTCTCGGCTGCGCATGGCGCTCCTGATGAAGCAGCCGCACCAGCAACCGATGAAAAACGCTGCCAGGAACATCGCCCCCGATTGCAGCAGGAAATAAGTCATGCCGACGCTCTCCACCCCAAAGCCTGCCTGCTGCGGTCCAGTCCCCTGACCCGCCCGTCAAAACCCAATTACATCTCGTCCCGCGGCGCACGGCCAGAGCAGGCCCAGTAGCCTATGATGCCGCCCCAGATCCCGGACAAGACCAGGTAGGGCCACAACTTCAAGAACAGAAAGTCCATCTCTTCGTCCTCCACGCAGCCGAACGCCAAGGCCCAGCCCGTTTTCAGCCGTTGCCTTGCGAAACCGTGATATCGATGCGCCGGTTCTTGGCCTTGTTGTTGGCGGTATCGTTGGGAGCGATCGGCTGCTCTTGACCCATGCCCACCGCATTCAGGCGGCCAGCCTCGATGCCCTGCCGTTTCAGATAGTCGACCACCGATTGCGCGCGCCGTTCAGACAGGCGCTTGTTGAACGCCGGCGCCCCATCGCTGTCGGTATGGCCGGCCACCTCAACGCGCGTTCCCGTGCAGCGTTTGGCCAGCACGACCACCGAGTTCAAAGCCGTCGCTGCGCGTTGGTCGAGATCGGCGCGGGCGCTGGCGAAGAACGCCTTGCCGCGGATGACAGAGTTGAGCACCGCCTGGCATTCTGGCGCCGTCAACGGACTGGCCTGTTTCAGCAGCTTCTTGACGTCGTATTTGCTCTCGTCCTGCTTCTGGGCCAGCAGTTTGGGATCGGGCGCGGGCGGCGCCACGTAGACCAGCTGGTCGGAGCCTTGGTAGCCCTTTGGCAGCACCGTGGTGACCTTCTGGCGAGCAGACGCCAGGATCTTTTCGTCCTCAGTTGTTCCCGACAGGATCAGCGCCCGATCGCGCAAGATGAGCTGTCCGGTATCCAGTTTCGACAGCGGCGCCAGCCCCTGCGTCAACGCCTGCAACCAACCTTCGGGTGCGCCGGTGCGGATCGACGTGCGGTCGTTGAATTCCCGCTCCGGGAACAGCGGCTTGAGCTGCGCCAACAACTTTGCGCGCGAGGCCTCGTCGGGCACATCGCCATCCACCGCCACCTTCAAGCCGTCATACTGCAGCGTGGTCATGTAAGGTTTTGGCGCTGGCGGGGCTTGATAATCGACCTGCGAGTCAGACGCAAAGCCCGCCGGGATCGCAAGGCGCAGCGATTCCGCGACATAGTCCGGCATCGCCTTGTCACGCGTCACGCCGGTCACGCTCAGGGCGCGGTCCTTCAGGCGCGCGCGACCGCCGCCGAGATCAGCAATGGCCTTCAGGCCGGCGTCGATGCCATGCAGCCAATCGTCATTGGAGGCGGGCAAGGCGCCCCCCGTCACCATGTTGTCGATGACAGTGATGCCACTGAAGCGGCTGGCCACCAGGCTGAGGACCAGATCGCGCGCTTCCTGATTGGGGACCGAGCCGGTGAGGACGATGCGGCCATTCTCAACCACGGCGTCCCACAGATAGGGCTCCGGCGACTTGGGTACGAGCTTCGGAACGGCGGCGACTTTTGGCTTGTCAACCGGTTTGGCGACTTCGGGCGGCTTCGGCTTTTCGATTGGCTTTGGCGTCTCCACTACCTTGGGCTTGTCCACCGGCTTTGGCGTCTCGACGATCTTCGGCGGTTCCAGTTTTGCGACTGGCTGCTCGACAATCTTTGGCGGATCGAACGTCACACTCGCCGAACTCGCGTATCCCGGCGGGACCGTTGCGTCGAAGTCGGTCTGGGACCCGTCAGCGACGGTCTTGTCGGCGACGTGACCGCTGAGATCGATGGTGTTGTCGACCAGCCGCGCCTTGCCACGGTCGAGCCGGGCCAGGTTCTGCAAGCCCGCCATGGCGGCGGCGGCGAAGCCAGCGGGCACGCCGGCCGCTATGGCCGTCCGATCCGTAATGCGCGCGCCCTTGAAACGGCCAGACGCAAAGGCAGCCAGGTCCCGTTTGGTGTTGTCGTCCGGAACAAAACCTTCCATCAGCAGATCTTTGCCGGAAAACTCGGCGGACCAAAGATAGGGTTTGGCGACGGCCAAGCGCGCCTTGCGGAAGGTGACGCTCTGGGTCGCGACAATGCCCGACGGCGCGCCGGATCGGAACGCTTCCGTCACTCTTTCGGCAGTCTCCTGCTCCACCGCAATACCGCGCAGATCGGCCCGGGCGCTGCTTAAGGTCGCTTTGCCGCTCTCCAATTGCGCCAAGCCCTTTAAGGCCTGGTCAAGGGTTGGGCCGTATTGCCCCGGTTCGCCGCTCGCCAGCAGCATCTTGTCGGAGATCGTGGCGCCTGGGAACAAACCGTCGGCAACATCGAGCACCGTCTGGCGGGTTTTGGCGTCCGGCACATAACCGTCCAATATCAACGTGCGATTGGCCCAGGTCGCGCCCCAGAGATAGGGACTGACCACGGGCGGCTTGATCTGCGCCAGCGCAATTTCAAGGCCCGGCGGGCGCTTGTTGGTCAACATATCGAGGATGCCGGCATAGGCCTGCGGGCTTGCCGCCTCGCCGCTGATGCTCAGACTCAAATCCTCCAGCTTGGCGCTGCCCTTGGAGAGGCCTGCGCTCAATTTCGAGGCATATTCGACCGCAAGCAGCCATTGCTCACGCTGCGGCATGCCGCGCGCCAGTTTGAGATTTTGCGTTAGTGACAAACCACGCAAAGGTCCGACAGCCGCCGCCGCGACCGCGCTTCGATTGGCGTCGCTATCAGCATAGCCGCTGACGTCGATCGATTTGCCGTTGCGCGCCAGCTGCCAGAGATAAGGCCGTAAGGCTTCGATAAGGCTGGTCCCATCTTCAGCGATACGGACGCCCCAGATGTTTCTTACCGCTTCGACAGCGGCGACCTGTTCGCGATCATTGGTCGCTGTGCCGGACACATGGGCGTCGCGCGCATCAAGATCCAGGCGCGCCCAGCCGAGGCCGGCATCCTGCAAGGCGGCATCGGCGCGGTCCTTAAGATCGGCCTTGATGTGGGGAAGCTCGCCGAGCAGCGCGATGGCGGCGATGAGCGCGAGGACTGGCAGGCCGAACAGCCAGCGCAACGGTCTGCATCTCATGCTAACGCGCTCCCCAATTGCGCACTGCGGCGCTGTCCATCTGCTGACAACGGAAGGCTGATATCACCCCCGCCGCAGTTTCATTCGCTAGTTGCGCCGTCAGATTGCCCTGCCAAGGCAAGCGGATCCCGAACGGTTCCGGCGCCTGCCGATGCAACCTGCAACGTCTGAGGCGACCTTCGCTCTGCGGCCCTGTGTTCCGTCCGGCCAACGCAAAACCCTGCCTGCTTGCGACGAGCGGGTCACAGCCCCTAGATCGTCGCCCACCTGATCGCCGATCGACGCCATGCCGCATCAACGGCGCTGCGCCACCCTTTAGTCTGGGACCTTATAACCAAGCCCGTCATGGCATTACAAGCGCCCGCGACACCACCAGCACAGCCCGACTCGGCGTATTCAGATCAACACGCAACGAACGTCGACTTTGCAAGTCCAATGCGGCGGCGCTGTGGCTAATATGTCGCAAGGGTGGGACGATGGACGCTACTACGGTTTCCACGTAAGTATCGGGTGTCCCGCGGGCGGGGCAAGGCTGGTGGCTCGACGCAGCCAAGCCACCAGCCGCCCTGCGAGCGACCGCGCTAGAACCTGGAACCCCCCAATAGTGCTCCAGGTTATCTGTTCCGGCCGTGCCTGGCTCTCGATCAGGTTCGGCCTCATTACGGTCGCGGAGATTACTTATCAGGGGGGACGACGACGGCTCAACGTCTAAGAGCGGCTGACGGCTTGGGGAGGATCGGACCATGGGTCACTGGGGCGGGGTTGTGCGCGGTGTTCGCTTGCGCGCGGGCTATAGTCAGCAACAGCTCGCCGACGAGCTGAACGTGTCGCAGCGCACCGTGTCGCGCTGGGAGCGCGGCGACGACAATCCATCCATCGCGCAACAAAAGCGTCTGCGCGATCTCGGCTGGGAGCCGCCGGGATCGATGTTGCGCTCGCTGCTCAGCGCCGTGCAGATGTGCCCGGTGCCGCGCGCACTGTCCTGCACGCCGCGGCTGATTCTGTTGGCGGCGTCCAAACCGGCGCTGGAGAAGCGTCCGGGTCTGGCGAAAATGATGGGCGAAGAGCTGATCGGCGAAGCCAGCGGCGTCTTGCAGGACATGCTCGATGACCGCCAATTGCAGCGCTCGATCGCCCGGCGTGAAGTGGCCGGCGTGGTGGCGACAACGCAAAGTGTGCTGAAGATGCCCGGTCCGCCGGTCAAGTCGGCCTATCAGACCACGATCACCTATTTCTGGCACGAGGGCACGTTGTTCAGCGACGCCATTTCGCAGCCGGTGGCTGCGGATTCCAATTGCGGCTACAGCGCCGTGTCCATGGACAGCGTCGACAGCGCCGCCCTGCCGTTCCTGGATATGTTGCCGGGCTTGGCGCGCAGCGGTGGCGGCGCCTGGGCCGAGGGCGTGGCGGCAGGGCGATAAGGTCGTCGCACAAAGCACGCCTGGACCGTTCGGGCCGAAACCATCTATAGAGGCTTGGACAGCCTGATGCTGGCGACGGCGCAGCGCGCCAGTTGCTGGACGATCGTGAACCCGGATATTACCGCAGTTCACGAGGCATCGGGCGTGCGGATGTCCAATCCGGTCACCGAGCAATATGCTGCTTGGCTTGCCGTGAGCCAGCCGGAGCAGCTACAGAAAAGACGCAAGACCATCATGGGTTTCAAATGCGGTATCGTCGGCTTGCCCAATGTTGGCAAATCGACCCTGTTCAACGCGCTGACGCAGACAGCGGCGGCGGAGGCGGCCAACTACCCGTTCTGCACCATCGAGCCCAATGTCGGCGACGTCGGTGTGCCGGACCCTCGGCTGGATGCCCTGGCCGTGATCGGCAAGTCGGCGCAGATCATCCCGACGCGGCTGACCTTTGTCGATATCGCGGGCCTGGTGCGCGGTGCGTCCAAGGGCGAGGGGCTTGGCAATCAGTTCCTGGGCAACATCCGCGAATGCGACGCCATCGCGCACGTGCTGCGTTGCTTCATCGATGACGACGTCACGCACGTCGAGAACAAGATCGATCCACTGGCGGACGCTGAGACGGTCGAGACGGAGCTGATGCTGGCTGATTTAGAAAGTCTGGAGAAGCGCAAGAGCCCGCTGGATAAGAAGGCCAAGGGCGGCGACAAGGACGCCAAGGCGACCGTCGCGCTGATGGAAAAGGTTATCGCCGTGTTGGCCGACGGCAAGGCCGCCCGCACCGCTGACATTACCGATGAGGAAAAGCCGGGCTTCCGCATGCTGCAGCTGCTGACCGGCAAGCCGGTGCTTTATGTTTGCAATGTAGAAGAAGCGTCCGCAGCGGCGGGCAATGCGATCTCGAAAAAGGTCGAGGACTGGGCCAAATTGAATGGTGCCGCGGCCGTGGTTATTTCGGCCAAGATCGAGGCCGAGGTGGCGCAGCTGCCGGCCGAAGAGCAAAAGGATTTTCTCGGCGCGCTGGGCCTGGAAGAGACCGGGCTCAACCGCATGATCCGCGCTGGGTACGGGCTGCTTGGCCTCATCACCTATTTCACTGTTGGCCCAAAAGAGGCGCGCGCCTGGACCATCACGACCGGCACCAAAGCGCCCAAGGCAGCGGCGGTGATCCATACCGACTTCGAAAAAGGCTTTATCCGCGCGGAAACAATTGCGTATACGGACTACGTGACGCTGAAGGGTGAGGTCGGCGCCAAGGAAGCCGGCAAGATGCGCCTTGAAGGCAAGGAGTATGTCGTCGCCGATGGCGACGTGCTGCATTTCCGGTTTGCGAATTGAGCGACGGAACCTCCTCTCCCCCAACGCTTTTTCTGCGTTGGGGGAGAGGAGACCGCGTCTCGCAGCCGACCTTTGGGGAGGCAAGAGCCACGCGGTCGGTGAGGGGCAGCCGCTAGCTCCGCACTTGTCGCAACGAGTACGGAGCAAGCGGATGCCCCTTACCTGTCGCTGGTTCCTCACGCTGACGCGCTCGGGCGACATCCTCTCTCCTAAAAAGGGGGAGAGGAGAAAATCGCGGCCCCCATTTGGATCACCAGCAGTATCCAAATTTATCGTGACCACCGCCCTCCGATCCAAGAGCCATTTCCTCCCGTTTCTCCATCAGCTCCCCAAGCGGAGCACCAAACACCCGGAGGAACTTCCCATGCGCATTTTTAGCACCCTGACCAAAGCCGGCCTGCTCGCCGCCAGCCTCATGCTCTCGACCGCCGTCGCCCCGCTCGCCTTTGCTGATGATACCGTCATGGTCGGTGGCGCTGCGATGTATCCCACCAAAAACATCGTTCAGAACGCCGTCAACTCCAAGGACCACACGACCCTGGTCGCTGCCGTCAAGGCCGCTGGCCTCGTCCCAACGCTGTCGAGCGCAGGTCCTTTCACGGTGTTCGCGCCCGTCAACGCCGCCTTCGACATGCTGCCGAAGGGCACCGTCAAGACGCTGCTGAAACCCAAGAACAAGGGCAAGCTCACGGGCATCTTGACCTATCACGTGGTAGCCGGCCGGCTGTCGGCTGACGATATCGCGGCCAAGGCCAAGGCCATGGGCGGCAAGGTCGAACTGAAAACCGTGGAAGGCGACATCATCACGCTGATGTCGGACGGTAAGGGCGGCTGGAACGTCATGGACTCGAGCGGCGGCACGGCACACATCACCATCGCCAACGTGTTCCAATCCAACGGCGTGATCCACGTCATCGACCACGTGCTGCTGCCGAAATCGTAAGGTCTTCTGAATGGCATAGCGGGGCCCTCCCCCTCCTGCCTCGCCTGTGCTCAGCGGACAGTTCCCTCGTGGAACTGTCCGTTTTTGTTTCTGGGCCAGCGCCTCGCCGTCCGCCGTTTGGATCACTCACGAAACCTGAACAAAACGTTACCAGCCGGCTCCGATCCAAAGGCCTTTTCCTCCCGTTTCCATGTCAGCTCCACAACGGAGCGCAAGACACCCACCCGGAGGACTTACCCCAATGCGTATTCTCAACTCAGTCGCCAAGGCCGCCATCATCGCCGCTGGCCTCGCCTTCTCCACCGCCGTCGTCCCGGCCAGCTTCGCGGCCGACGTGATGGTTGGCGGCGCGCCCATGATGGCCTCCAAGGACATCATCGACAACGCCGTGAATTCCAAAGACCACACGACGCTGGTCGCCGCTGTCAAGGCCGCTGGCCTGGTCGACACGCTCAAGAGCGCCGGCCCGTTCACCGTGTTCGCTCCCACCAACGACGCCTTCGGCATGCTGCCGGCCGGCACCGTCGACAGCCTGCTGAAGCCTGAAATGAAGGCCAATCTCACCGGCGTACTGACCTATCACGTCGTGGCTGGCAAGATGTCCGCCGAAGATCTGGCCGCCAAGGCCAAGGAAATGGGCGGCAAGGTTGAGCTGAAGACCGTGAACGGCGGCATGATCACCATCCAGTCCGACGGCAAGGACGGCTGGGACGTGGTCGACGCCAACGGCGGTAAGGCCCACATCACCATCGCCAACGTGTTCCAGTCCAATGGCGTCATCCACGTCATCGACCACGTGCTGCTGCCCAAGGGCTAAGCGTTTCGCGCTGCAGGAAAGTTGAACCGCGAGTCCTATCCCCGGACTTGCAGTCAGAAAGCGGGCGTGGCGCCGGATCCGCCGCGCCCGCTTTTGTTGCTTGAGCCTTCGGTCAGAGGTGTCGGATTTCGGCTGGCTCATTCATCCAGTCGTTGTCTCGACCGTTGGCATATCGGATCGCGGCCAGGGCAAGCTCGGCAGGTGTTGCATCGTCGAGCGTACCCACTTGTACGGCGATGTAATCGCCACCGATTTCCTTGACGTGGCCGCGCGCAAATGTCCGCACACCGCATACCTTGCAAAACAGATGGTGCCCGCTCAGGGTGCCGAACTGATAGTCGGCCAGTGCATTTTCGCTGGTAAGCAGACGAAACGCGTCAGGTTTTATGATTGCGTTCCAGTTGCGGGTCTTGCGACAGATCGAGCAGTTGCATTTGTTGGTGCCCAACGTGAAATCAATGTCAGCCTCGTACCGGACTGCACCACAATGGCAACTTCCGTGGTAGGTTTTCATCGTTGCAGTTCTCCTTGCCGCTGATTGCTGCCTGCGGCCTGACGCGCTACGCTATCGAAATGGGACACTCACGCCAAGACGGCGGCTTCGCGCCCGCCAAGAAATCGCGCGGCAAGGCAAAATCGGGCAAGCCGGTGCAGCCGCCGGTGGAGACGGCTGCCAATACGCCCGGGTTGGCGGACAACGAGCAGAGCCCGATCCTTGGCGCGCTGGATGTGCCGGAGCCGGCCGTCGGGCCGCGCCGGGCGCCCGCGCCGCGCAAAATGTCCAACACCGAACTGAAAATGCGCGCCGATCCGAAGATTTCGGGCGGGCCGCGCGAGGGGCTGGAGCATCTGAGGCCCGAGCAATTGCCGGTGTCCGACGACTTCACGCCGCATCGGCCGCCGCGTCCGGATAAATCCGAGGGCGGCATTGCGTTGCGCGTGGTCTCGCCTTACGAGCCCAAAGGTGATCAGCCTACCGCCATCGCGGAATTGGTGGCGCAGGTGAAAGCCAAGGAGCGCGACCAGGTGCTGCTCGGCGTCACCGGCTCGGGCAAGACGTTCACGATGGCCAATGTCATTGAGCGCACGCAACGTCCCGCGCTGATCCTGGCTCCGAACAAGACGCTTGCTGCGCAGCTCTACGGCGAATTCAAGAGTTTCTTCCCGGACAACGCCGTCGAGTATTTCGTCTCCTACTACGACTACTACCAGCCCGAAGCCTATGTTCCGCGTACCGACACCTACATCGAGAAAGAATCCTCGATCAACGAGCAGATCGACCGTATGCGGCATTCCGCGACGCGCGCGCTGCTCGAGCGTGACGACGTCATCGTGGTCGCCTCGGTGTCGTGCATCTACGGCATCGGCGACGTCGAGACCTACTCGGCCATGACGTTCGCCCTCAAGAAGGGCGAGCGCATCAGCCAGCGGCAGCTGCTCGGCGATCTGGTCGCGCTGCAGTACAAGCGCAACGAGCAGAATTTCGTTCGCGGCATGTTCCGTGTGCGTGGCGATACCGTCGATCTGTTCCCGTCGCATTTCGAGGACCGGGCCTGGCGTATCCAGATGTTCGGCGATGAGATCGAAAGCATTACGGAGTTCGATCCGCTGACGGGGCACAAGACGGCCGAGCTGCCGACGATAAAAATCTACGCCAATTCGCATTACGTCACGCCCAAACCGACGCTCGAGCAGGCGGTGCGGCGCATCGAGCACGATCTGCAGGTGCGGCTGGCCGAGTTCAAGGATGCCGGCCGGCTGCTGGAGGCGCAGCGCCTGGAGCAGCGCACGCAGTTCGATCTGGAAATGATCCAGGCCACGGGCGCCTGCGCCGGCATCGAGAACTATTCGCGCTATCTGACGGGTCGCGCACCGGGCGAACCGCCGCCGACGCTGTTCGAATATCTGCCTGATAACGCGCTGGTGTTCATCGACGAAAGCCACGTCACGATTGGCCAGCTCGGCGCCATGTTCAAGGGCGACTTCAATCGCAAGGCGACACTGGCCGAGTTCGGGTTCCGCCTGCCGTCGGCCATCGACAACCGCCCCCTGCGATTCGAAGAATGGAATCTTATGCGACCGCAGACGGTTTACGTCTCGGCGACCCCCGGCGCGTGGGAGCTGAACCAGACCGGCGGCGTGTTTGTGGAACAGGTCATTCGTCCCACGGGTCTGATCGACCCGCCGGTGGAAATCCGTCCCGCCCGCACGCAGGTCGACGATGTGATCGACGAAGTGCGGCAGGTCTCGCTCGCAGGCTATCGCACGCTGATTACGACCCTGACCAAGCGCATGGCCGAGGATCTGACGGAATACATGCACGAGCAGGGCATTCGCGTGCGCTATATGCACTCGGATATCGAGACTCTGGAACGCATAGAGATCATCCGCGATCTGCGCTTGGGCGCATTCGACGTGCTGATCGGCATCAATCTTTTGCGCGAGGGCCTCGACATTCCGGAATGCGCGCTGGTCGCCATTCTGGATGCGGACAAAGAAGGCTTCCTCCGTTCAGAGACATCCCTGGTGCAGACCATCGGCCGCGCCGCGCGCAACGTCGATGGAAAAGTCATTCTCTATGCCGACCATATGACTGGGTCGATGGAGCGGGCCATCGCCGAGACGGATCGGCGGCGCGAAAAGCAAGTCGCTTACAACACCGAGCACGGCATCACGCCCGAGAGCATCAAGCGCGACATTTCCAGCGTCATGGACTCCATGTACGAGCGCGACCACGTCACGGTGGACGCCGGCGTTGGCTTCAAGAAGGGCGAGAAAGGCCCGCAGGCCGGGCACAACCTCGCCGCCGTCATCGCCGACATGGAAAAGCGCATGAAGGATGCGGCCGCCGATCTGGAGTTCGAGGAGGCGGCGCGCTTGCGCGACGAGGTCAAGCGGCTGCGTCAGGTGGAGCTGGCCGTGATGGACGATCCCATGGCGCGGCAGTCCGACGTCGAGGCGGCGGTGGCGCGCGCGGGGCGGGCGGTTAAGGGGAGCCGGGTACAGGAGGCGGAGGAGTTCTGGCCCAAGGGCGCGCCGGCGAAAGCGGCCGGGCGCAGCACGGCGGGCCGGCCTGGGACGCGGGCGGTGCGGGGGAAGCGGTAAGCAGTGGGCGTGGTCTCGATAAACCACCTTCCATGTTCCGGTTGAGCCGCCTAATCTGCCGCCATGGAAATGTCCTGGCTGCTGCTCATCCTCGGCCTCGCCCTCTTGACCGCCGTGCTCAGCGTCGGAGCACGCCGGCTGGACCTGTCGTCGCCGATCCTGGCGCTGTGTGTCGGCATCCTCGTGTCGTTCATGCCGGGCGTGCCCGACGTCATCCTCGATCCTCAAGTCGTCCTGTTGTTGCTGTTGCCGCCACTCCTCTACGCCTCCGGGGTCGGCATGAGCTGGCGCGGGTTCAGGTCTAACCTACGGCCGATCCTGCTGCTCGCCATCGGCTGCGTCTTGTTCACCGCAAGCGCAGTCGCCGCCGTCGTCCACTACGCCTTCGGGATTCCGTGGGCCGTGGGCTTTGTCCTCGGCGCCATCGTTTCGCCTCCCGACGCGGTGGCACCGATGGCGATCTTGCGCCGCTGGCAGTTGCCCCGAAGGCTCCTCACCGTGCTCGAGGGCGAAAGCCTGGTCAACGACGCCACCGCGCTGGTGGTTTTTAGCCTTGCCGTCAACGTCGTCATCACCGGGACTTTTTCGTTTCTGGACGCCGGTCTCAGCTTCGCCGTCATCGTCATCGGCGAATGCCTCTACGGGGCGGCGGTCGGTTGGGTCATGCTCGCCTTGCGCCACTGGGGCAACGAACCGCGTGCCGAAGTGTTGCTGGCCCTGAGCACACCGTTCCTCGCGTTTTGGATGCCGCATGAACTGGGCGGATCGGGCGTCATCGCCTGCGTCGCCGCAGGGCTTTGGGTGTCCTGGCACGGCCGCGACCAGATCCGCCCGGCCACGCGCCTGCAAGGGTTCTTCATCTGGGATCTCGTCACCTGGGCGATCGAATCCTTGGTCTTTCTCCTGACTGGCCTGCAAGCCAAACATCTCGCCGCCGGTCTGACAGGTGAGGGCTGGCACCGCTTGCTGCTGGCCGGACTGCTGGTAAGTCTGACGATTGTCGTGGTTCGGTTTATCTGGGTGTTTCCAGCGACTTACCTGCCGCGATTCCTTTCGCCCAGTTTGCGCAAGCGCGATCCCTACCCTGGATGGCAACCGGTGTTTCTGATCGGCTACACTGGACTGCGGGGCGTCGTCAGCTTGGCGGCTGCCCTTTCGATTCCGCTGGTAGCCGGAGACAAACCCTTTCCTGAACGCGATCTCATCCTGTTTGCCACGTTCTGCGTCATCGTCGCGACGTTGGTCGGGCAGGGCAGTCTTTTGCCCTGGGTGGTAAGCTGGCTTGAGCTGGGAAGCTCGGGCGCCGCCGAGGCGCTGACCAACAAGCGCAACGAGCTTGCGGCGCGGCTCCAAGCCATCGACGCCGTCGTCGTCGCCGTCGAGGATGCGGCAGCCAACGGCGGAGCGGCGGAGGCGACAGCAGCGATCACCCGCCGCCACCTGGATCGGCGTGCCAATCACCTGAGCACCGTCGATGAGACGACGACGGAGGATCCAGTCTCGGAGGCCGGGATGCTCGAGCTCCGGCTGCTAAGCGTGGAGCGCGCCGCGATTTCGGACGCCTATCTGGGGAGTCGCATCACCGACGAGGCGCGCCGGCGCATCGAGCGCGAGCTGGACCTGAACGAGGCGCGTATCTTGCTGGAGCTGCAGAATGCATCGGGGTTGAACGACGAGCCCGCGTAACGGGAGGCACGCGCAATGCGGGGTTGGTGGCGCGGCCACGAGCATCGCCAAGAGCACTCGGCGACCGGCGAGTTTTCACGCAATGCTTTGTGGTAACATAATACCTCAAATCTAATCCATTGAATCTGCTGTGTTTTATCTACGCTAAGCGCATTGACTTGATCGACGAGCGCAAGTAGTTTCCGCGCTAACGGATCGGCCTTAGGGCATTGCCGGGTCGACTCCCCAGAATTCCCCTTCGAAACCAACAGGCACTGGAGCCTGACACCATGCGAACTTACTCCGCCAAAGCATCGGAGATCGAGAAGACCTGGGTGCTGATCGACGCCAAGGGCCTCGTGGTCGGGCGCCTCGCCGCCAACATCGCCCGCATTCTCCGTGGAAAACACAAGCCGACCTATACGCCCCATATGGATTGCGGCGACAACATCGTGGTCATCAATGCCGATAAAGTGGTGTTCACCGGCAAGAAGATGACGGACAAGATCTACTATCGCCACACCGGTTTCGCCGGCGGCATCAAGGGCGTAACGCCAGCAAAACTGATGGAAGGCAAGTTCCCCGGTCGCATCCTGATGAAGGCCGTCGAGCGCATGCTGCCCGAGGGCGTACTCGGCCGCAAGCAGCTGACCAACCTGAAAGTCTATGCTGGCGACACGCATCCCCATGCCGCCCAGCAGCCGGTTGCGCTGGATGTCGGCGCCCTGAATTCCAAGAATAAGCGGAGCGCGTAAGCATCATGGCAACTCCCGAAACCACCACCCTCACGGGCCTCGATGCCCTGAAGGCCACGCCAGCCGGCGAGGCCGCTGCGGTGTCCATCGGCGCTCCGGTGCGCGTCCGCAAGGTCGACGCCCAGGGTCGCAGCTACGCGACCGGCAAGCGCAAGAACGCCATCGCCCGCGTCTGGGTCAAGCGTGGCCACGGCAAGATCACCGTCAACACCAAGGATTTCAAGGCGTATTTCGCCCGTCCGGTGCTGCAGATGGTGCTCCGCCAGCCGTTGATCGCGGCCGCTCGCGCCGATGAGTTCGATATTGTCGTCACCGTCAAGGGCGGCGGCCTCTCGGGCCAGGCCGGCGCGGTGCGTCACGGCATCTCCAAGGCGCTGACGTACTTCGAGCCGGAACTGCGTGGCGCCCTTAAGAAGGGCGGGTTCCTGACCCGCGACAGCCGAATCGTCGAGCGTAAGAAGTACGGCCACGCCAAGGCGCGCCGCAGCTTCCAGTTCTCCAAGCGCTAGCGCGCGAGCCGTAGTGGCATATCTCGACGGCTCGCAGCACTTGCGGGCCGTTTGTGTTTGGGCGGTTTCATGTAGGTTGGGTCAAGCTTTGCGCGACTCAACTTTATGCCGCTAGCCCTGCTTGTGGAGTGTTGGGTCGCGCTGAAACGCTTGACCCAACCTACGTCTCGACTCTTAGGGAAGGCGTGCCATGCGCAACGCAAATTGGGTCTGCTATTCGTGCAGAACTTGTGTGCGGCGCAGCGTATACAGAGTTGACAACCGAGACACGACTGCAAATTGTCCGATCTGCGGTGCGTTCTGTACATTTATCGGCGACATGGTGCCAGTTCCGCGAAGGTCGAAACCAAAAGAGTGGGATGCTCTTAGGGCCGAGATCGATAGGCGAGTGGCTCAGCACGACCGCGATGTCAACATTCGCAAGGCTGAAGTTATCGAATACTACAAGAACGAGATTGAACGACTTGCGGTCAGACCAGCGAATGAAGGTCGCGCAGTTGCAATCAGGCTGCTTAAGAAACAACTTGCGAATTTTGTCTCGAGCGGCAGAGTCTCAGGGGTTAAATATCTATATTGGCAACATAAGTAGCCACAGGTTTTGTATCGAAAGTATCTCAATCATGGCGACGCACAGTATCTTCATCGATGGCGAGGCGGGCACCACGGGGCTAGGCATTCGTGAGCGGCTGGCCGGCGCCAAGGGCATGCAGCTCGTCAGCATCGCACCCGAGGACCGCAAGAACCCGGCGGCCAAACGCAAGCTTTATGCCGAAGTCGATCTGGTGGTGCTGTGCCTGCCGGACGATGCGGCCAAGGAGGCTGTGGCGTTGGCCGACTCGCTGCCAAATGCCGGGCCGCGCATTCTCGATGCCTCGACCGCGCACCGGGTCGCGCCGGGCTGGGCCTACGGCTTTGCCGAGCTGACGGCCGCGCAACCCAAGGTCATCGCGCAATCGCGGCGCGTCGCCAATCCGGGGTGCTACCCCACGGGCGCCATTGCACTGCTCCGTCCCTTGATCGACGCCGGCCTGATGGGCAAGGATCATCCGGTCACGGTCAATGCCGTGTCGGGCTACAGCGGCGGCGGCAAGAGCATGATCGCGGCCTATGAGGCGGGGACGGCGGCGGCGTTTGAACTTTACGGGCTTGGGCTGGAGCACAAGCATGTGCCGGAGTTGCAGACATTCTCAGGCCTGACGCGCCGCCCGATGTTCGTTCCGTCAGTTGGAAATTTCCGCCAGGGCATGCTGGTCAGTGTGCCGCTGCATCTGGACACGCTGCCCGGAAAACCCAAGGCTGCCGATCTGGTGCGTGTGCTCACGGAGCGCTACGCCGGAGCCAAACTGGTGTCGGTCGCGCCGGCAGACGATGCTGCGGTCAAGAGCGGCAAGGTGGATGCGCTGGCCCTCAACGACACCGACAACATGGAGTTGCGCGTGTTCGGTAACAATGTGTACGGACAGGCGGTGTTGGTCGCCCGGCTCGACAATCTCGGCAAAGGTGCGTCGGGCGCGGCGGTGCAGAACATTGGGCTGATGTTGGGAACAGCGGCGTAGGGCGCAATAGGCCACTTCGCCGTATTGCGCCGCAGGGGGATCACACGGGCGATGGCGGTTGTGTTGACCCCCTGCGGCGCAATACGGCGCGAAGAAAAAGCGCCTATTGCGCCCTACGCCGCAACCGTCCGAACCACCCGGTGCAGATGAATCACCGCCGCCGCCAGCACCAGCATCGCCGTGAACTGATGCGCCAGCCCCAGGTGCAGCGGCACCACCGCCAACAGCGTCCAGATCCCCAAAGCCACCTGCGCCAGTACCGCTGTCAGCACCAGCGCGGCGCTGGGCAGCAGGCGGGCGACACCTGATCGCCATGTCGACAGATGGTTGAACAGCGCCAGCAGCGCGACCAGATACGCGCCCACGCGATGGTCGAACTGCACCGTCACGGGGTTCTCGAACGGGTTCGCCCACAGCGGCTTCATGGCGTGCAGGCCGTGCGGGATAAAGCGGCCGTCCATCAGCGGCCAGGTATTGTACGTGAGCCCCGCATCGAGCCCGGCGACGAAGCCACCGAGCAGGATCTGTCCGTAGACGGCGGCGACCAGCGCAACCGCAAGACCTGACGCAAACCCACTCCCCACCTGAGCCCGTTCGCGGCCCACGCCCAGCGCGGTCCAGAACGTGTACCCCATAATGAGTGTGGCGAGCCCGAGATGCAGCGTCAGACGGTATTGGCTCACATCGGTTCGCACTGACAATCCGCTCGCCACCATGTACCAGCCGGCAAATCCCTCCAGCGCGCCGAGCGCGACAATGCCCACCAGCGGCTTCCAATAGCGCTGCCGGATGGCGGGGATGGCCAGGAACCACATGAGCCCCAATCCCGCCACCAATCCCACGAAGCGCCCCAGAAACCGGTGGCTCCACTCCCACCAGAACAGCGGCTTGAACTCGGCCAGGGTCATGCCGAAGTTGACCTGCTTGTATTCCGGGATCTGCTGGTACTTGGCGAACAGCGCTTGCCAGTCGGCTTCGCTCAAAGGCGGAATGGCGCCAATCAACGGCTTCCATTCCGTGATGGTGAGGCCGGAATGGGTGAGCCGCGTGGCCCCGCCCACCACGACCATGCACAAGACCAGTGCGGCGAGGGCGTAGAGCCACAGCCGCAGCCAGCGCAAATTCGAGTTGGTTTCGATCATGGCGTGAGCAGTGAACCCTTGACCCCACTCCCCACAATGCGCCGAGATGGCGCGGCATCCGGGCTCGCGCGCCGGGCGTTCCCGGAGTAGAGGTAAGCCATGGCAACACGCACCCGCAAACTGGTCGGCAGCATCGCGCTGGTGGCTTTCGTCATCGCCTATTTCGTCCTGGCGATGTCGGTGACGACCGTTTGGCTGGGCGACAAGCCGAGCCTGTGGGCCGGGATCGGCTATGCCTTCTTCGGCCTGATCTGGATCGTGCCGGCGGGCGCAATCATTTCGTGGACGTTGAAGCCAAAGGCGTAGGGCGACGTAGGGCGCATTAGGCCACTTCGCCGTAATGCGCCGCTACTATGGCCGCACCTCCTGCGGCGCAATACGGCCGCGAAGAGGCGTCCTATTGCGCCCTACGGCCCTACGCCGTCGCCACATGCTTAAACCCATTGCGCAGCGCGAACGGCGCGCCGCCCAGCAGCACTGACAGCATCTGCAAATCCTGGAACTCGCCGTTCAGCGACAAGCGCGGTAGGCCGAACATGTGCTCGCGATGCGCCGGGAACAGCAGGCCTTTGTAGGTCGTCACGCCCGTTTCAAAACCCGCCTCTTTCGCCAGCTCAAATTCGCGCGGACCGCAGTCGGCGGCGCTGCCGTATGGATAGCTCATGTGCCGCACCGGGCGGCCGAGGCGGTCCTCCAGGCCCTGCTTGCCGGACGCGATTTCTTCGAAACAGCGCGCCGCATCCAGCTTGGCCAGCGAATAGTGGTTCACCGTATGCGCGCCGATGGTGCAGAGCGGATCGGTGGCAAGTTCGGAAAGCTCGTCCCAGGTCATCATATCGCGCGCAGAGGCGAAGGGGGGCACGCCGGCCTGGCGGCAGAGATCGTGTGTGAGCGCGCGCGTGCGGTCCTCGTCGGGACCGCGCAGCCACCAGTAGAGAGCATCCCAGGTCTTGCGCTGCTGCTCGGGCGTCGCGCAGTCGAAGGTCTGGCGTACACCGTCCTTGCGCACTTTGAGGGGCAGGCCTGCCGCGATGGCGGCCTCGAAACCCTCCCACCACAGGTCGCCCTGGCCGTCGGCAAACGAGGTCGGCACATAGATGCAATAGGGAACGTTGTGGCGCGCAAAGACGGGGCGGGCGTAAACGAGGTTATCGCGGTAGCCGTCGTCGAGTGTGACGGCGACGAAGGGTTTTGCGCCAGCCGTAGCGCTCAGGCGGCGCTGCGCCTCGTCCATGGCGACGAACTCGTAGCCCTCGGATTTGATCTGGCGGAGGGCGGCGTCGAGGAACTCCGGCGTCACGCGTAAAATGCCGTTGGGATCGAAGGCGCGAGCGCTCGCGGGACGCACCTGGTGCAGCATCAACACAGCGCCCAGCCCCTTGGTGATCGGCGACAATAGCCGATGGCTGCCGCTGCGGTAGATGGCCGACAGGGCGGTCCGCATCACGGCGTGTTTGGTGATCAGCAAGGCGCGCGCTCCAAGGTCTCCCAAATGGGTCGCGTGGATCCATGCAAGCGGCGTGCAAGTTAGGCTTTGGGTGGCGGGCCCAGCACCTCGGCCAGCGTCGCCATGTCGGTTAGAAGCGCGGCGGCGGCGTCCAGCATGGGCATGGCGAGCAGCGCGCCGGTGCCTTCGCCGAGCCGCATCGACCAGTCAAGCACTGGGGCGAGGCCGAGCTTGGCGAGGACGTGGCGGTGGCCCGGCTCAGCCGAGCAGTGGCCGGCGATCATGCGGGCGGTGATGGGGTCAGACCCCTTTGTCACAGGGGTCTGACCCCTTTCGATCGTCGAGGCGATCAAGGCAGCCGCGCCGGACACGTATCCGTCCAAGACCACCGTCAGGCCTGCTGCAGCGGAAGCGGCATAGAAGCCCGCCATGGCCACCAGCTCCAGACCTGCCACACTGGCGATGGCCGCTTTGGCATCGACGGCCAGCTGCGCGCGCGCCCGTGTCACCGCTGCCGCAACGACCTCGCGTTTGGTCGCCACGACCTTGTCGTCGCTGCCGGCACCGGGCCCTACGGCCTCTTCGAGCGCTACGTCAGCGAGCAGCATCGCGAGGCAGGCGCTGGGCGTGGTGTTGCCGATGCCCATTTCACCAGCCGCTACAACCTTGCAGCCATCGGCCACGGCGTGCGCGGCTTCGTCGGCGCCGAGCGCCCAGGCGGCGTCGAAGTTGGCTGTCGTCATGGCGGCTTCGCGGGCGAGATTGCCAGTCCCCGCCCGCACCGGCGCATAGCGATAGAACGCCGGCGCCGGCGCAAGCTTCGGCCCCAGCGTGCCCACATCCACCAGCCTGAGATCCGTCCCCGTATTGCGCGCCAGCACGCTCGATGCCGCCTTGCCGGCTGCAATCGTCGCGACCATCAGCCCCGTCACCGCCGAGGGCCAGGCCGTGACGCCAGCGGCGACGCAGCCATGGTCGGCTGCAAACAGCACAATCCGGCGCGGGCGGGTCTGCGGTTTCAGCGTGCCCTGCGTCGCAGCCAGACGGGCCGCCACGGCCTCCAGCGCGCCAAGACTGCCGCGAGGTTTGGCGAGGGCGTCGAGATGTGCCAGTGCGGCGGCGTGATCGATCACTTGACCTGAATTCCTTGACCAATGGGGTTCGACGACCTAGGCCGTGCGCAACCAATTCATTTCAGAAATGTTTCCGGCGCTGGGCCAGGAGAAGGGGTCTTAGACAATCGTGACCGCGTTGCAAGTTCCAGTAACGACACGCGGCCGCGTCCTCCTCGTTGGCTCGGGCCCCGGCGATCCGGACCTGTTGACGGTGCGCGCGCTACGTGAGCTGCAGACCGCCGACGCCGTGCTGTTCGACACGCTGGTGGCGCCCGCGATTCTGGAGCTGATCGGCGCGCAGGCGACGCGCATCCACGTCGGCAAAAAGGGTTATGGCGATTCGCGGCCCCAAGACGAGATCAACGCCCACATGGTGGCGCTGGCGCTCGAAGGCAAACGAGTGGTGCGCCTGAAGTCGGGCGATCCGCTGATTTTCGGCCGCGCCGGAGAGGAGATTGACGCTTGCCGCGCGGCGGGCGTGCCGGTGGAGGTGGTGCCGGGCATCACCTCGGCGCAGGGAGCGGCGGCGCGGCTGACGGTGTCGCTGACGCACCGGCTGGAGGCGCGGCGGCTGCAGTATGTGACGGGACACGACAACAAAGGCGGGCTGCCGGAAAGTTTGGATTGGGGCGCCATCGCCGACCCGCAGGCGACGACCGTGGTCTACATGCCGCGCCGGACTATCGGGGCGTTGGCGCGAAAGGCGCTGGAGGCGGGGATGGATCCCAGAACACCCGCCATCGTGGTGGTCAATGCGACGCGGGCGGATGAAGTGGTGGTGATGTCGACCATGGCCGGGATCGAGGCGGCGGTGGCGGGCACGGACACGCCCGATCCGACGCTGGTGCTGATCGGCTGGGCCATGGCGCGGGCGGTGGTGTGAGGGCCGCCTTTTTGACCTAGGGGCCAACCCGTGATAGGGTGCCACGATGACCAGAACCGAACAATTGGCTGACGCCGCGCGCTCGCTGTCTGACGAACAGTTTGATGGGCTGTTGACATTTGTTCGCTCTTTGCGAGGCCAACCCTACTTCGAGACAGCCTCAGAAGATGCCTTGGCCTCGCTGGACCAAGGTTTGGCGGATGCCGCTGCGGGACGGGTTATCGCCGCCGCCGATGCATTTCGTGAAATTGATGCCAAGATCGATGCATATGGGCGATGAGGCACGTCATTCTGACTGCCCAAGCATATCGTCGATTGCAGTCCCAAATTGACTATCTTCTCGACCGCCACCGAAAGCAGGCGGCCCGCGCCTTGCGCGTCAGAGTGGCATCTTACCTGTCAGATTCGCTCGCCCATTTACGAAGGACCGGCACCTACCTTTCTCAACGTGGGCTTTGGGAGAGTTGGATACCGGGTACACGTATCGTTGCTTGGTATCAATTCGACGATCATACGCTCACGGTGCTGACGTTCTGGAACACGTCGCAAGATCGCCAATCCTAAACCCCATGACCTTCCCCGACCTAAGCCTGCGCCTCGGCCTGCTTGCCGCCGCACTGCTCATCGATGCGGCCGCCGGTTATCCGCAGGCGCTGTATCGGCGCATCGGGCATCCGGTGACTTGGATCGGGGCTCTGATCTCTCGGCTGGATCGTTCGCTCAACATTGAAGGGCAGGCGTTCGGATGGCGTAAAACTGCCGGTGTCGTGGCCCTGCTTGTCCTGCTGGCGGTGGCGATTGCGCCGGCACTACTGATGCAATACGCCCTCGCCGTATCCTGGCCCGGTCTTGCCGCGCTGGCCCTTCTCGCCTCCACCCTTTCGGCCGCCCGCTCGCTCGACACGCACGTCGCAGCCGTTGCGACCGCCCTCGAAACCGGCGGCCTACCAGCCGGCCGCACAGCCGTGTCCCAGATCGTCGGCCGCGATCCCGACGCCCTCGACGAAGCCGGCGTCTGCCGCGCCGCCATCGAGAGCCTCGCTGAAAACTTCTCCGACGGCGTCATCGCGCCGGCACTCTGGTTCGCCGTGTTCGGACTGCCCGGCATGCTCGCCTACAAGGCCATCAACACCGCCGACAGCATGATCGGGCACCGCACGCCGCGCCACGAGGCGTTCGGCTGGGCGGCGGCGCGGCTGGACGATCTGGTCAATCTGCCGGCGTCGCGCTTGTCGGGGCTACTGTTGACGCTGGCGGCTTGTGTGATGCCGGGCGCCTCTCCCCGCAACGCTATGCGCAGCATCTTTCGCGATGCCAGTAAACACCGCTCACCTAACGCTGGCTGGCCAGAGGCGGCCATGGCTGGCGCTCTCGGCTTGAAGATCGCCGGCCCGCGCGCCTATCACGGCGCGATGGGCGACTTCGCCTATATGGGCGACGGCCGCGCGGAGCTGACGGCCGCCGACATCCGGCGCAGTCTGACCCTCTACCGGCTGGCCGTGGCGGCGGGGTGGTTCGCCGTCGTGGCGGCAGCCGCGCTCATGTAGGTTGGGTCAAGCCTCTTTGCGCGACCCAACTTCCACGGGCAGCGCCAGCGGCACAACGTTGGGTCGCGCAAGGGCCCGACCCAACCTACGCGACGTCCCGAGCGCCTCCTGCTCGGCATCTTGCGGCGCGCCCCAATAGTCCGCCAGCGTCGGGCCGTTCTCGACCCTCCGGTCACGAAACAGAAAACAAAAAATCTCGTGTAGCCACACCCGCCGGCCGATCCGGGAGTACCAACGCATACCGTGACGGGCGACCGGATCGGGATTGAGATAGGTGCGGTACAGAGCTTTCGGGCGCGCCTGCACCAGCACTTCTATGCATTTGATCCAGAGAAACGTCCGCCAGGCCGGAACATGCCGGCTGGCCAGCACCTGGTGCTTGTAGTCCCAGCGGCGCTGGTCGAGTTGGATCACCGGGCGATCCTTGGCCTCGCGGAAGAACGGCGTCCAGCGGTGCGGGGTGACGAACAGCGTGATGATCTGGTCGGGGTCGTAGGTCAGCAGTTGGCGGAAGGCGCGCCAGTAGTCGAGGTCGCGCTCCTCCTCAAAGCCCACGACATAGGAGCACAACGAAAGAATCCCGTGTTCCCTCAGTAGCTGGATGGCCTCGCGGTCGGTCTTGGTGGCGCTGCCCTTGCGCACCTTCGCCAGCGTCGCTTCGTCCGTATGCTCCATGCCGATGAGAAAGCGCTCGAAGCCGGCCTGGCGATAAAGGTGCAGAATGTCGGCATCGCGCACGATATCGTCGGCGCGCAGGGTGGCGATCATCGTCACTTTCACATTCTCGGCGATGATGGCCTCCAGCAGTTCGCGCCAGGCCTTTTTCGACGTGGTCGGATTTTCGTCGGCCCAGGAGATCATGGTCACGCCCTGCTCGCGATAGAGCCGGCCGATTTCTGCTGCGACTTTATTCGGGTCACGGTGCCGCCAGCGGGTCCAGAACCCACGCTGGCCGCAGTAGCTGCACAAATGCGGGCAACCGCGCGAGAACTGGATCACGACGCCGCGCTTGCCGCCGTAATAGCTGTATTTCGCGTGGTCGATCAGCTCCCAGCCGACGCGGTAGGCGTCGAGGTTCTGGATCATCGGGGCGGGCTGTGTCGCCTCGGGCACGCCGTGGCGGCGGAAGGCGAGGCCGGGGATGGCGTTGAAACTGGCGCCGTCGGCCAGCGCACCGATAAGGCGTCGCGCTGTCTCCTCCCCTTCGCCGCGCACGATGATGTCGACTTGTGGCAGTTCGTCGAGGCAGTCTTTCCAGTGATAGGTCGGAAAGATGCCGCCGTAGACCACCCAGCTGTTCGGCAAGTTGCTGCGCAGGCTGACGAGGATGCTTTTGATTGCCGGATGCGCTGATGTCGAGCCGTTGTGGCCGATCAGGAGGACGTCGGGGTCGTGTGCCGTTGCGCGTTCGACGATGGTCTTGAACGGCAGGTTGTCGACATCGCCGTCGAGCAGCGTCACGTTGTGGCCGTCATCGATCAGTGGACCGCCGATGGCGAGCAATCCGAGCGGCGGCAGCATCTCGCCGGGCATGCGAGAGCCGATGGATTCGTGCGGCGGGTTGATGATCAGGATGCGCATGGGTCCCTCACCCCGCCTGCTTGGTGCGCTTGGCGATCAGGCGGCGACCCCACTCGCGCACGGCCTCGCGCGGCTGGCTGGCGGCGGCGATGAGCGCAAGACAGAACAGCAGGCGGTCGAGGGTGGTGCGCTGGCGATGGGGCATGGTGGCGGGCTCCGAGTTAGCGAGTGGTCGACGGACTTGCCCTTTCCCCCGCCTCTTCGCGGGGGAGAGGGTGGCGCGCTAGCGCCGGGTGAGAGGCAGCCGCTAGCTCCGCCCCTGGTGCGCCAAGTGCGGAGCTAGCGGCTGCCCCTCACCGCCCCTTCGGGGCACCCTCTCCCCCGCGAAAAGGCGGGGGAGAGGGAGGTTACTGTCCGCCACCGCCTGCCTCGGCGATACGGCCAATTCCTTGAAAATACGGCCCATTCCTGCCTTGCTCGGGCGCGCTTGTGCGGATATGTGAGGGTTTGTGTCCCGCACAAAAGAGCCCCAGCAGATGACCGAGAACAAGGCGTTGAAACTGTCGGACGAGGAAAGCCGGCTGCTGGCCCTGCGCGTGCGCGAAGAACTGGCGCGGCGGCGCATGACGCGCGAAGGGCTGGCCGACGCGGCCAAGATCTCGATCTCGACGCTGGAAAAAGTGCTGGCCGGCAAGCGCTCCTTCACTCTCGCGACCATCGTTCGGCTGGAGGAGGGTCTTGGCGCGCGGCTGCTGGAGACGCCCACATCTGTGCGCAAAAAGGGCGCCGCGGCGGAGGGCTGCGCCCCTGACGACCTCGGCGGCTACAGCCGTGCGGCGGTGACTTGGCTGGAGGGCTCGTACCTGACCTTGCGCCCCTCCTTCAGTGAGCGGAGCGCCATCTACGCCTATCGCACCGACATCTCCTGGGCCAACGAGACGGGCACGCTGCAGTTCCGCGAGGCCGAGCGGTTGGACCACGATTACACCCAGTTCGGCAGCGTCGCGGTCCCGCATCAGTCCGGGCACATCTATCTGGTCACCAACCGCCATGGCCAGCACCGCCTGATCGTGGTCGCCCGTCCCACCATCGGCGGCGAGCTGTTCGGGATTCTCACGACCCTTCAAGCCGGCAGGGGCTCACATCTGAGCCCGGTTTCGATGCCGATCATGCTGAAACTCTTAAAGCCGAATGATAGGCCGCAGTTCGGGCGCATCACCGAAGGGGCTCTGGCCTATACAACGTATGCATCCTTATTGCGGCGCGCCGTGGATGACCATTTTGCAGCTTTTCTGCCGTGCTGACTGCGGCCTGTCAGGCCGCAACCGCAGGCTTGGTGCGCGCCTGGAACAGCCGGTCGTCATGAGTTTTGGCTAGCAACACTTCAAGTGCGACGTCCAGACTGTAGATCAGGCCTTCGGGAGCATAATTGGCGTCCGCAATGTAGGCGTCGCCGTCATTCATCATGCGCCGCAACAGGGTGTGGCCAAATCCCGTGCGCTTGGGCGCCTGGACCATCGGACCATTATGTTCCTGCCAGCATAACCGGAAGCGGCGTCCGTCTTCGTGGTCGTCGATACGCCAACGGATTGATACGCGACCCTTCGGCACGGACAAGGAACCATGTTTTGCTGCGTTTGTAGCCAGTTCGTGAATGACCAGCGCAAACGTCTGGGCCGCCGAGGCGTTCAGGATAATGGGGGGGCCGCCAAAGGAGATCGCGCCCTGATGCTCTTCGCTCTCGCGCACGATGATTTTGTCGAGCGGCGCGCCCTGCCAGTTCGTCTCGGTCAACGAAGCGTAGGCGCGCGAAATGGCTTCCAGACGGCGTAACAGGGATTTGCGCGCCTGCTCCATCGTCTGATCGCTGACCAGGCTGCGCGAGGCCACCGACTGCACCACCGCAATCAGATTCTTGGTGCGATGGATGAGCTCCATGTTGAGCAGTTTCTGATTCTCTTCTGCCCGCTTCTTGTCTGAAACATCTTCCCAGATGGTGCCCACCCCGATGATGCTGTCATCGTCGCCACGTAGGGGATAGGCTTGACCCACAAAGTGCCGCGCGACCAAGGCGCCATCGCCGAAATCCATCAAATCGTCCATCTCTATCGGAGCACTGCTGATGCCGGACCGCACCACCTCTTGATAGATCGGCGCCAGCCTAGCGCTGCCGGCCGGATAGATTTCCTCCAGCTTCTTGCCGATATGCGATTCTATCGAAGCGCCATTCATGCGCGACAGGGTTTCGCTCACCCGTACGTAGCGCAGGTCGAGATCGAACATGCCAAGGCCGATCGGGGCCTGACGATAAATCGATTCGACTTCGGCGGCTCGCTGCACGGCTTCCCTGGTGGTTTTGGCGAGCAGCTCCTCAGTGCGCTTGCGTTCGGATATGTCGATGATGACGCCGATCCAGCCGACCACCGCGCCGGTTTCATCATGATAGGGCGAGGGCCGCTCCAGCACCGAGCGCCATTCGCCACTGTGGTGCCGCAGCCGATACTCGTAACTTCCTTCCGTCTGAGTGGCGAGCAAACCGTTCCAGCACTTGGCGAAATGTTCGCGATCATCGGGGTGAACTGCTTCCTGGTACCCGATGCCGAGATAACCATTGACGGGTTGTCCGGTGAATTCGCGCCAACTTGGCGAGTCGTCGACCACATCGCCAACGGCATTGAGAGTATAGACAACCTGTTTCATCACATTGACGAGTGCAATGAGATCAACTCGGCCGCTGACAATAGGGCCGTCGCCCTTGGTTTGGACATACATGACTGCCTCAGGGCTAGCAGATATTGTGGGTAACAATACTCAAATCAGCTGGCGTAGATGTAGCCGTGGCCGGATACCAACGCCTCCGCGATGCGCGCCTCGTGCACCTTCGATTTGGTTTTGGCGTTGAAGAACAGGGCCTGGCTGACGACGGCGCTGATCTGTTCGGGTCGGAATGGCTTGGTGACCAGGAAGGTCGGTTCTGGGCGCAGTCCGGTGAGGAGCCGCTCGGGATAGGCCGTTATGAAGATCACCGGGACGTTCACAGACTCAAGAATTTCATTCACGGCGTCGATGCCACTGCTGCCATCGGCCAGTTGGATATCGGCCAGGATGAGCTTGGGACGCCGACGCGCGGCTTCCTTGATGGCTTGGCGCTTGGTGCGAACCACCGAGGTAACGTGATGGCCCAGTTGCACCATCAGGTCTTCAAGTTCGAAAGCGATCATCAGTTCGTCTTCGATGATCAAGATATCCGTGGACAGCTGCTCGGAAACGGCGCGATGAGCCTTTTCCATGAGCTGCGCGTACTCTTGTTCGCCGACCTCAAGGATCTCCATGGCCTCTGACGGCGTGAAACCTTCAATTGTCACCAGCAAAAAGGCAGGGCGTGCCAGTTCCGACATGGCGACTAGATAAGGATTTTGTTCAAGTGCAGCCTGTATCGCGCCCGACAGTTCATTCAGATGCGTGCCAATGGGCCCGCGCCATAATCTCAGAAAGACGCGGAAAAGAACGTGGCGCGGATCCGGGTGCAGGGCGCACAGCTTTGAATCGGTCACAATCGCTTGCAGGGTCGAAACGACCATCACGTCCCCGGCTTTCTGGTTTCCGGTCACGAGACGTGCATAACGGCGCAGGTAAGGCAGGGTGGCCGCATAGGCATTTGCGTTTGTCACAGCTGTCGTCCTTTCAGGCTACAGGGGTACACACTCATTTCTTGTTCTTAACTGTAGAGTGGAAGCCCTAAGGACCAATAAAGATGACCAGTTGATGAATGGCATCGATGCAACTTTAGATTTCTTTATGACGATCTCTTTACGTCATTAGGTTATCGTTGCCCTGTGGCCATCATGAGGACGCGGGCAATGCCGGACGTCAACAGCGCAGATTTGCGAATCCGTGAGGCCATGGCCCATGGGCTGGGCGAAGCGATGCGCAAAGCATGCCCTATCGATGCAACCCAAAGCCTTCCGGCCGAATGGCTGGCGCTGCTGGCGCAGATCGAGGCTGCAACCGAGTCTCGATAGTCCAAACGATCACTGCATCGGTCGTTCAACGGATGCCGACCGTTACCGGAACCAGCCGCGCGATTTCTTCGGTTTAGGCGCTTCCACCGGCGCTTCTTCGAAGCCGGACTGCAGTTGATGCGTCTGCGGCTCGCGGTGCGGCGGTCCCCAGCCGGCGTTGAGATCTTCTTCGCGCTGCTGGCGGCGCTGGATCATGGCTTCGGACATCGGAACCGTGAACGCGTAGCGGCCATGACGTGTACGGTAGATCAGCCCGCGGTCGGTCAGGGCGAGCAGCATCTGGTTGGCCGTCGCGCCGAAACCGCCGGCGTCATCGTGGGGGATGATCTCGTTCGCGGAAAAATCCGGGCCGGACTGGCTGGGGCGGTTGGCGATCAGCTGCAGGAACTCGCGTTGGCGGTCAGTGGTCTTGTTCCAGCGCGCAGCGAAAATGCCGGCGTCGAGCCGATCCAGCGTGCCCGATGATGGAAATTCCTCGGCCGTCAGCGTGCCGCCGTTTTCCAGGATCTGTTCCACCAGCTCCTTGCCGACGAACTGGATCAGATACGGATAGCCGCCAGTCAGTTCGACGGCCTTGGCCAGCAATTCGCGGGACGCGCGCAAGGGTGGCATCAGTTTCGCCAGGGGCGTCAGCAGCGCGGCGCGCGTATCGTCCCAGGTCAAGCGATCCAGCGTCATGACGTGGAACATGCGTTCGGTATACGTCCGTGTGGCGGTCAGCGCGTCATAGACATGCGGCAGGCCGGAAAGGATCAGGAGACACGACGACACGCCCTCGCGCTTTTGCAGCGCACAGACGGTCTCGATCAGCATCGACATCGGAAATTCGTTGCGCTCGGCATGATCGTTGAGGCATTGCGCCTCGTCATAGGCCAGGATGAGGCCGGAGAAGCGGGCCTTCTGCAGCAGCGTGGTCACGCGCAGCAGCACCGACTTCAGGCGGTCGCTCGGCAGGCCCGGGGCGCGCTCGAACTGAGATTTCAGCGAATCAAACGTGAGCGCCTCGTTCTCACCCTGCTGGGCGCGATCGAGCCGCTGGTTCAGCCGCGCGTTCATATTGGCGGGGTTGGCGTTGTCCTGCCCCATCTTGTCGGCGATGGCGGTGGCGAGATCGGTAAGAATGCGCAAGGCGAGGCGCTCTTCCGACAGTGACGCCGACTCCGACAGATCGTTACCGACCCACAGCCAGCCGGCCTCTTCGGCGACCTTGCGGGTCGAATCCAGCAGCACGGTTTTGCCCATGCCGCGCAGGCCCGTGATGAGGATGTTCTCCATCACCGGGTTCTGGAACAGCACGCGCCGGAAAAATTTCTGCTCGTCGTGCCGTCCCGCGAACAATGGGGGTTCATGCCCGGCGCCGGGGCGGTAGGGATTTTCAAGCAGCCTTTGGCGGTCCATCGGAAGAAGCTTTCTGTCGTCGCAGCCGCTCTGCTCGGTCACCGCCGTTAAGGCGCGTGGGGCAGACGGCAAAAATCACTCTGGTCTCAGTTGGACGTTCGTTGGAATTTCAATGGCGAACAGGCAGCCCCGCTGCGGTCTGCCTGTCGCCATGCGTCGAAGCACAGTTGAGCGTCAATTGTGCTTCGACGAAACCGTTGTCAGCTGATCGATTCCGTTGATCAATTGCTGCAGGAAAGTGGGCGACTTCGTGGCCGCCGCACGCCGATACGTAGTCTTCGCCTTCGTCGGGGTCGGCGCAACAAACGCCATTTCACCTGGAGTCGGCAGCACTTGAGCCGTACTGGCCGCAGCGGCGCGGAAGACTTTGCTCTTTAGGCGGCCCTTCTTGAGCGCGGCAGGTTTCGCTGCCGGCGTCGCTGCATCGGCAAGCCACGGCAGGACTTCGTTGCCGCTGGCGTTAACTTGCGGTTGGGCCCTGGCCTTCTGCCACGGCAGAACCTCGGACTTCACGTTTGTTGCGCCGCCGCCCAGCGCCATCAGGCCCTGCGCCAAGCCATCGGTGCCCGAAGGTTGAGCATGGACGATGCGCGTGCGGATGCGGTGACGCACGGTTGCGATTTTTACGGCAGAAGCCGCCAGAACAGCATTCGGCGCCGCCGGCGCCGCCTTGGCGTCGAGATGCCCTATCGTGTTGGCGACAGTGTCTTCAGTCGATTTCAGCATCGCCAGTACCTGGTCGCGGGGCGATGCAGCAGCCACGACCGCAGGCGTGCGCTCTGGCGCTGCCGCGACGGGCGTCGGAGCCACCGCGGGGATCGCCGCCGAGGTCGTCGGCGCCGCGCTCGGCTGAGGTTGAACGGCGCTCACGACGATCGGCTCCATGACGGGCGTCACGACTTCAGGGCTGGCCGCGACTTTAATTGCGGGAAGGCCCGGCGCCGGGAACGCTTCGGCATCGGCTGGAGTGTTCGGCTGGACCGGCGTCAGGTCGAGGTCGGCATCGGAAATCGCGATCTCCGCCGGCTTCACGGCAGGCGCAACGCTAGCGACCTGCTGGGGAGCCGTCGCCCCCTTCGACGTCGCAAAAAGCGATGCGAACGCCGCTTCGACGGGCTTCGTCACGCCGAGGGCGCCGTCGGTGATGACCACATAGGCCGAAACCCAAATCAGGCCCGTCAGGACGGCACTCGAGAGGCTGACCGCGAGCATCTTGGCGCCCTTGGACGGGTGGCGCGAACCGCGGGTGAGTTTTTGAATGTCGTTGCGGATGCCGCGGGCGACCAACGCCGGTCTGATGACGTCGCGCAGACCACGGATTTGCGTCGGAACCAGGCGCTCGCGGTTTGAGCCGAGCGGCACCTGCCGAGGCTGCCGCGTGTCGAACTGGCTGGCCGGCGCGTCGATTTCGAGACCCGCCAAGCGGTCGATCAGCTTGCGCCGCCAGGCGGCTTCGACTTCGCGTGGGCTCAAGACGCCCTTGGTTTTACTGTTACGCAACACATACCCCACTCTCTGCTGGTATCCAGCCCCCGGTCTGATGCGGAGCCGAATAGTCCCCAAACGCACTTCGTCGGACTGGACCTCAGAACCGGACGTGCGATCATCTCAGATCGAACGTTCGGTCCGCCCTTTCGGGCCCACTCCGCGACGCTGCGCTTGGCGATGCCCCGTCACAACCACTTGCGCTGCTTGCCTGCCGGCAGACCTTCAAAACGCGTCGGCAGGCGATTTGCTCACAATGTATTCAAATGTGGCTTGAAAGCGACTATCGCGATGTTGTTTACCATCGGCGAAGAGGAAATCAACAGATTTGACGGTTGTGTTGTATAAATCATACAACTTTAGATTGCAAATCGTCTTTTAATCTGCAGTGCGAGCACTGAAAATTTTCGAGATGCTGAGGCCGGACTGTTATCCACAGATTTTTTACTGAAATTATACTGAGCACATCTGTTCAGTCTGAACGAATATACAGGGTGAAATTCACGCCAATCCGGTCCAAAATCGACCTGATACGTGGCAGCGGGACCACCTCTTGTCCCCCCGAAAACCCCCAGGAAGCCAGGGTTAGCGGGCCGAAAACAGGTGCGAGGCTCAACCAAAGTCGCACGTCCCGTGTCGCCGCCGCGCCGGTCTTGCAGCTGCATCTCCAGCAAAGTAGTGCAGTGCAACAATTCACTTTTGTGACGGCCGTTAGGCTCGACTTTTCCACAGACGCAAAAGGGGCAACGCCTGAGCGCTGCCCCTGATGGACGTCTCCTATGCACTGACCGGGCGGCTGACCGAGGCCGGCCTACTTGATCAGCCCCTCGGCCTTCAGCGTCGCCTGCACGGCGGGGCGCGCGGCAATGCGGGCCATATAGGGGCCGATGTGCGTGAACGGGGCGAGATCGAAGCCGACGATGCCAGCCCAGTTCAGGACCGTGAAGGCGTAGGCGTCCGCCGCCGTAAAGCGGTCGCCGACCAGATACTCGTGCTTGGCCAGATGGCTGTCGAGCGTGGTCGCGCGCCGCGTGATGTTGGCTCGAATCAGATCGCCGGCCTTGGCGGCCATGTCCTTGTTGAACAGCGACCCCATCGGCTTGTGGAAATCGGACGCGATCCAGTTCAGCCACTCGGCCTCGCGGTAGCGCTCCATGGTGCCTGCCTTGGGCATAATGTCTGAACCCTGGGCATGGTCGCCAACATATTGCGCGATGACGGCGCATTCGGTCAGCACTTCGCCGTTGTCCAGCTGCAGCGCGGGCACCGCTCCCTTGGGATTGATGGCCAGGTAGTCGGCGTCCTGTTCAGTCTTCTTGGTCCCGAGATCGACCTTCACGGCCTCGAACGTGGCGCCGGTTTCGCGCAGCACGATATGGGAGGACATCGAGCAGGCGCCGGGCGAATAATAGAGTTTCATGGCGGGGGACTCCGGGTTTATAGCTTGGGGAAGCGGCGCGGGCGCTGGTTTACGCCGTCGCGATCCGTTGGCTTAGGCGATTTTGAATGCAACTGCAAGCAATCTAGGGTAACGTCCTCGTCATGAGCGAGACCATCTCCGAAAACACGGTCCAGGCCTGGACCAACCTGGTGCGCGCCGAGCAGCTGGTGTTCGCGCGCGTCGAAGAGGATTTGAAAAAGGCCGGATTTCCGCCGCTGGAGTGGTACGACGTGCTCTATGAGCTCGACCGCGAGCCCTCCGGCGTGCTGCCGCAGGCCCAGGTGCAGAGCCGCATTATGCTGGCGCAATATAACCTGTGCCGACTCGTGGATCGTCTGCAGCGCGAGGAACTGGTGCTCCGCCAACCCTCGCCCGAGGACGGCCGCAGCAACCTCCTGGTCATTACCGAGAAGGGCCGGGAGCTGCGCAAGCGCATGTGGCCGGTCTATTCCGACGCCATCGAGACGCATCTGGGCTCGCATTTTTCCGCCGGCGAGGCCGAGAGGCTTGCACAATTGCTTGGCAAGCTGCAAACCTCGGCGGCACGAGAACGGGGCTGAGACCCCGCCCAACACGAAATAGGACAGGGGACCCTCCGCCATGACCGAGCGCGGCAACGTAATGGCCGGCAAGCGCGGCCTCATCATGGGCGTGGCCAACAACCGCTCGATCGCCTGGGGCATCACAAAGGCTTGCACTGACCAGGGGGCGGAAGTGGCGCTCACGTATCAGGGCGACGCGTTGAAGAAACGCGTAGAACCGCTTGCGGCCGAAGTTGGCTGCACCACGGTGCTGCCGTGCGATGTGTCCGACAACGCCAGCATGGACGCGGTGTTCGCCGCGTTGAAGGCCAAATGGGGCAAGCTGGATTTCCTGGTCCACGCCATCGCCTTCTCCGACAAGGCCGAGCTGGACGGGCGCTATGTCGACACGTCCGAGAAAAACTTCGTCCAGACCATGCTGATCAGCTGCTATTCGTTCACCGCGTTGGCGCAGCGGGCCGAAAAACTCATGTCGGCGGGCGGCTCGATGCTGACGCTCACCTACTACGGCGCCGAAAAAGTCATGCCGCATTACAATGTCATGGGCGTCGCCAAAGCCGGGTTGGAGGCTTCGGTGCGCTATCTCGCGGCCGATCTCGGCAAACAGAACATCCGCGTCAATGCGATTTCCGCCGGTCCGATCAAGACGCTGGCGGCGTCCGGCATCGCCGACTTCCGCTACATCCTGAAATGGAACGAATACAACTCGGCCCTGCGCCGCACCGTCACCATCGAAGAGGTCGGCGCGTCGGGCATGTACCTACTGTCAAATCTGTCGCGCGGCGTCACCGGCGAGGTGCACCATGTGGACGCTGGCTATCACGTGCAGGGCATGAAGAACGAGGACGCGCCGGATATTTCGGTGCTGAAGGACGGGGCATAGATTCGCAGCCATGGCCGGCGAACCTTATGATTTCCTGGTCGTCATCCCGACCTATCGGCGACCTGAGTTTCTGGTCGAAGCCATCAAAAGCTCGCTGGCCCAACAGGGTGCCACAAAGACGCTGGTCGTGGTCGACGACTGCCCAGATGGTTCAGCCGAAGCGGCCGTTGCCGGCATCGGCGATCCCAGCATTCACTACATTCGCAATCCCAACCGTTCGCGTGGCGGCCCGGCGCCGGTGCGCAACTACGGTTTCGGCCAAGCCAAGGCGATGGGCCGTTCAGGCACCTACGTCCACTTCCTAGACGACGACGATCTGGCGCCCGAAGGCTACTATGCCGACGCCAAGGCCGCCTTCGAGGCGCGCCCGGACCGCGGCGTGGTGTTCGGCACGCTCGCTGCGTTCTCGCGACTTTCCGACGACCCGGTAAAGCGGGCGCGGCAAGAGACTCATCTGCGCAATGAGCAGACCTATTTCGGCAACACCGAGCGCATGGTGCGGGTTTACTGCAAGCTGGGCGAAGCGCTGGGCCTGCCCGGTTTCACCCAGTGGCTCTATACCGAGCACGCCCTGTTCGGCCATCCGCTCTTCTTCTGCGGCTGCTGCCTGATCCGAAGCAGCCTGGTCGAGCGCCTGGGTGGGTTCCCGGAAGACATCCGCTTAACGGAGGATCTGCGCTTCTTCGGGCACGCCGTGCGCCGCTTCGGCGCCCATTTCATCGACCGTCCAGCCTGCAAGTACCGCATGAGCGACCGCTCATTGACCCGCTCGCAGGACATCCCGCAAGCCGAGCGCGACGCCGAAGTCGAGGAAGTCAAACGCACGCTGCGCCAATGGCAGAGCGAACTGAAGCGCGAACTGGGCCCCCCCAGTTTCTACGCCCGCAAAATCGCCTATCGGCTCATGGTGCGGCCGCTGGTCGAGCGGGTGGTTCTGCCGTTTGCGTTTCCGGCGGCATGGCAATGAAGTTGAAGGCGCGAAATGGATACGAGCCGCATTTGCGGAATTCGTCACGTGTGAGTTCGCCTTTGCAGTACAGAAAATCGACAAACGTGAAAACTTTGTAACCAAAGGTCTGCGTCAAGAAATCGAAAATGCCATGCCGGTCCTGCCCGGCAGCATTGAAATGATACTCGCTGCCGCACTCGAAAATCAGGATTGGCCGGTGCGCCTTGATTGTTTCAGCAGCGCCGCGCAGGGCCGGCAACTCATGTCCCTCGATATCCAGTTTGATGATATCGATCCGCGGCATTGAGGTCAGCAGGTCGTCGAGCCGACTTGTTGTAACTTCATACGTGTCGGCTCCGGTAGAAGAGTCGACAAGGCTGCTGAAGCCCGGTCTCTCACGATCTTCATTGAATTGCGCGGTGCCGGCCTTATCCGAGACCGCCACGCCGTGCACCTCGACTTCGGGAAATTTGCGCTTGAGCCACGCGCTCTTGCCCGGGGACGCCTCGATCACCGCGTGCCGCCCCTGCGGCGCTATCGCCTTCAGCAAAACAACAAAGGATCCAAGGTGGCCGCCGACATCGACGCCGCAGGCATCGGGTTGCAGCTCCTTTTTCAGAATTGTCTTGAGCCGGTCCTCTTCGAGAAATGTGTCCCATAGTTCGGGGTGCTTGACGCGCTGCGGCAGCGTCAGCAGCCAGCGCAAACGCATCGCCAAGCCTTCCAAACGCGTGCCGGTCAGCAGCGACTTGAGGTGCAGCGAAACTGGCAATCGAGACTGGTTCATGGATAGCACTGGCAGATCCTCATGAATTCGAATTGAGCAAAGTTAATCAAGGCGCTGGGTGGCTCGACATAGCCACATTGCCGAACCTGCCGTGGCCAATACTGCTCTTGCCGCTTTGAGAACCGCGCCACAGAACCCACGCACCTAGTCAATATGCAAGCGGCATCGTCAACGAACGCCCGGCCAGTGTCTTTACAAGTATCCTAAACTGTTTCCCACTTGCCGCTGGTCTCGGAGCGGAAGAACGCGTCGATGATCTTCATGTTCTGAATCGCGCTCGCGACATCGCCGACCAACGGCTCGACGCCACGAATGGCGCGGCCAAAAGCCTCGGCTTGCAGGGTGTACTGATCGAGCACCGGGAAGCTGATGGTCTCTTCCGCCTTGCCGGCCTGGTGCAGGCGCACCACCGTGGGCGTGTCGGGCGGGGCGTTGAACGGAATGTCGATCTCGAAGCGGCCGGTCGTGCCGACGATCTGCACACGCTGGAAATTCATACTCTGCGTGCCGCAGGTGAAGGAGAGCTGCCGGCCATTGCCGAAATCGGCGATGCCGCTGGCGAGCCGATCCACCTTCATGGTGGGATCGCGGTCGATCAGGGCGACCACGCGGCGCGGCTCGGCGTCGAACACGAAGCGCGCGCCCGTGATCGGATAGCAGCCGATGTCCAGCATGCCGCCGCCGCCGATATCGGCCTGGTTGCGCACGTTGGTGGGATCGGTGAGGTGGTAGGCAAACAGCACCTGGATGGCGTGCACGCGCCCGAGCGCGCCGGATTTCACCAGGTCGCGCGCCATTTTCCATTGCGGGTGGTGGCGCACCATGAAAGCCTCGCCGACCAGGATGTTTTTTGGCAGCCCGCGCAGCTGCTCGGCTTCCTTGGCCGTAAGGGCAATGGGCTTTTCGCAAAGGACATGCTTGCCGGCGGCGACGGCCTGCAGTGTCAGCGGCACATGAAGATGGTTCGGGGTCGGATTGTAGACGGCCTCGATGGACGGATCGGCGAGCATCTCCTCGTAGGAGCCGTAGGCCTTTGGAATACCAAGCTGTTTGCAGGCGGCCTGGGCGCGGGAAAGATCGCGCGAGGCAAGGGCGTAGACCTCCAGCTCTTGGCTCTTGAGCATGGCCGGAATGACTTTTTCCATGCCGATTTTTGCCGGGCTCAGAATGCCCCAACGGACGGGTTTCATGTGGATGCTCCGATTTAACTTTCCTTCTCCCTCGCCTTTGGCGGGGGAGAAGGTGGCCCGAAGGGCCGGATGAGGGGCAGCAACGCGACGGCACGTTGGGTTTGCACCTGTTGCAACGCGAACGGAGCAAGCGGCTGCCCCTCACCCGTCGCTGAGTCCTCGGCTTCGCCTCGGGCGACATCCTCTCCCCCGCGAAGAGGCGGGGGAGAGGAGAAGTGCGCTTCGCGCTAAGCAAGGCTCAGTTCGGCTTATCGTTGTTCGTCACCAGCACCGGCCCGCGCGTTTTCGCCTTCGGCGCCTCAGTCAGTACGCCCAGCCGGCGGGCCACTTCCTGATAGGCTTCCACCAGCGATCCCGCATTGCCAGCGACCATGTCCTTGTCCAGCGGTTCGCCTGTCTTGGCATCCCACAGGCGGCAATTGTCCGGGCTGATCTCATCGGCCAGGACAATCCGCATCATATCGTTTTCCCACAGGCGACCGAACTCGATGCGGAACTCGACCAGTTTGATGCCGATGCCCAGGAACAAGCCGGACATGAAATCGTTGATGCGCAAAGACAGGGCCAAAAGCTCGTCGATCTCGGGCGGGGCGGCCCAGCCGAACGCCGTGATGTGTTCTTCCGTGACCAGAGGATTGTTCAGCGGCTCGCTCTTGAAGTGAAATTCCACAATCGAGCGCGGCAGCTGCATGCCTTCGGTCAGGCCGAGGCGTTTGGCGAATTCGCCGGCGGCGACATTGCGAACAACGACCTCAAGCGGGATCGGTTCGACTTCGCGGATCAGCTGCTCGCGCATGTTGACGCGGCGGATGAAGTGCGTGGGCACGCCGATATCGCCCAGACGCTGGAACAGATATTCCGTGATCCGATTGTTGAGCGCGCCCTTGCCCTCGATGACGGTCGTCTTGTTGGGATCGGCGTCAGCGTCGGCGGCGGTGGAATCGTCCTTGAAATGCTGGATCAGCGTGCCCGGTTCCGGGCCCTCGTAAAGGGTTTTGCCTTTGCCATCGAAAACCAGCCGGCGACGGTTCATGCTGTTTGGATCCTTGTCGTCGTGACGTCCGCCCGAAATCTCATCAGCGCCCTTCGGGGCAGACTCAGTGGCGGACAGGGTGCGGCGCACAGTGCGGCCTAAGTCACCATGGTCATTAAGCGGGCTTTTGGGGCCAAGGCAAGGACGTTGATTTGGTATCCCCGGCGCGGTATGGGTCCAGTCCATGATTCAGCGGGCGCAGCCGCCCTGGATGCGGCCGAAAAGGAGACGCCATGACGACTTTCGATGATCGCGAAAAGGGTTTTGAGAAGAAGTTCGCGCTCGACCAGGAGCAGCTGTTCCGTGCCCATGCGCGGCGCGACAAGCTGTTCGGGCTGTGGGTTGCGGGCAAGCTCGGATTAAGCGGGGCGGAGGCCGATGCCTACGCCAAGTCGATTGTGATCGAGGACATTCGCGAGCCGGGCGACGACGATGTGCTGCGTAAAGCGGCGGCGGACCTGTCGGCCAAAGGCGTGACGGTTGCGGCGGCGGAGCTGACGGCGAAGCTGGCCGAGTCCATGGTGACGGCGGCGACGCAGGTGAAGGCGGAAGCGAAGTAGGCCGGGGTCGGCGAAAAAAGACGTGAAGTCGCCAAATCGCCAAATCGGGTCAAAGACGCGCTAACCGCGACTTGGCGACTTCACGACTTCACGATTTCTTGCAATATTTACGTCGCGAAGTCGGAATTTTCTCACGTAATCGACACTTCCGACACGCAGCCGTGCGCGTCTTTTAGGCCGCCCGACAGATCGAAGCGCCAGTTCGTCACGGTTTCAATCGCCGCCCGGTCGAAGGATTTCAGGCCCGACGAGGCCTCGATCTTGATGTTCAGCGGCGTGCCGTCGGTATCGACATCGTAGCGCACATAAGCCCACGGCTTGGCGTCGTGCATGACCAGCGTGGTCATCAGATCGGCCGGCAGCACCATCTTTTTCCCGGCCCGGTCCTTCACTTTGTCCTCGGGACAGGTCGCGTCATTTTTCGGCTCGTTGCCGGCGGCGGGCCGCTTGGGAAGGCGGTTTTTCTGCAGGAAACCGCTGTCAGCCATGATTTGCTGCACCACTTGCGGGTCGGCCGCGGAATTGGTGAAGGTGGTGGTGGGCGCAACCGCCGCCGACGGTTGAACCGCGCAGCCGGCCAACGCCAGCGCCGCAGCCAGCAAGCCCATCCGTCCAATCGAAACCGCAGCGTTCGATGTCATGGCGCGAGAATCACCCTCGTCTGCACGATCCAGCCTCAGACTAGGCCCAGGACCAAGGCTATGGAACGGACAATTGGAGCAATTCGTGGATGAAGTTGCGGCAGAACCTGCAAATCGGCCCCAGCTGTGTCCTGGCGGCACCGGTCTGGCTTTTCCTCTCTCCCCGCCTTTTTCTTGGCGAGGGGAGAGGAGACCGCGTCTCGCAGCGCGTTTCAGCGCAAGAGCCACGCGGTCGGTGAGGGGCAGCAACTTGCGCCGCACGCCTGTCGCCACCAGTACGGAGCAAGCGGCTGCCCCTCTCCTGTCGCTGAGTCCTCGCGTTTCGCGCTCGGGCGACATCCTCTCCCCCGCCAGTGGCTGGGGAGAGGAGAAAACAAAACCGCCCGCGACCTGGGTCGCGGGCGGCTGGCGTATTTCAGTCAACGATGGGCGCCCAACTCAACCGCCGGCGGCCTTCATCTTGGTGTTGCACTGGCTCCAGTATTGCGGCCACTTCAGGCCGTTGACTAGGCCGTCGGCGCCCTTCGACTTCTGCCACAGTACGCCGCATTCCTTGATGCGCTTGTCCATGGCCAACTGGCCGGCGGTGCGAGGTTTGGCGGTGGCGTCGGTCGTGGTGGCCTTGGCAGGCGTCGCGGCGGCAACGGTCGGCTCGGGCGGCGTCGGCTCATCGGCCATCTTGGCGTCGGTAGCCTTGGCGTCCATGGCCTTAGTGTCAGCCTTGGGCGTCATGACAATGCCGGCCTTGGTCAAGCAGGCGGCGACAAAATCCTTCTTCTTCTGCGTACCTTCGGTGCCGGCGTCCTTGATCGCCTTCCACTGCTTGCCGCAATCCTTCTTGGCCGCAGCCTCCGGATCGACGGCCTTGGCGTCGGTCGCAACCACAGCGGGTTTCGCTTTCGTGTCGGTCGCGGCCGGCGTGGCCTTTGCAGCGGTGTCGGCCTTGGCCTTGGCGGCGGCGTCAGTTTTCGCCTTGGCGTCCTTGGCCTTCATCTCGGCGGCTTTGGTGTCGGCGGCAGCTTTGTCAGCGGCAGTCTTGTCGACGGCCTTCGCATCTGTCGCTTTGGCGTCGGCGGCCGGGGCGGCCTTCAGGCAGCCCTTCAAAAAGTCCTGGTAGGTCGCGCCGTTGGTCTTGTTGGCGGCTTTGCTGTCGTTCCACTGTTTGTTGCAGTCAGCCATCGCGGTTGCGGCGGCGGCGGGATTGGCGGCGAGCGCAAGGCTGCCGACGGCGACGGCCGCCGACAGAGCCAAGGCGTAACGGATCATGGTCATGGTAGGCCCTTCTCGAAAGACATGGAGCGCCCAGCTTGGCAGCCCTTTCGCCACCATGGCGATCAGGCATCCTGCGGCGCGTCTGTACCGTGTACTGGACTAACAGTGTCGCGGAACTATGTCGCGCGGTTTACGCTTTCGTAAGCGGCCAAATTTGGGCGAATACTTTATTTCCCAAGCCTTGCGGCGCCATAGCACGCTCAGAGGCCCGAATTACTCCAGCGTACACTAAGGTGAAACCCGTATCCAACCCATGTTGGTCAGCCGCTCCTGTGGCTGGAACCGGATTTTGTAGCTCATTTTGGGCGACCCCTGAATCCAGTAGCCGAGGTAGACGTACGACAGCCCAAGCCGGCGCGCCTCGGCAATCTGTTCGAGGATGAGAAAAGTGCCGAGGCCGCGTGCGGCCTGTTCGGTGTCATAGTAGCTGTAAACCATGGAAATGCCGTCGCTCAGACGGTCGCAGAGGGCGGCGGCCAGCAGCGGACCCTTGGCGGCTTCGCCGGGCAGGCTTCCCGGCAATCGGCTCCGGTACTCGGTTATGGTGGTGCCCAGCTGGCTCTCCTGCACCATCAGGCTGTAGTCACCAAAAGACATTTCGGACATGCCGCCCTCGGCGTGGCGCGACGTCACATAGTCGCGGAACAGGGCGTATTGATCGGCGGTCGCCTTAGCCGGCATGCGGCGCGCGACAATGTCGCTGTTCTGCTCGATCGTCCGGCGAAAGCTGCGGCCGGGCTCGAATTTGTCCACCAGCACGCGCACCGACACGCAGGCGTTGCAGCCTTCGCAGTGCGGCGTGTAGGCGATGTTCTGGCTGCGCCGGAAGCCGGTGCGCAGCAGGTGGTCAACCGCCGAGAACGGCTTGTCCGGCGTCAGATGCGTGAACACCTTGCGCTCATGTCGCCCCGGTATGTAGGGGCAGGCCTGCGGCGTGGTGATGAAAAACTGCGGAAAATCGTGCGTCAGATCGGTCAAAATACGCGCCCCCAAAATGGCGGTTGCCGGCTCGCTTCCCCCGAAGCGTTGATGGTCGCCGGTCCGCCGTCCCCCACACTACACGTCACCCGACACGTCGCCGTTGCAATTTGGTCACAAAAAGCGCGGCTTTGCCGTGATGCCAATACACTATAGTGCCGGAAACGCCGGGCCGGAAGGCTCGAAACGACCAAATCGGCGGTCGAGCGAGAATAGAAGTCAAACAGCAACGTTATTGATGCTGTGGGGGCGGGACCAACTTGTGAGCGACGACTTCAAAGACCGTATGGTTGCCTTTCTGCCGCGGCTGCGGCGGTTCACCTATGCGCTGACGGGCGACTTCGCGTCCGCCGACGACTTGGCCCAGGATGCTTGCGTGCGCGCGCTGACCTATCGCGACCAATGGCAGCCCGGCACCAAGTTCGAGAGCTGGATGTTCCGCATTGCGCAGAACCTCTGGATTGACAAGCGGCGCACGGCGAAATCGCGCGGTGTGCATCAGGATATCGACGATGTGGCCGAGCCCATGGGTGTCGACGGACGCGACGTGACCGAACAGCGGATGACTTTGGCGGCCGTCGCCAAGGCCATGCAATCGCTGAGCGAAGACCAACGGGCGCTGCTGGCGCTCGTGTGCATCGACGGCGCTTCCTACAAGGAGGCCGCCGAGACATTGAACTTGCCCATGGGCACCGTGATGAGCCGTCTCGCGCGCGCTCGTCAGGCGCTGCATGGGCTGCTGCTGCCGGAAGGCGTGGACGCGAGTTTGGCAAGGGAGAACCGCCGTGTGTGATGTGAGTGATGAGATGCTGACCCTGGCGATGGCCGTGGCCGATGGCGAGGCCAGCCTGGGCGATGAGCGCAAGTTGCAGGCCGCGATGGCCGATGATCCGGCGTTGGCGTCGCAGTTTGCGGCGTTCCGGGCCACCGGGCGCGACCTCGGCCGGATGTTCGACGCCGTGATGGCCGCGCCGGTGCCGGACCGGTTGGTGCAGGCGATCGCGGCTGCGCCGATGGGACGGGCACGGCGCGAGGCCGGACGGCCAGTCGGGCTATTGTCGCGGATTGGCGCACGCTGGGCCCATCTTCTGTCCAGTTGGGAAGTTCCGGCATTGGCGCTGGGCGTTGCCGCAATCGCTTTCATCGCTGGCGGCCTACTGCTCGGCCGTCCCGATGCAGATGGTCCGGGGACGACGCAAGTTGCGACTCTTGGGTCGATTGCCCCGGTGGCCGGTCTGGCCGAAGCGCTCGCCAAGGTTGCAACCGGCGCGGAGCAGAAACTCGACACCAAGACCGGCGCGCTGAGCGTTCGCGTTGTAGAGACGTTCCGCGATCAGACCGGCGCGCCCTGCCGTGAGTACGAAGCGCAAGCGTCAGCCGGCCCGCGTCAGTTCGGCGTCGCCTGCCATGGCGCCGCGGGTTGGCAGCTGAAGGCCGTCTTCGAGGGCCCGGCCAAGACCGGTGCGGTGGTTCCTGCTGGTCCAGGCGTTTACGGCGAAATGCTCGATAACGTCGTCGGCGCAATGCGCCATGGCGATGCGCTGTCGGCGGAAGAAGAAAAGGCGCTGATGGGATCTGGTTGGTAGCGCAAACGCACTTGGCCAGAGTTGCCGAGACGTGATAACAGCGGCGGTCTTCAGCCCGCAGCTACTATCGCGAATACGCGCTCTATGAACTCACACTCGACCATCGGCGTCGATATTGGCGGCACCAGCATCCGCGCCGTTCGCCTGTCCGGCGATGGGCGCGTGCAGGACCAAGCCAGCGAGCCGACCGACCGGGCGTCTCCCCTGCCGCAGATCGACCGGCTGATCGCCGCCGTGGACAACGGAACGCCCTGCGCCATCGGTCTCGGCGTGCCCTCGCGCATTGACACCGCCACCGGCGAAATCTACCCCGGTGGCTTCGTGGACCTCTCCGGCCCGCCGCTCGCCGGCCGCCTCGCCAACCCGCGAAAACTCCCCATCGTCACCGAAAACGACGGCGCCATGGCCATGATCGCCGAAGCGCGGATCGGGGCGGCGCGCGGCAAATCGAGCGCGGTCATGCTCACCATCGGCACGGGCATCGGCGGCGGCGCACTGCTCGGCGGCAAGATTTTGCGCGGGCGCTCCTCTGCGACCGAGTTCGGGCACGTGGTCGTGGCCTGGGACGGCCCGCCGTGCGTCTGCGGCGGCATCGGTTGCCTCGAAACGCTGAGTTCCGGAACCGCGCTGCGCCGGCATTGCTCCGAGGCCGGACTACCTGATGGCACGAGGGCCGAGGACCTGCTGGCCCGCACCGATCCCGCGGCCCGCGAAGTGATCCGCCGTTGGATCGCCCCCTTGCGCGCCGGCATCGACAGCCTGGTCGCCGCGCTCGATCCCGAAGTCGTGGTGCTCGGCGGCAGCCTCGGCCGTGCGGCCTGCCGGGCATTGCCAGCATTTCCGACGCGTTCGTCCTGGTTCCACTGCCCTATCGTCCCGGCCAAGGTCGGGCCCGACGCCGGCGTGATCGGCGCGGGGCTCGCCGCATTCGATCTGATCAAGGAGGATTGATGCCCAAGAAAGAAGCACAGCGTCTGCAGGTTGGCGTGCTCGGCTGCGGGCAGATCGCCCAGGCGGCGCATTTCGAGGCTTGCGTGAAGGCGCGCAACGCCGATCTCTACGCCATTTGCGATATCGCCGAGGATCTGCGCACCCGGATGGCCGCGACGCATGCTCCGTCCAAGGCCTATGCCGACTACGACGCCATGCTTGCCGACCCCAAACTGGACGCCGTGATCATCGCGACGGCGGACGCGTATCACGTGCCGGCCTCGATCCGGGCGCTGGAAGCAGGAAAACACGTGCTGTGCGAGAAGCCGGTGGCGGCGTCGCTGGACGAAGTTGAGGCGCTGGCCGTTGCGGTTCGGAAATCAGGAAAAGTATTCCAGATCGGGCATATGAAGCGCTTCGACGAAGGTTTGATGGCCGCCAAGCGTTTTATCGATACTGAGATGGGCCAGTTGATCGCGCTAAAAGCCTGGTACTGCGATTCCACGCACCGCTACGCCATGACCGATGCCGTGCAGCCGGCGATCATCTCAAGCGCTTCGGCCAGAAGGCCGTCGGGCAACCCCAAAGCGGACCTGACGCGCTACTACATGATCGGCCATGGCAGCCATCTGGTCGATACGGCGCGCTTTTTCGGCGGCGAGATTGTCAGTGTGCGGGCTCGGCTGTCAAACCAGAAGGGCGCGCACTGCTGGTTCGTGGACGTTGACTATGCCAATGGCGCGCTGGGCCATCTGGATCTGACCATCGCGGTGCGGATGGATTGGCACGAAGGGTTTCAGATATACGGCGAGCACGGCAGCGTCATCGGCAAGACGTATAATCCGTGGTACTACAAATCGAGCGACGTCGAGATTTTCCGCGATAAGGAGGCGACGACGACCCGGCCTTTGGGCGCGGACGGTCACTTCTACCGGCGCCAGCTGGAGGGGTTTGCCGACGCGATCCTTACCAGCGCGCCGATGCTTGGCGCGGACATTGAGGACGGCATAGCCTCGGTACGCGGCATGATCGCGATTGCGCGTTCGGCCGAGACCGGCAAGGACGTGGCGCTGGCCGATGTGACGGGGGCGCTGTGATGGGGCGCGATGCCCGGTGTCAGGACCTTGCGGCTCGCAAGTGCCTGACACCCAGTCACTTGCCGGATCGGCAACCTGCAAAATACTGGGTGTCAGGCACTTATTGCTTGCCGACGTCTGGCGCAACGATGCCCGGACTGAGCAAGCGCAATAAGTTCCTGACACCGCCTGGGCAAATCGGGAGTCGTTCGCCATGAGCGGCCGCATCGGCATTTTCGCCAAAACCTTCCCGGGCAATGACGCCAACGCTGTGCTCTCCCAGGTCGCGGCGGCCGGTTACGGCGCCGCGCAATACAACTTGGCCTGCAGCGGATTGGCCGCAATGCCGGACCGGATTCCGGTGGGGACAGCCAAACTGATTGCGGAGGCTGCAGTTTCTGCGGGCGTTACAGTGGTGGGATTGTCCGGCACCTGGAACATGATCCACCCCGATCCCGCCAATCGCGACGCCGGCATGCGCCGGCTGGAGGTGTTGGCGAAAGCTTGTCCGGCCATCGGAACGCGTCTGATTACGCTGTGCACCGGAACGCGCGATGCGGACGATCAGTGGCGGGCGCATCCACACAATGCGACGCCCGAGGCTTGGCGCGATTTACTAGCGAGCATGGAACGCGCCGTCGTGATTGCCGAGCGATATGATGTCGATCTGGGCATCGAGCCGGAGTTGGCGAACGTCGTCGACAGCGCGGCCAAGGCCCGCCGCCTGCTCGATGACATGGGCAGCCCACGCCTGAAAATCGTGCTCGACCCCGCCAATCTCGCCGAAGTGGAAACACCCGAGCGTCGGCGGGCGATCGTCGCCGGCGCAATTGACGTGCTGGCGGACCACATCGCCATGGCCCACGCCAAGGACCGCGATGCGCGCGGAGACTTCGTTGCAGCCGGTCGGGGCGTGATAGATTTTCCGCACTTCCTCGGCGCCTTGCAGGCCGCCGGCTTTTCTGGCCCACTGGTGGCGCATGGCCTCTCGGCCGCCGAAGCTCCTGCTGCCGCCGCGTTCCTGAGGCGCACCGCGAGCGAGGCAGACTGGCGATGATGACGGTTTCGCAATTCGCCCGCCCCGGAGCTTCGCTCGCCCTGCATGATGGCGGCGGCACGGCTGTGCCCTTCCTCTTCCAGCACGGCCTGTGCGGCAGCGCGGCGCAAACCGCCGAGGTCATTCCGGACGTCGCCGGCATCCGCCCGCTTACGCTGGAAAGCCGGGGTCATGGGGCCTCCGAGGCTGGCGATCCGTCGCTGCTCAGTATCGCCACGTTCACGGACGACGTAGCGGCGCTGATTGCAGAACGCCACCTCGCGCCCGCTATCGTCGGCGGCATTTCCATGGGCGCGGCCATCGCGATGCGCCTGGCAGTGCTGCAACCCAAGGCCGTGCGTTCGCTGATCATCGCTCGCCCCGCCTGGGTCACGTCAGCTGCCCCCGCTAATACGCGCCCCTATGTCGAGGTCGGCGAACTGCTGGCCAAGCATCCCGCCGCCGAAGCACGAAAACTGTTCCTGGCATCCGATACCGCCAAAAAACTCAGCGTGGAAGCGCCCGACAATCTCGCCTCGCTGACCGGCTTCTTCGAGCGCGCGCCGCTGGACATGACGATGCATCTTCTGACCCGCATCGCCGCCGACGGCCCTGGGGTGACGCCTGCCGATCTCGCCCGCATCGCCTGCCCCGTGCTGATCATTGGCCACGGCCAAGACCTTGCCCACCCCATTGCAGCGTGCCAGGAGCTGGCAATGCTGATCCCGCACGCTCGCCTGGTCGAGATCACGCCGAAAGCGCGCGACAAGGCGGCGTATACCTCCGATTTCAAGGCCGCGCTGGCGGCGTTCCTGAAGGATGACCTCCATGACAAAACCCGCTAGCACTTGGTTCGACGCGCTCCCAAAAAACCGTCTGATGGCGGAGTTTTCGCTTTGGTCAGCGAACCTGGTGCGCATGGCCGACGACGTGGCGCGTATCAATCCGCATGCCGATCTGATGCATGTCGACGTTGCCGACGGACACTTCGCGCCGGCCATGCTGTTCTTCCCCGATCTGGTCGCAGGCATCCGCAAGCTGACGACCGTCCCCATCCACGTGCATCTGATGTGCGACGACGCAGTGCTCCTGCCGCAGATTGATCAGTTCGCCGAGGCGGGGGCCGACCTCATCAGCATCCATGTCGAAAATGCCGCCGTCGCCGGCCCCGCGCTTGATCGGATCACCCAGCACAAGCTCCGCGCCGGCATGGTGTTGCGCGTGGAAACGCCCGTGGCGCGGGCGCAACCCTTCATCAAACGCCTCGATTTCCTCACGCTGCTTGGCACCGCCATCGGCGTGAAAGGCCAGGGGCTCGACCCCACCGCCCCCGCCCGGCTGCGCGAAGCCGGCGCGCTGATCGCCAAGGCCGGTCGCCGCATCGTGCTGGCCGCCGACGGCGGCATCCGCGACACCACCGTGCCGGTGCTGCGAGCAGCCGGCGCCGAGACGGTGGTTATGGGCTCGCTGGCCTTTGGCGCCCCGGACCTCGCCGCCCGCATCGCCTGGGCGCGGGCGCTGCCGATTGCCAGCTGATCACACCGGAGGCGGATTACGCTCCACAAATTCATCCTGATGCCAATAGGGATACGGCTTGGGCAGCGCGCTTGCGGCATCCAGCTTTGCTACCTGCTCCTCGGTCAATTGCCATCCCACCGCGCCCAGATTCTCCGTCAGCTGCTTTTCATCCCGCGCCCCGATGATCACGCTCGACACGCTCGGCCGGTGCGCCACCCAGTTCAGCGCGATCTGCGGCACTGTCTTGCCGGTGTCCTTGGCGACGGCTTCCAGCGCATCCACAACCTTGTAGAGATACTCATCCGGCATCTGCGGCCCGTTCTCGGCCGTCTTGTGCAGCCGGCTGACTTTGGGCAGCTGGCCCCCGCGCCGGATTTTTCCAGTCAGCCGTCCCCAGCCGAGCGGGCTCCACACCACCGCGCCAACGCCCTCCGCCAGGCCAAGCGGCATCAGTTCGCATTCGTAGTCGCGCCCGATCAGCGAGTAATAGGCCTGGTTCGCCACATAGCGGCATCGGCCATATCTGTCGGCGACGGCCAGCGATTTCATCAGGTGCCAGCCAGAAAAATTCGACACGCCGAGGTAGCGGATTTTGCCGGCGCGCACGAGGTCGTCCAGCGTGCTGACAGTTTCCTCGATGGGCGTCCGGGCGTCAAAACCATGCAGCTGGAACAGATCGATGTAGTCGGTCCCGAGCCGTTTCAGCGACCCCTCCACCGCATTGATCAGATGGAAACGCGACGAGCCGACGCCATTGGGATCGGAATCGTCAGAGGGGCGAAACGTCGCCTTGGTCGAGATCAGCACTTTTTCGCGCCGGCCCTTGATGGCCGCGCCCAGCACCCGCTCGGCCTCGCCGTCCGAGTAGACATCGGCGCTGTCGAACATGGTGAGGCCCGCGTCGAGACAGACATCGACCAGCCGGGTCGCGCCCTTGGCTTGCGTATCGCCCCAAGCGGCGAATTGTTCGCCTTTGCCGCCAAAGGTCGCCGTGCCGAAACTCAACAGGGGCACGCGCAGGCCCGACTTTCCGAGATAGCGATAATCCATGTCGTTCAATCCTTTGGGACCGGGCTCTGAGGACGTTTACCGAGCAAATCATAGTCGACGCGGACCCGTTCAGAAGTCCATTTCGACCGCTGCAGGCCTGCAATCTCGGCGCTTGGCCGCAGGCTGGCTGTTGTGTTATACGGTCGCTCGCGCGCCAAGATGCCGCCTTAGCTCAGTTGGTTAGAGCACCAGATTGTGGATCTGGGGGTCCTCGGTTCGAGCCCGAGAGGTGGTACCATTGTTTGCGAGCGATTGTAGGGCCGCCACCACGGTCAGCGGCGCTTGCGGGTGATCTGATCGGCCAGCACGGCGAGGATGACGACCACGCCTGTCGCCACGAACTGCCAGAACGAGGGCACATTGAGCAGCGTGAGCCCGTTGCGCATGCCGCCGAGCGTGATGGCGCCGATCAGGGAGCCGAGCGAATTGCCCTCGCCGCCAAACAGGCTGGCGCCGCCGATGACCGCCGCGCCGATGGCCTGGAGTTCAAAGCCGTTGCCGCCGATGGGTTCGGCCGCACCGATGCGGGCGACCAGAATGAACCCGGCCAGCGCCGACAGAACGCCGGATATGGCGTAAACAGATATCTTCACCCGGTCGACGTCGATGCCCGAAAGGCGCGCCGCCTCCTCGTTGCCGCCGACCGCGATGATCTGTTCGCCGAGCGCCGTGTAACGGATGAGAAAATAAGCCAGCAGAGCGACGATCAGGGCGAGGATGACGGGCGTGGGAATGCCCAGGAGTTCGCCAGCGAAGGTCGAGCGGAAAGACTTGTCGATCCCATAAATAGGCTTGCCGTCGGTGTAGATCAGCGCCGCGCCGCGAAAGATGCTCATGGTGCCGAGCGTGACAATGAAGTCGGGCAGTTTGAGCTTGGCGATCAGCACGCCGTTGATCAAGCCACAGAGCAGGCCCGTCGTCACGCCTGCGAGCACGCCGACGAAAATGCCAGACGGCAGCACGCTGCACGCCACCATGCTGCTGACGCCGACGATAGAGCCCACCGACAGATCGATGCCCTTGGTCATGATGACCAGCGTCATGCCCACCGCCACCACGGCGTTGATCGAGGACTGCAACAGGATGTCGAGCAGGTTGCCGGGCTGGTAGAATGTGCTCTTGAGGATGGAGAAGATGACGAACAGCCCGATGCAGCCAGCCGCGACGCCTGCCTGGCGAATCCAATCCATGCGCGCGGCCAGCGGGGAGCCGGGAAGGATGGTACGATCTGCCTGCGTTGTATTGTTGCTCATGCCATCCCCGCGATGTCGCCCGACGCAAGTTTCATCAATCGCTCTTCGGTGAGGCCAGGGCCATTCTCGACACTCTGGTCGAGCCGGCCGTCGCGCATGACACCGATGCGGCCGGCGAGCGCAAGCAGCTCGGGCAGCTCGGAGGAGATGACCAGCACCGCCGCGCCGCGCGCCGCCAGCCGGCGCAGCAGATCGTGGATTTCCGCCTTGGCGCCGACATCGATGCCGCGCGTCGGCTCATCAAACAGGAAGACTTTTGCGCCCGTCTGCAGCCAGCGCGCAACTACGACTTTTTGCTGATTGCCGCCTGAGAGATCGCGGATCTGGATGTCCGGGCGATTGGGACGTATGCCGAGTTCCTCGATGAAGCGCTGGATGGCTTCGCGGCGCGCTTTGCCCCGCCGCATGCCGAAGAGCGAAAACGCTTTTTGGTTGGCGAGGCCGAAATTCTGTTCGACCGTCATCATCGGCACCAGCGATTGGCCGCGCCGATCCTCGGGAATGAGCGCAATACCAGCGGCCATGGCGTCGCGCGGGTCCGCGATGTCGACTGGGACGCCTTCGACAAGGACCCGCCCCGAGGTTCGGGGATCGGCGCCGAAGATGCAGCGCACCAGTTCGGTGCGCCCCGAGCCGACGAGGCCGGCAAGGCCGAAAATTTCACCCGCTCGGATCGCGAGGTTAATGCCGTGGAGGTTCTCGTTGCTGACATCTTCCAGCCGCAGCAATTCCTTGCCCGCCGCAGACGCTGCGCTGGACGGGCGCTGCTCCAGCTCTGCCGCAAGCGTGCGGCCCGCAATGAGATTGTTCAATTGGTCCGGCTTGAACTCGGAGGTTTTTCCGGACGCCACCACGCGCCCGTCCCTGAGCACCGTGAGGCGATCCGAGATGGTCTGGATTTCCGACATGCGGTGCGAAATGTAGATGATCGCCTTGCCGGAGTTCTGCAGGCCGCGGATGATCTCGAACAACCGGTCCCGCTCGGCGGGCGTCAGGCTGGACGTCGGCTCATCGAAAGCGATGATGCGTCCACCGCGCACCAGCGTGCGGGCGATCTCGACGATCTGGCGATCGGCCATGCCGAGTTCGGACACTTTTGCCGTCTCGGGCAAAGCAGGAGCGAGCGTATCGAGAATTTTGCGAGCGGCGATCCGCGCCTCGCCACGGCGAGACAATGTCAAAGGTCCGCGCTGGCCGAGGAAGATGTTCTGCGCCACGTCCAGTTGCGGCACTACGCTCGGCTCCTGGCTGACGAGGCCAATGCCCATGGCGAGGGCGCTTCGGGGATCGGCCACGGCGACGTGGCCAAGGCCATCGATGAGAACCTCACCTGTGTCGGGCTGGTGCACACCGAACAGGATTTTCATCAGTGTGGATTTGCCGGCCCCATTTTCGCCGAGCAGAGCATGCACCTCGCCCGCAACAACGGAGAGATCAACATCGACCAAAGCCCGGACGGCGCCAAACGTTTTCGTCACCTTGACCAGGCGCAATACTGGGGTTGGCGATGCCATGTTCATAGCTTTGGCAGCCGGCCCCATCGTGGTGCTCACTCGCTTCTAACGTCAAAAAGCGCAGGTGGCCCCTGCGCTTGGTCCAGAGTCCCTCCCCCCTCGCCGGGAGACTTTTAGCAAGGAGGGAAGGTCCGGTCGTCAAACTCAGACTACTGCTTGAACGCCGGCGGATTGGGGAAATCCTTGACGTTCTCCTTGGTGATGGTGGCCTGGGGCGAGATCACCCACGGCGGGATCGGCTGGCAGGCCAGCATGCGCAAGGCCATCTGTACGCCGAGCACGCCTTCGTCGTACGGGAACTCGGCCACCGTCGCCTTCATCATGCCGTCGCCGACCGATTTCTTGGCTTCCGGAATACCGTCCGTACCCACCACGGCGATCTTGTCGCCCATCTTGGCGGCAGTCACGGCCTCGAACACGCCAAACGCCATGCCGTCGTTGTTGGCATAGATGCCGATCACATCGGGATGCTCGCGCAGGATGTTGGTGGTGGCGTTCATGGCCGTCAGGCGATCCCACTCGCCGGGCTGGCTGGCGACCAGCATCAGGTTGCCGTGCTTCTTGGCGGTATCGACAAAACCCTTGATGCGCATACGGGCGTTCGGCGAGCCGGCCTGGCCTTCGATCTGGGCGACATTGCCGCCCTTGGGATAGAGCGCATGCAGATAGTCGGCGGCCTTGGCGCCGATCGCCACTTGGTCGGTGCCGATGTAGGTGCTGGCCCCGGCGGTGCGCGCGTCGTCGATGATGATGGTCGGGATGTTCAGCGCCTTGGCGGCCTCAACCACGGGCGACAGATTGCTGTCCGACTGCGGCGACAGCAGCAGCGCGTCCGGCTTTGTGGACAAAATGGTCTGGGCCAGATTCAGCTGGTCGACCAGCGAGGACTCGTCCTTGGCCGCCTGGATGTCCACCTTGATATTGTATTTTCCGGCCTCGACCTGGATGCCGCTGGCCACGCCCTGCCAAAACTCGTTGATCAGGGTCTTGGTCACATAGGCAAAACGCAGCTCTTTCTTAGGAGCCGGCACCGCGCCGAATTTAGCCTCGACGTCCTTGGACTCGATTTTCTCGTCGGTACCCGTCGGATAGGCGCTGCAGGCGTCGGCGGCATACGAAGCGCTGCCGACTGAGGTCATGGCCGCCAGACTGACTGACAGCAACAGGGCTAGATTCTTGCTCATTCCTTTTTCCTCCTTGGTGACTGAACAGATCAGCCATTGGCGGCGGCGAAACCCTTCACGAGGGCGCACCGCTACTGGCATTTCCTTCCTCTGACCGAGCCGTTTGAACTTGGCTCTCCTTGTATTGAGGAAGCTGGCTCTTCGATCTCGCGACTTCTGGCCACGGTATGGGGGCTGTTCGCGAAGGACAATCCAGTATAATTTGGCGACCGTGTAGCTGTTCTAAAAGGTCGAAAATGAGCATTCCCCTGCGCGCCATCGGCGTCTTTCACGCCGTCGCCCGGCTCGCCAGCATTTCTAAGGCGGCGAGCGAGCTTGGCGTTACGCCCTCGGCGGTCAGCCAGCAAATCCACGCGCTGGAGACAACATTGGGCAGCGTTCTCCTGGTCAAGAACGGCCGGCGTATAAAGCTGTCGGAGGCTGGCGAGCGCTACTTCGAGATGATCGCCAGCGACGTCGAGCACATCGCAGAGGCGACGGACAGGATCCGCGGCTACCATTCCGTCACGGTGCTGACGGTACGGGCGAGCCCGAGCCTCTCAACCAAGTGGTTGCTGCCGCGTCTCGCCTCATTCATCGACGCCAACCCGCAACTTGAGCTGCGCCTGGACGGCACCAACGAGCAAACCGACTTTACCCGCGAGGATGTGGATCTGGAGATCCGGCATGGCGAAGGTCACTGGCCGGGGCTGTTTGTCGAGGGTTTAGCACAAGAACGGTTTTTGCCGGTGTGCGCTCCCGACTACGCCCGTGTGAATAGCATCCCAGTCGCGGTGCTAACGGAGCACCGGCTGATCCACTCGGTGAAATCCCAGGTGCAATGGACGGCCTGGCTGAAATCGGTTGGCGTTCGCTCGGATCAGCGCTGGCGGCGCGTGCTGTTCGACCGCTCGCATATGGCCATCGACGCCGCCGCCGCCGGCATGGGGATCGCGCTGGAAAGCAACCTCATGATGTGGCGCGAACTGCGGGATGGCCGCCTGATCTGCCCGGTGATCGATCCGCCGGCCGTCAATCTAGTGACGCAATGGGTGGTCTGTCCGCACGATCATCTGCGGCACGCCAAGGTGCGCGCGTTCGTCGACTGGGTAAAGAAGGAGCGTGATGCCTGGGTGGCGGCAAGCACACGTACGACACGATTGAAGCGGGCGCAGCCGAATTGAGGTAGTCCTAACTTACGTTAGTACAACTAAAGAATTCACGCGTAATTCTGAATTGTTCTGCTGCTGCGCCGCGCTTACGAATTGGGGCAATGCTCAATCGAGGTGCCCCATGAACCTGCATAGCCTTCTGGCGCAGCGCGTCGAGCGCAAAGGTCCTGTCCGTATCGGCATCATCGGGGCGGGTAAATTCGGTTCCATGATCCTGGCGCAGGCGCAGCGGATTGAGGGCTTGCATGTGGTCGGCATCGCCGATCTCGATGTGGGCAAGGCGCGCGCGTCGTTGCAGCGGGTGGGCTGGCCGGTGGAAAAATACAGCGCCGCCGATCTCGCAAAGGCGATGAAATCGGGTACAACCTGCGTGCTCGACGACGCAACGAAACTGGCGTCCTTCGAGGGGATCGAGTGCATCGTCGAAGCCACCGGCCACCCCATCGCCGGTGTGCGCCACGCCCTCACAGCCATCGAGCACGGCAAGCATGTGGTCATGGTCAACGTCGAGGCGGACGTTATGGTCGGCCCCTTACTGGCGGCCCGCGCCCGCGCGAAAAATGTCGTCTATTCCATGGCTTACGGCGATCAACCGGCCATCATCTGTGAGCTGGTGGATTGGGTGAAGGCGTGCGGCTTCGAACTCACCGCGGCCGGCAAGGGCATGAACTTCGAGCCGCGCTATCGCTACTCCACCCCCGACACGGTCTGGGGCTTCTTCGGCTGGACACCGGAGTTCGTGGCCAAGGGCGACTTCAATCCGAAAATGTACAATTCGTTCACGGACGGAACCAAGGCGGCCATCGAAATGGCGGCGGTCGCCAACGGCACGGGCCTCGATTGCCCCGAGGACGGCCTCGCGTTCCCGCCCGCCGGCGTGCATGATCTCGCAAAGGTGTTCCGCCCCGCAGCCGACGGCGGACGGCTCGCCAGTCGCGGCCTGGTGGACATCGCCGCCAGCCAGGAGCCGGACGGCCGTGAAGTCATGAACAACATCCGCTACGGCGTGTTCGTCACCTTCAAGGCGCGCGACGAATACGCCCGCGCCTGTTTCGGGCAATACGGGCTGCTCACCGACCCTTCCGGCTGGTACGCCTCGATGTGGCGCCCGTTCCACATGATCGGCCTGGAGACCAGCATCAGCTACCTCTCGGCGACGCTGCGCGGAGAGGCCACCGGCTCGTCGCTGGAGTTCCGCGCCGATGCTGTCGCCACCGCAAAAAAGGACATGAAGGCCGGCGAAATGCTCGACGGCGAAGGCGGTTTCGCGGTCTGGGCCAAGGCCATCCCGGCCAAACGCAGCCTCGCCGTCCGTGCGCTGCCGATTGGCCTGGCGCACAACGTCAAGCTGAAACGGGCCGTCGCTCGCGACCAGATCGTCAGCTTCGACGACGTCGACCTGACCCAGGATCTCGATGTCGTGGCGCTGCGCCGCGAGATGGAGCAGACTGCACGAGCGAAAAGCTGACAAAATCCGTTCAACCAGATCGAGCCCTACCCTATGCCGCGCTACGACTATGCCTCACGCCTAAACTCCTTTGCCTGCCGCCCGGAGCTGTTCTGGCCCGGCCGCAACACCAAACCGTCAACGCTGGACCTGATCGACCGCGCCGGCTCGGTGCAGGGGCTGGCGGCGATTGATCTTAACTATCCCGACCAAGCGGCCGGCGCCCCTGCCCGCGAACTCGCCATGCGGCTGAAAGATCGCGGCCTGACCCTGAATGGCTTCGCCATGCGCTATGGGACAGATCCCGCCTTCAAATCTGGCGCCCTCACCAACGCCGATCCCGCCACGCGTCAGCGCGCCATCGACATCACCAAACGCGGCGTCGACGATGTGCGCGCGGCCGGCGGCGATATGCTGACGCTGTGGCTGGGGCAGGACGGCGTCGATCATCCATTCCAAGCCGATTTCGGCACTTTGTGGGAGCTGGAGATCGACGGCATCGCCGAGATTGCTGCGCATGATCCAAAATGCCAGATCGCCATCGAATACAAACCCAACGAGCCGCGTTCCATCAGCTTGCTGCCGGATATTTCAACGACGCTGTTGGCGATCACCGAAATCGGCGCCCCCAATCTCGGCGTGACGCTGGATTTCGCTCATGTGCTGCAGGCCGATGAGAGCCCGGCGCTCGCCGCCGCGATGATCAGTAAAAAGAGCAAATTGCTCGGCCTCCACCTTAACGACGGCTACGGCAAGCGCGACGATGGCCTGATGGTGGGCTCGGTGCATACGGTGCAGACCATCGAACTCCTGCGCCAGCTCAAGCACGACGGCTTCAAGGGGCCGATCTATTTCGACACCTTCCCCGATACCGCTGGCCTCGATCCCGTCGCCGAATGCGAAGCCAATATCGCCACCGTGGAGGACATGCTGGACGTGATAGACCGCCTGCCGGAAGACAAACTCGCCGCCGCGCTCGCCCGCCAAGATGCGGTGGCCGCGCACAGGATCGTGCAGGCCGCCATTTTCGGTAGCAAGCGATGAGTGCGACTCCGCCCAAGATCGCCGTCGTCGGCAGCCTGCACTACGACATCATGCTGCGCACGCCGCATCTACCTCGCCTGGGTGAAACGCTGATGGGATCGGATTGGTGGTGGAAGCCGGGCGGCAAGGGCGGCAACCAGGCCATGGCTGCGGCCCGGCATGGCGGGGTCGTGTATATGATCGGGGCATTGGGAGCCGATGATTTCGGCGCCAAGCTGCGCCGGAGCCTCGATGCCACCGGCGTCAACCACGACTGCGTGCGCACCACGGAACGCGGCTCGGGCTTGAGCGTCGCCCTGGTCGAGGCGGGCGGAGACTACAGCGCTGTCGTCGTCTCGGGCGCCAACCTCACCATCGATGCTGCGCAGATTACCGAAGCCGACGGCCTGTTGCGCCAGATCCGAGTGCTGATCCTACAGAACGAGATCGGCGATGCGGCCAACGTCGCCGCCGCGCGCATCGTCAAAGAGGCTGGCGGATTCGTCGTCTACAACGCGGCGCCAGCCCGCAAAACATCCCCGGAGTTGCTGGACCTGGTCGACGTGCTGGTCGTAAACGCCATCGAAGCGGAAATGTTTGGTGCTGGCGCTGTCGAGGGCCTGACAAGCGCTTTGGCCGCCGCTCGCCAACTGCGGGTCTTTGCGCCTGCTGTTGTCGTCACCGCCGGCGGACACGGTCTCGCTCTTAGCGAGGATGGCCTCAACGCCACCCTCCCCGCCCATCGCGTCGCGGGCGCGCAAACCCACGGCGCCGGCGACGCGTTTATCGGCGCGCTGTCAGCCCGCTTGGCGGACGGCGGTGACCTTTCCAGCGCGCTAGTCTATGCCAACGCCGCTGCTGCATTGCATGTCGGTGCCAAAGAGGCCGGCCGGGCCGTTATTGGACCAGCCGATGTGCGGGATTTACTGCAGAAACATGTCGTTAGCTGGTCCAGCACAACCTAGGCACGGTGCCCAGGAGGAACGGAAAACCAGTCCAGACCGATCGACCACGACGCGATTTTCGGTTCGATGTTTTTGACACGAGACCTATGTCGAGTTTGGAAGTCGGATTGCTATTATCGATTTCCGCAGCAGGTCAATCGCGTCGCTCGCTGACCACCCTATTCCCGCATTGACGAAGTCGGGTTCGCCTCGTCCGCAAACGCTGCACACTGACCGTATGAGCAAGCCTCGACGCTCTTATACCAGCCCACTTATGGTTTGACCTGTCACTTTGAAGGTTCGTGACAGAGGTCATGGCGTAGGGGCGCACAGCAGTGCGCCCGTCCAAGAGCTTGCCGCGCAGCTAGACGGGCGCACTGCTGTGCGAGCTTGCGAGCACGAGTCAAACGATAGGTTGGACGGATGTCATCGAGTTGCTGTCGACCGAGGTCGGCATCATCGAGGGCGCCGAAGCGACCTATTTCGAAGGAGAGGTCCATCGCGGCAAGGTGCGGGTGAACGGTTATGGTCTTTCCGAGGAGGGGGCGGAGCAGGACACCATCGATCTGTTCGTCAGCCAGTATGGCGGCTACGAGGAGGTCACGCGGGTTCCGGCCGAGGATCTGAAGCGGGCGGCCGAGCAGGGCATGCGCTTCCTGGTCGGCGCACTCGGCGGCATGCACGAGAAGCTGGATCCTTCCAGTGAGCGGTACTCCATGTGTCAGCGCATCCACGCCGCCGGCAGCCGGATCAAGCGTGCGCGACTGTTCGTGTTGACCGACGGGACCACCGACCTCGCCCGCAAGAAGCCGCAGTCGGCCCAACCGAAGGGCTCGCCGATCGAGATCCATGTGGAGTTCTGGGATATCGAGCGGATGGCCAGGGCTTTCGCCTACGGCAAGCCGCAACAGGAAATCGATATCGACGTCGTGGAATTACATGGGACTGCGCTGCCATGCGTCGCGGCCTCCGGGGCGCTAGACGAATACGAGGCCTTCCTCCTGATGATCCCAGGCACACTGCTGCAACGGATCTACAACGACTACGGGGCGCGGCTGCTGGAACGCAACGTCCGCTCTTTCCTGCAGGCCAAGGGCAAGGTCAACATGGGCATACGCAAGACGTTGCGCGACGAGCCCGGCCGTTTCGTGGCCTACAACAATGGGATCTCGATGACGGCCGACTCCGTCGACGTCACCAGAGCCGACAATGGCAGCGCCAATCTTCTGCGCATCCGAGGCCTGCAGATCGTCAACGGCGGCCAGACGACGGCCTCGATCCATCGCGCCGCGCGGTCGGATCGTGCTGATCTTGCCAAG
>JANMVX010000162.1:0-25737 GCA_031393505.1 Hyphomicrobiaceae bacterium | reverse complement strand
CGGCGTCGAACGCGCCCGGCGCCTTGCCGATATCGGTCACTCGCCCGCGTACCGGGTGAAGTAGCTCGAGCCGCGCCACCGGCCAGACATTGTCCATCACCGGCGATCGAAGGTCGACCTTGCTCAGCGTCCAGCCGCCCTCGTTGCTCGTCATGGTCTTGTCCCCGTTGGCAGGAAGTGGCGCACCCAAGAGGATTCGAACCTCTGGCCTCTGCCTTCGGAGGGCAGCGCTCTATCCAGCTGAGCTACGGGTGCATTCAACAGAGAGATGTTAGCCGATCTCGGCGGGCGGAGCAACGGCGTGTTCACCAAAAGGCGCAGCAGTCTGAAAAGGGGGCCACGCGCGTCCCGGCGCCACGGCGGCCTTGCCTGGACACGAGATTATCGTGCATGAGTAACAGGCGCCGAACGACGCCGCGACCACCGGAGCCAATCCATGAACCGCATGCTCGGCGACAAGCCCCTCAGCACAATCTTTCGACTGATCGTGCTCTCGGTCGTGGTCGGCGTGGTGCTGGCGCTGTTCGGCATGTCGCCGTTCGAGCTGCTCGATAGCCTGCGCGTGACGCTGTTGCGCGTTTATCACATGGGCTATTCGGCGTTCGGCTGGCTGTTCCAGTACTTCCTGCTGGGGGCGGTGATCGTGGTCCCGATTTGGCTGATCAGTCGTTTGTGGGGCATGATGAATGGCCGCGACAGGGCCTGAAACGGACGTACCGGTTTGCGCGCTGCGGCAACATAAAGTGTGCCGGTGATGGCGCGCATCCTCTCCATGTCATCCCAGGTCATGCGCGGTCATGTGGGCAATTCGGCTGCCGTGCCGGCCTTGCAGCGGTTGGGACATGAGGTCTGGCCGCTGCCGACTGTGGTGCTGTCCAACCACCCTGGCCATCCTAAGGTTGCTGGCGCCCGCATTGCGCCCGAGACGCTGCTGGCCATGGTGCGGACGCTCGGCGCCAACGGCTGGCTGGGCGAGGTTGACGCGGTCAGCACGGGCTATCTGCCGACGGCGGATCATGTCGCTGTGGCGGTCGAAGCCATCAAGCTGGTGACGGCGGCGCGGCCAAGCCTGCTGGTGCTGGTCGATCCGGTGCTCGGCGACGACCCAAAGGGACTTTACATCGAGGACGAGGCCGCGCGCGCAGTGAATGCGAAACTGCTGCCGCTGGCCTCAATTGTGACGCCGAACCGGTTTGAGCTCGCCTGGCTGAGCGGGCTTCCAGTCACAGATGCCGCAAGCGCAGCCGTCGCGGCGCAAGCGCTGGGTGTGCGGACTGTCGTCGCAACTTCGGTGCCTGGTGTCGAGGGGCAACTCGTTAATCTCCTGTGTACGGCGGAAGGTTGCCTTGAGATTGCCGTACCGAAGCAGATCTCGGCGCCCCATGGCACCGGCGATCTGCTGGCGGCGCTGTTTCTGGGCCGCATCCTTGGTGGAGCGAGCGCCGCCCTTGCGCTGCGAGCTGGCGTTGCCGACGTCCGGGCCGCCATCGCCGCCAGCGCTGGCGCCGATGAGTTGCGTTTGACGGGAACAGCGCCGGCGCCGTGAACTGATGAGAACGCCGACACGTTTGAGCCATTGGCTTGTGGGCAACCTCATGTGCCCGAGGATTTGTCGGGCTGGCCCTGCTACCGATTCGACGCAACGACCATCCGAACTTTCGAGGCTGCCATGCTGCTCCGCGACAGATTGCACCGTATGCACCACATCATTGCCGCTGCCGCCGTCATCGCAGCAAGCCTCGTCGCTCCTGCTGGCGCCGCGACCGTTGGCGTCGACGGCGTGGTTCTGGAAAGCGCGCTCGGCACTTACAGCATTAAGCATATGGACGTGACCGACGGCAGTCTTAGTGCGGAGGAGATCAAGGCGCTGTTTGCTGGCAAGGGGACGGGCTCAATCGCCGACCAGCTTGCGAAGCTCTCGGCGACGAGCATCGTTATTCCCGAGTTGGACTTTCGGCAAACTGTCGCCGGTATCGAACAGTCGCTGGTCTATCGCGACGGCAAAATGACTGACATCGTCAACGGCACCATTGGACAGCTGGATTTCGCTTCGGGAACGCTGGCCGCAGCGCTGCCAGATGGCAAGGCGATGGGCGCCGAAATCCGCGGCATTCACGCCTCAAAGATTGATCTGGCGGCCGTCGCGCGTCTGATCACGGAAACCACAAAAACCCTCGATGCGCCGCTGCAGCCGCTCTATGGCGCGACGTCAATCGACAGTTACAAGATCACGCTGCCCAATCTCGACATCAGTGTTGGGCTGGCCAGCGCCAAGGACGTCAGGGGACGCCCGCTCAGCACATCGATGGTCGATCTTTTGAAAAAGATCCCGAAGTCTCCGAAGGCTGGCGAGCAACTCTCGCCCGAAGACATGAAAAATTTCGCCGACTACATGACCTCGATATTTGACGTGTATGGCGCCTTTTCCGTTGCTGGCGCCGAACTGAACAATCTGACGGTGCGTTTTACGGGCGATCCCTTGCTGGGCGCTGAGCCCTTTTCCATGACGCTGAAACGCATCGCCATGACCGACTATGCCAAGTCCCGCCTTGGCGACATGACCATCGAAGGCATTGACGTCAAGGCGCCCAAGGCCAGCGTGCATCTGGGCAAATATCAGGTCAGCAATTTCGACTTCAAGGCAACGCTAGCGCACCTCGCGACCATGATGAAGATCCTGCCCACGCTGAACGACAAGAGCGCAGCGCCGCCGCCCGAATTCATGAGCTCGATCCTGGAACTCTACCGCTCGTTCTCGATCGGCAAACTGGAGCTCACCGATTTCAGTGTCGGCGACGCCAAGGATGAGGCCACTGGCCAACCCGTCTCTGTGGCCCTGGAACGCGCAGCGCTTACGGATTTCGGCAAGGCCCGGGTGGGCGAATTTTCCGTTGGCGGGTTCGACATTCGCGTGCCGCAGGGCAAGTTCCACCTTGGAAAGTTCGCGCTCAAGGGCTTTGACTTCAACGATCTCCTCGACAGTTTCGGGACTTTCCTGGCCCATCCCACGCCCGACGCCGACGGCAAAATTGCGCCGCCCGACTTCAAACAGTTGAAAATGCCGAAGCTGGAGGAAATACGCATCGAGGGCGTGGACGCCAACTTGCAGGCGCCACCCGGCCTGGACGCCCAGGATGGCGAGCCGACCCCGGTGAAATTCTCGCTGCAAACGCTCAGCCTACGTCCCGATCTCGGCCCCTCTGGCATTCCGAGCAAACTGTCGTTTGTGGCTGACCACTTCAAGTTTGTGTTTCCGCCGAACAACCCGCAGTACGAAATTGCGCGCTCGGCCGGCATCGACGCCATTGATCTCTCCTCCAAGATCGAGGCGGGTTGGAACGAAGCGGCCCAGCAGCTCACGATCGGTGGCTTGTCGCTCGCTGGCGAAGGGCTCGGCAAGGTGTTCGTCTCGGGCGCCATCGACAATGTGCCGCGCGAAGCCTTTTTCGGTGACGAGTTCGTGCGTCAGGCCGCCATACTCGGCGCCGTCGTGAAATCGGCAGAGATCAAGGTCGAGAATTCCTCCCTGATGGAAAAGATTATTACCGCTCAAGCCAAGCAGTCCGGCCAGTCCGAGGCGGACATGAAGAGCACCTTGATCGCTGGCGCAGCCATCGGCATCCCGACAATGTTGGGCAACTCACCCGCCGCAAGGGCACTTGCCAACGCCGTGGCGAAGTTTTTGGCCGATCCCAAGACGCTGCATGTCACGGCGGGGTCCAAGGAGGGGGTCGGGGCGGGAGACATCGCGGCGCTGGACAAGATTTTGGACAAGGTAGAGCTGACCGCCACGGCGAACGAGGAGAAATAGGCAAACCCGTCACCAAGTGCATTTGCATAAAATTGAGAGAACGACTGCCTATTGTGGCGTAACCAGTTCCCGTCAGATCCCAGCGTCCAGTGCGCGAATTTAACTCATTATTAAGCTGAATATTGTTTCCTCTCCCTCAAGGCGCGGCCACGAAATGTGGGGCCGGTACGGGGGAAAGAACGCGGGCGCGGGGCCTGCGGGACACATTCCGGCATCGGACAATTCGAGACGCGCCGGCATCGTGGGCGCCGATGGCCGAAGGGCTGGGGCAGTATTGGACGGCTGATTGGCGCAAAGCCAAGACCGTCGCGTAAAATTGTGGGAATGAGTATGAAAAAGATTCTGGGACTTGCTGTCGTTGTGGCGGCTATGGCGTTGAGCGCTCCCCTGGCATTCGCGGATGCGGTCAAGAACGTCGATATCTCCGCCAAGGTGGATTCCTATTGCACCATCACAGCAGGCGGTACGGGCGTTCTCACGGCCAAAGTGCCGGTTGATGGCGCCGGCACAGTAGACACCACGTATCTCGACCTTGTTGGCCCGGACGTCACTTGTAACTCACCCTACAACATGCAAGTCATTTCGCTCAACGGCGGCATCAAGCGCACGGGCACGGACATTCTTCCTGGCGGCTTCACCGACGTCATCGACTACACGGGTATCGCCACATTCGGCAGCATATCATCCTCCATCGACACCACGGTCTCCCCGAGCGCCAGCGGGGCCGAATACAATGTCCCGGTCGCAAGCACAGCCGGCGCCAAGGATACCGTCGGCTTCAGCATTCGTCCGAAGTTGGCTTCGACCACATTTCCGCTTGCGGCCGGCACTTATGCCGATACTCTGAAATTGACTATTGCTCCGCAATGATCTGTCATTGATCGGACACGTTCGGGCGCGCGGCAGATGATCTCCGCGCGCCCCCGTAAAGCTCTCTCACATTTCAAGGACAACCTATATGTGGGGTAAAACCCTCTGCGCAGCTGCGGCTGCTTGCGTCTACGCCTTTACATTTTCCGGCTTCGCCGAGGCCATGAGCGTCTCCCCGGTCCAGGTCGAGATGACCAGCGCCGGCAGCGCCAGCCGCGGCCAGGTGACCGTGCGCAACACCAGTGACAAGCCGCTCCCCGTCGAAACGTCGCTGCAGGGTTTGCAGCTTGACGCCAAAGGCGCCCGCAAATTATCGCCGGCCGGTGAAGACTTCCTGGTGTTCCCACCCCAGGCCATGATCCCGGCGGGGGCCACCCAGGTGTTCCGCCTGCAGTGGGTTGGCGATCCCGCGCTGGCCAAGGGCAAGAGCTATATGTTCACCGTTTCCGAAGTGCCGGTGAAACTGCCCAAGGGGCAGAACAACGTCCAGATTGTCATGGGATTTGGCGTCGTCATCGACGTGGCGGCCGCCGGCGTGACGCCCAGCCTGAACATCGTCTCGACCAAAATCACCAAAGACAAGCAGGGTCAGCAGCACGCTATCCTCACGGTGGAAAATCCGACCAACACGCATGCTCTGTTGCCGGACGGTTCCATTAACCTTTCGGGCGAGGGCTGGTCCAAGACGTTGACTTCGGCTGATTTGCGCCAAACCATCGGCATCGGGCTGGTGCAGCCGGGGATGCGCCGCCGCTTTGTTCTGCCGGTGATTGTGCCAGCCAGCGTCACGAATTTACAGGTTAGTCTGGATTACCGTCCAAAACACTAGCCGATCCTTCACCACAGTCTGCGACAGTTTTAGTCAAATAAAACTGATCGCACCTGTGTGTGGAGTAGTGCGTGTCTGGGGTGGTGTCGAGCAGTCGCGTCAAGCGACGGCCGGCGATTTTGTTCGCTTGTGTGTTTGCGGCGTCCTTTGCGGGGGCCGTTTTCGCTCCGCAAGTCGATCTGGAAGCGCGGGCGGAATCGGACTGGACGACCGTGGTGGAGCGGCCGGACAAGGCCGACCCTTTGGTGGGTTTCGTGAACGCAGCGCGCCTGGAAGCCTATGCCTCCAGCGCCTCCGAGACGATGGCTCTCAGCATCATTCCGGTCGAGGAGCCCGCGCCGCCGCTAGATGGCCCCGCGCTAGCTGGCAACGCGCCGAGAGAGAAAGCGCCAGCGCAAAAGCCGGCGCAAATGGCAAAAACAGAGCCAAGACCAGCGTTGCCGAAAGCCGTGCCGGCTCAACCAGCCCCGGCGCTTGATGCTGAGGCCGAGGTCGAGGTCGAACCAACTGCGGCAACCGAGGTTCAACTCAACACCACGGGCAAACCCATCGGCATGTCGGTGCCGCTCAAGGACGGCTCCAATGTCATTGGCGATGTCAGCATTAAGATCAACCCCGACGGCTCCGTGCTGGCGGCCAAGACCGCCCTGGTCGACGCGCTGTCAAAACTGCTCGACGGTTCCGCACGCGCAAAGTTGGCCGCGCTACCCGATCAGGTCGGCATGCTGGCGCTCGCCGATCTTGCGGCGGCTGGCTTCACGCTCCGTTTCGACAGCGGTCTAATGGAATTGGTGTTCGAACCGAAGGTGGACCAAAGGACGACCACGGAGTTGTCGTTGCTCGGACACGTCTCGACCGGCGCCGACGCCACCTTCGAGCGACCCGAAGATGTTTCCGGCTATCTCAACCTGTTCGGCGGCCTCGATCACGCGTGGCAGACGTCCGAATCGCAATCCCGCACCAGCCTGCACTTCGAAGCCGAGTCGGTGTTCCGGCTCTGGGATGTGGTGGCCGAGAACGACTTTGGTTATGACGGCGAGGTCAACACCTTCCTGTGCCCGGCCGACGCAACCTGTACCGCCGATCACAACGCCGGCTTGAAGCGGCGCGCCTCGCGGCTGGTCTACGACCTTCCGGACGAGCAACTGCGCTTCCAGCTCGGCGACACCACCACGTTCGGCGCCGGCTTCCAGTCGCAGCCAGACCTGCTTGGTATGCGCATAGAGCATGCGCCGCACATCTTTGCGCCCAACACCTCCACCAGCCCCACCGGCCGCACTTCGTTCAAGCTCGAGCGGCCCTCGGACGTCGACGTGTCGATCAACGGATCGTCCGTGCAGCACCTGAAGTTGGGCGCGGGCAATTACAATCTGAAGGACCTGCCGCTGCAAACCGGTGCCAACGCCATCCAGCTCAAGATCAGCGACGACAATGGCGGCAAGCGAACGCTTGATTTCAGCGCCTTTTCGGGTTCCAGTCTGCTGGCCGAAGGTGTCGCCGAATGGTCCGCCAGCGCGGGCCTGCCGTCGTATCTGCGCGACAACGAGCGCGACTATCTCGCCAAAGACTGGATCGCCACCCTGAACGGCCGTTACGGCCTCAGCGACCAAACTACGGGCGAAGCCAACTTTCAGGGTGACAGCAAAGTGCTGCTGGGCGGGGCGGGCGTGGCGACGGGCCTGCCGCTCGGCTTCCTCAGCCTGCAGGGCGCGGTCAGCCAGAGCGCGAGCGGTTTTGGCTATGCCGGGACCGCGACCTACGAGCTGAACAATGTGGAAGGGCTCAGCTTCGGCCTGACCGGCAGGCCGGAATCCCTGCGCCTGGCCGCCGAGTACCGGTCCGACGCCTTCCGCACGCCGGGCGAATTCCAGGCCACGGCCAGCGGCATCCTCAGACCGCAATCGGCTTATTCCTGGCGCTTCTCGGGATCCTATTCTGTACCGCTGACCAACACTCTGTCGGCGTCCCTTTCGGGCCGCTACCAGATCGGCAATGACGACGCCTTCAAGGTCTCGCCGCTCACCGTCGCCAAGGATCGCTACGGCCTCGACCTCAGTTTCAACGCGCCGGTCACCGACTGGATGAGCGGCAGCCTGTCGCTCGGCTACGGCAACGATGGCCCCCAGCATGACGTGGGTACGGTGGGGGCGGACGATCCCGCCGTCCGCGTCGGCTTTCAATTCACGATACGCCCGGATGAGAAAACCAACGTCAATGGCAGCTACGACAGCCTGCATCACGACGTCGCCATGAACGGCAGCTGGAACGACCAAAAGGGTTATGAGCATTGGGACGGCTCGGCCGACAGCTCGCGCTATGGCGAGACGGGCGACGCCGCGCTCGGCGCCTCGATCGGCTACACCGGCAATCGCGGAGAAGTCCGCGTCAGCCATACCTCCGGCCTCAGATCGTCCGGCACACTGGCCAGCGCCGATCAGCGCTCTTCGGTGCGGGCGGGCGCGGCGATCGCCTTTGCGGGCGGACGCGTCGCGGTCGGGGCGCCTGTGCGCGGCAACGGTTTTGCCATCATCGCCCCGCACCAAACCATCGCCGGCAAGACGGTCAAGATCGGCGACCAGGACGACCCGCGCGCACTCGCCGACAGCTGGGGGCCGGCGCTGGTGGGGAACCTACCGGCCTATATGAACACCACGCTGCCCGTCGATGTCGATGATCTTCCGGCGGGGTACAGCCTGGGCAAAGGCGGGTTCGATCTGAAGGCGCCCTATCGCGCCGGCTATGCGCTTGAGGTGGGTTCCGCCTATTCGGTTTCGGCCTACGGAACGCTGCACGACGTGAAAGACGCACCCGTCGCATTGCTCACCGGCACGGCAACGTCGGAGGCCGACAAATCCAAGCAGGTGGCGATCTTCACCAATGCGGCCGGAAAATTCGGCGCCGATGGCTTGGCGCCCGGACGCTGGATCATCGAAATGGCAACGGATCCTCAACCGTCACGGTTCATTCTCGAGGTCCCCAAGGGCGCCAACGGACTGTTCAAGGCCGGCGTCCTGAAGCCGCATCAAGCCGCATCGGACGCAAAGACCTCATGATCGTTTGGCTGCGCCTCCTGACGTACCTGTTGCCGGTCGTGCTTCTGTCTGGCCGCTGCGAAGCGGCGTGCCGCATGTCGCTGCTGAGTTCCATATCGCCGGCCACGATCAATGTCGGCGGCTACACGGCAACGGGCGTACCGCTGGCCCAAACCGTATTCATCACGGTAAATTTCGAGGTGTCCCTGACGGCTGGCGGCGGCATGTGCGACGCGGGCATTTACCTGCAGCGGACATCGGCGCTAGGGCCCGCGATAATGACCCAAGCGACCGGTTCCGGCGCCTTGCCCTACGATGTGCGGTTCGACTCGGGGGCCGCTATCAATTTTGGGACCGGGGCACCGTCCAATTTTGTTTCCTTCAGCCCGTTCACACTCACAGGTAGCGGGACCAAAGTGTTGCAAAAAACAGTGAAGCTGTCGATCTTGCCGCAAGCGCCCAACGGCCTGCCGCCGACGGGCGCCTATACCGATCAGCTAAAGGTTCACGGCTACAACACTGCGGGCGGGACCGCCGTTCTGGATTCCAACGCCGGTCTCAAACTCACCGCCACGGTGGCCCAGAGCTGCGACCTGACAGCGTCAGGCAGCGTAAGCCTGGATTTCACGTCCGACATCACCGCTGGACTGCCGTTGGGAGCGCCCAAGAGCACATCGTTTCTCATCAATTGCAATGCCGCTGCCAAGATCCGGGTGACCAGTTCGGCTATGGCCCCCACGCCTGCGCGATTGGCTTTGGCCGGTTTCGACAACCTGATCGATTTTCACGCTCAGGCGAGCATTCCTGGAGCCTCGGCATCGCTAACGACAGCGGGCGCCACCGCGGTCAGCAGCACGTCGCTGACCAAACTGTCGTCGTCGGGCAGCAACATTCCAGTGACGGTCCAGGTCAACCTCGTTCCCGGACTTCGTCTGCAGTCGGCGACCTATCGAAGCGCACTACAGGTCATCGTCGATCCGTTGCTGTAGGATGGATTGCCCCGCCAATTGTGTGGGGGCGAGCAGCGCTCGCCCTCGTGCAGCGTGTGTGCGGGTCCAGGGCGAGCGCTGCTCGCCCCTTGTTACGTGAACCGGGCGTTGATGCCGGCGAGTGCCTTTGAGCCGGGGCACAATTCGCCGAACGGAATGGCGTTCAGGGGGCGCGGATCGCTTTCCAGCAGATCGTGCAGATCCTGCTGCGCCTCGTCGATGTAGAGCAGGCCCGTTGCCACCGTGCCCTTGGCCGCCGTCTTGCGGATGGTCGCGATGGCGGCATCGGAATCGCGCGGATCATGGCCACCGTCGACCTTGTACAGACGAACCTTCGAGCCATCGTGCATGGTGATGCTGGTGGCCGACCCTTCTGCGTAGTCCGCCGTGATTTCTTCGCGTGCCTCGACGAAATCGAGCTTGTTCTCGGACGCCATGTTGTGGGCGCGCACGTAGTCGTAGCTCTTGGTCGAGGTGGTGTGATTGTTGAAGGTCACGCACGGCGAGATGACGTCGAGAAAGGCGAACCCCTTGTAGCTGATGGCGGCTTTGATGAGCGGGATCAGCTGCTTCTTGTCGCCCGAGAAGGAGCGCGCGACGAACCCGGCTCCGAGTTGTATGGCAAGCTGGCAGAGATCAATCGCCTCGAACGGATTGGCTTCGCCCTTCTTGGACGGCGACGCCTTGTCGTTGGTGGCCGAGAATTGCCCCTTGGTCAGGCCATAGCAGCCGTTGTTCATGACGATGTAGGACATGTTCAGTTTGCGCCGCACCGCATGACAAAACTGGCCTAGGCCGATTGAGGCCGTGTCGCCATCGCCGGAAACACCGATGTAGATCAGGTCGCGGTTCGCCACGTTCGCGCCGGTCGTTACCGACGGCATGCGTCCGTGAACGGAGTTAAAGCCGTGCGAGCGGCCCAGGAAGTAAGTCGGCGTCTTGGATGAGCAGCCGATGCCGGAGATTTTTGCGATGCGATGCGCCGGCAGGTCCATCTGGTAGCAGGCTTCGATGATGGCGGCCGTGATGGAGTCGTGCCCGCAGCCGGCGCACAACGTCGACATGGTGGCCTCGTAGTCGCGATGCGTCAGCCCCAGCGCGTTCTTGGGCAGCGCGGGGTGGAAGGCGGCGGGCTTGGCGATGTAGGTCATTGGGTTACTCCGCAGCCCGCGCTTTGGCGGGGGCGATATGCTTGGCGATGGCTTTTTGCACGAATTGCGCTGTCAGCGGCATGCCGTCGTAGCTGAGGGTGGCGATCAGTTTTTCGCCGGGGATGCCGGCTTCTACCATCAGCAGCGAGCGCATCTGCGCGTCGCGGTTCTGCTCGATGACGAAGATGCGGTCGTGGGCATCGCAGAAGGCTTTCAGTTCGGGCGTGAACGGAAACGCTTTCAGGCGCAGCGAATTAATCATGAGACCGTCTTTGGCCAGAAGATCGAGACCCTCCAGCACCCCAGGGCGGGTCGCCCCGAAATAGATCACGCCGGTTTTCGAGCGCTTGTCGCGGATCACCACTTCGGGCTTGGGCATCAGCGTGGCCGCCGTCTCGAATTTTCGGCGGATGCGGTCCAGCATCGCCGCGTGGATCACGCCGTCTTCCGTGTAGCGCGCATATTCCGTGTGCGAGGTGCCGCGCGTGAAAAAGGCGCCCATGGTCGGGTGCGTGCCGGGCAGCGTGCGGTGCGGGATGGCGTCGCCGTCGACGTCGAGATAGCGGCCCCAGGGCTTTTCGTACTTGGCGAGAAAGCCTTCCAGCTCGGCCGCACTCAGCACTTTTCCGCGGTCATGGACTTTGGTGTCGTCCCAAGCGAACGGCTCGGTCACCCAATCGTTCATGCCGATATCGAGATCGGACATCACGAACACGGGCGTTTGCAGCCGCTCGGCAAGGTTAAAGGCTTCCGCGCCCAGCGAGAAGCACTCGGTCGGGTCGGCAGGGAACAGCAGCACATGCTTGGTGTCGCCGTGAGAGGCATACGCACAGGCGAGCACATCCGGTTGTCCCGTGCGCGTGGGCATGCCGGTGGAAGGGCCGCCGCGCTGAATGTTGTAGATGACGATCGGGATCTCGGCGAAATAGGCGAGGCCAATGAATTCGTTCATCAGCGAGATGCCCGGCCCCGACGTCGAGGTGAACGCCCTCGCCCCGTTCCAGGCCGCGCCGATAGTCATGCCGATGGCTGCCAATTCGTCCTCGGCCTGCACAATGCCATAGAGGCGCTTGCCATCCTTAGCGACGCGGAACTTCTTGGCGTATTTCTCGAACCCTTCGGCGACCGACGTCGACGGCGTAATCGGATACCAGGCGCACACCGTCGCTCCGGCATAGATCGCGCCGAGGCCAGCGGCCTCGTTGCCGGTGACCATGATCTTGCCTTTGGCGGTCGTGGCGTGGCGCACCTTCACCGGTAGCGGGCAGCGGAAGTGCTCTTCGGCGAACGTCCGGCCCAGCGCTACCGCCTCCATGTTCGCCGCAACCAACTTTTCCTTGCCCTTGAGCTGATCGGCGACCACGACCTCCAGTACCTTCAAGTCCATGTCCAGCAGCGCCGTCAGCGCGCCGACATAAACCATGTTCTTGAACAGCTGGCGTTGGCGCATGTCCGACCACTTCGACGCGCAGATCTCGGCAATCGGGATGGCCAGGATGGTGACGTCGTCGCGCGCCCAGTCGCGGGGACGGGAGCTATCGTAAAGGAACCAGCCGCCAGCAACGACCTCGCGCAAGTCCTCGTCGTAGGTCTGCGGGTTCATGGCGACCATCAGGTCGATGCCCTCGCGCCGCGCCGCGTAGCCGGCCTCTGAGACGCGCACCTCGTACCAGGTCGGCAGCCCCTGGATGTTGGAGGGGAAGATGTTCTTGGGCGCCACGGGAATGCCCATGCGGAACAGCGTCTTTGCGAACATGGTGTTCGCGCTCGCCGACCCCGAGCCATTCACGGTCGCGAACTTCACGACGAAATCGTTGATACCGCTCATGCTGGCAGCAGCCCTTTTTTCTCGGTCCCTGTTTTGGCAGTGGGTTTGGGAGCGGGCCTCAGATAGACATTGTGGTGCGTCTGGCAGGCTTTTGAGGCCTGTGTCTCGGTGAAGAAGAATTTCTGCATATCCCAGGCGCCGGTCGGGCAGCGCTCCGCACACAGACCGCAGTGCAGGCACATGTCCTCGTCCTTGGCCATGATGCGGCCGGTCTTCAGGATGTCCGAGACGTAGATGTCCTGACCCGCGTTGGTCGCCGGAACGCGCAGGGACGCGCGCAAATCCGGCTCGGGCGCATTGTCGGTAAAGTTGATGCAGTCGACCGGGCAAATGTCCATGCAGGCGTCGCACTCGATGCACAGGTTGCCGGTGAACACGGTCTGCACGTCGCAATTCAGGCAGCGCTGCGCTTCCTTTGCCGCCAGCTGGTCATCGAACCCGAGCTCCACCTCCATCTTGAGATTCTTCAGCGAGGCCTTCAGGTCCGCATGCGGAATGCCGACGCGGCGCGCGGGATCGTAGTCGTTCTTATAGGACCACTCATGAATGCCCATCTTCTGGCTGATCAGCGTCGCCCCCGGCGCCGGCCGCTCAGTGATGGTGCGGCCCTGGCAGAAGGCGTCGATCGAGATCGCAGCCTGGTGCCCGTGCGAGACGGCCCAGATGATGTTGTTCGGCCCCCAGGCGCTGTCACCGCCAAAAAACACGCCCGGCCGGCTCGACATGAACGTGACCTTGTCAACCTCGGGCATGTTCCATTCGTTGAATGTCAGCCCGAGATCGCGCTCGATCCAGGTGAAGGCGTTCTCTTGCCCGATGGCCATCAGCACGTCATCGCACGGGATGGTAACCGTCTCGCCCGAGGCCACGAGCTTGGTGCGCCCCTTGGCGTCCGGAGCGCCCTCTACCATCTTGTCGAACACCATGCCGGTAAGCTTACCCTTGTCGATGACAAAGCTTTTCGGCGCATGGTTATCGAGAATGGGGATGCCTTCGTGCAGCGCGTCCTTGATCTCCCACTCCGACGCTTTCATCACCTTGCGGGGCGAACGGATGGTGACCGTCACCGCCTCGGCGCCCAGGCGCAACGCGGTGCGGCAGCAGTCCATGGCGGTATTGCCGCCCCCGATCACCACCACGCGGCGGCCGATCTTCTCGACATGTCCAAAGGCGACCGAAGTCAGCCAGTCGATGCCGATGTGGATGTTCTTGGCCGCTTCGGCCCGACCCGGGATGTTCAGGTCCTTGCCTTTTGGCGCGCCCGTCCCGACGAACACGGCATCGAACTTTTCGGCCAGAACGCTGGCAAGGCTGTTCACGGCCCTGCCAAAACGTTTCTCGATGCCAAATGACAGCACCCGGTCCACTTCCTCGTCGAGAACGCTGACCGGAAGCCGGAACGACGGGATGTTGGTCCGCATCAGACCCCCGCCCTTAGGGTCCTTGTCGATGATGGTAATCGCGTACCCGAGCGGGGCGAGATCGCGCGCGACCGTCAACGAGGCCGGCCCCGCCCCGATCAGCGCGATGCGCTTGCCGTTCTTGGCCACCGGCACTTCGGGCAGGAAGGCGTCGATATCGCCCTTGTAGTCGGCGGCCACGCGCTTCAGGCGGCAGATGGCGACCGGCGCGGAATTCTTGACCGACGGGTCCTTGGCGTTGGTTTCGTCGCTGCCTTGTACGCGGCCACGCCGGCAGGCCGGCTCGCACGGGCGGTCGCAAACGCGGCCGAGAATGCCGGGAAAGACGTTGCTCTCCCAATTCAACATATAGGCCGCTGCGTAGCGGCCTTGCGCGATTAGTCGGATGTATTCGGGCACCGGCGTATGGGTGGGGCAGGCCCACTGGCAATCGACGACTTTGTGGAAGTATTTCGGGTCGCCGATATCCGTGGGGGCCATGCCGGCACCCTGTCGCGCTGCAGCCTCGCGCCCACGCATCACGCCTGATCCTTCTTATTGCCCCCAGCGCACGCTTCTTGATCTGGCAGCGTGCTGTTTTCGGCCGGACACTACGAACCGGACCCCCGCCATGGCAAGACCTAAAGGGTGCTCATTCAAGGGTTTGAGTGGGGCAATTGATCCCGGTCACAACGTTTTGAGTTGGCGGCGCTGGACTGTCAGGCGCGCAGCCATTTTTCCAAGCGGTCCATAGCCTTTTCCAGCAGTTCCGGCTTCTTGGCGTAGCACAGCCGGATCAGCGTTTCGGCGCCCGCCCCAAACGCGATCCCTGGAGCCAGGCCAACCCCGGCTTTGGTGACGGCGTCCTTGCAGAAGGCGAGCGTGTCCGTGACGCCGTCGACTTCAAACATGGCATAAAACGACCCGTCATTTGGGATTTCATTCATCTGCGGCATGGCGGCCAGCCGCGACGACACCAGCGCCCGCCCTTTGCTACAGCGCGCGACAATCTCGGCGACAAACGCCTCGCCGTGGTCCAGCGCCGCCACCGCGCCGCGTTGCAAGAAGGCTTGTCCTCCGGACGTGTTGAACTGGATCAGTTTCTCCGCGGTGGGCAGAAAGCCATCCGGAAAGATCAGCCAGCCTAGCCGCCAGCCGGTCATGGCCCAGCTCTTGGAAAAGGAGTTGACGACAAACAAGGCATCGTCGGGCCTTGCGATCTCCAGGAACGAAAAGGCGACGTGTCCATCATAGATGATGCGATGGTAGACCTCGTCGGCCAGGATCGCGATGCCGTGGGCACGGGTGAAATTCAAGATCGCCTGCGCCTGCGCGCGCTCAATGGTCCAGCCGGTGGGATTGGCGGGCGAGGCGAGGTACAGGAGTTTCGTTCCAGGCGTGCAAGCCGCAAACAAGGTTTCGAGGTCCAGCGACCAGCCCTTCTCGTTGCGCGTCAGTTGCACTTCGATGACCTGCGCGCCCGAAATGGTCATGGCGCGCATGATGTTGGGCCAGGACGGCGTCACGCACACCGCCTTGCTGCCTGCCTCCAGCAGGGCCTGGCAAACGATCTGAACAGCGTTCATGCCTGCGGTGGTGGCGGCGATGCGGTCGTCATGGACATCAACACGGTAAAGCTGCTTCAGATAGCGGGCAATGGCCTGGCGCAGCTCAGGAATGCCGCGGTTGTGGGTGTAAAACGTTTGCCCCGCATTCAGCGCCTCGGTCGCCGCATCGCAAATGAAGCGCGGCGTCGGGATATCCGGCTCGCCGGCCCACAGGCCGATCACATCGGGCACGGCAAACCCCATGCGCCAAACCTCAAGGATCGGCGAATCCGCCATGGCTTCAATGTCGGCGCGAACGAGGGGCATGGCTTTGTTTCCGGTCGGATTTGGGCCCCCTCCCTAGCCTTGACGCGTCCTTGCCACAAGGTAGTGTCGCTCAACGCGCCGCAGCATCAGCTTAGGCGGCTACGAGCATGGTCCATGGCGATGAAGCCGCACCCCCTCAACGGTCCCAACCGCTTCAAGCTCGGCATCTTCTCCACCAACGCCGATGGCGGCCTCGCCATCACCGACGTGCCAGAGCGCTGGACGGCGAGTTGGGACGATAATCTCGCGGCGGCGATCCTCGCGGACCGGGCGGGCCTCGAATTCATCCTCCCCATTGCGCGCTGGAAAGGCTTTGGCGGTAAGAACCGGGTGCGGGAACATTCGTTCGAGACGTTCACCTGGGCGGCCGGGCTGGCGGGCGCGACCAAGGACATCGCCCTGTTCATGACCGTGCATGTGCCCCTGGTGCACCCGCTTTACGCCGCCAAGGCGCTGGCCACGGTCGACCACATCAGCGGGGGACGGGCGGGGCTGAACATCGTGTGCGGCTGGAACCCTGCCGAGTTCGCCATGTTCGGGGTCAAACTCGGCAGCAAGGGCTACGATCAGGCGCGCGAATGGCTTGATATCATCGAGCGCGCCTATGCGTCGGACGAGCCGTTCGATTTTGCGGGCGACTATTATCAGTTGAAAGGCGCTGTTTCGCGTCCCGCCAGTCTGCAAACCCCGCGTCCCGTCACCATGAACGCCGCCTTCGGCGATCCCGGCCGGGACTTTGCGGCCCAGCATTGCGATACTCTGTTCACGACCTTTTCGGAGCTGGCGGACGGCAAGCGCCATGTCGCCGACATTTCCGCGCGGGCAAAAGCAGTGGCGCGCAAGGTGAGCGTCTACACCGTCTGCCACGTCGTCTGCCGGCCGACGCAAGCCGAAGCTGACGCCTATTACGAGCGGTACGCTGTAACAGAGGCCGACCACGCCGCCGTCGACATCCACATGGCCGGGAAGAAGGAGTTTTCGTCGTCGCACGACGCCACGGCGTTCCAACGCTATCGCAAGCGCTTTGCCGGCGGTGCGGGCACCTATCCGCTCATCGGCACGCCAGACAAGATCGTCGACGACATCGCGGCGATCGCCAGCCAGGGCTATGCGGGGGCGGCGCTCAGTTTCGTCAACTACACACAGGAATTGCCGTATTTCTGCGCGGAAGTGCTGCCGCGCCTGGAACAGTTGGGGTTGAGAAACTCCACTCCAACTTAATGCGCAGGACACGCGGCCCCATCGCCTTCTCCCAAAGGGAGAAGGTGCCCGCCTGCGCCGAGGCGCAAAAGAATTGGGGGCGGATGAGGGGATTGCGGCCGGAAGTTACGCACCGCCAGTGCACACTCGCACCTCCAACCCCCTCATCCGGCCGTTGGCCACCTTCTCACAAAGGGAGAAGGCGATCGAACTGTTGGAACGGTGTATTGGTTGGGCAATAATGTTAGGCCTGCGCCGCGTGAAACTGGGACTAAGTAACAATGAAGAAACCATCACCCAAATCGGCCAAGGCCAGCAAGCCGAAGCTCTCCAACAGCTTCCCCGTCGACGAGCTGCGCAAGCAATTTCCCGCCCTGCAGCGCGCTGCCGACTTCATCTTCCTGGAGAACGCTGGCGGATCGCAGGTGCCGCAGGTGGTGGTGGATGCGGTGGCGAACCACCTCATCGATTTCAACGTTCAGCGCATGGCGAAATACCGCCACAGCCAGGGCGTGGACCGCAATCTGCAGGCGGCGCGCGAGAGCGTCGCGGTCCTGATCAATGCCGCGCGGCCGGACGAGATTTCCTTCGGGCTGAACGCCACGTCCTTCATCCGGCTGGTCAGCCTGGGCATTGCCAAGATGCTTCAGACACGCAACGAAATCGTCGTCACCGACATGGACCACGACGCCAACATCGCGACCTGGACGGCGCTGGAGGCGGATGGCGCCAAAATCGTCTGGTGGCGCATGCGCGAGGATGGGACGCTCAACCCGGACGACCTGAAGCCGCTGGTTGGCCCGCGCACGCGGTTGGTTGCTTGCACCGCGACCGCGCATTCCATCGGCACCATCGTGGACGTGGCGGCGGTCGGGAAAATCGCCAAGGCCTCCGGGGCGGAGACCTTCATCGACTGCGTGCACTACGGCCCGCACGGCCTGATCGACGTGCAGGCCTGGGGCTGCGACTACATGGTTTGCTCAGGCTACAAGAATTTTTCTCCGCACATGGGGTTTCTGTGGGGCCGCTACGAGGCGCTCTGCGCGCTGCCGACGTTCAAGGAGGATTTCATCCCCGACGTGCCGCCGCACAAGATCGAGGTGGGCACGTTTCCCTATGAGAATGTGGCCGGCATGAATGCGGCTATCGGCTATCTGGAGGACGTCGGCCGGCGCATGATGGCGGGGGACGGGCACACGCGGCGCGAGGCCATCGCGGCGGCCATGGGGGCCATCCGCGACTACGAGCAGCTGCTCAGCAGGGAGATGATCGGCGCGCTAAAGCGATTGGGCGCGAAGATCCACGGCATCTCGGACGAGGCCAAGATCGCCGGCCGCGTCCCCACGATTTGCTTCAGCCTCGCGAACATCACGCCACAGGCCTTCGCGACCAAAATGGGCGAGGCGGGTGTCGGCCTGCGCGACGGCCACCTGTTCGCGCCGCGCCTGATGAAGCGCCTGGGCCTGGACATGGACGTCGGCGCCATCCGCGTATCGCTGGTGCATTACAACACGTTTGCGGAGATTGGGCGGTTTGAGGAGGTCGCGCGGAAGGTGATAGGCGACTTGGTCAAGTCCTAAGTCCTGAACCTACCTCCAAGTCCAATACGGCTCGTCTCAATCCAGACAAAGGGCCAACAACTCCACCGCCTTCTCCCTTTGGGAGATGGCGGCCAACGGCCGGTTGAGGGGGTTGGAGGTGCGTGTGAGCACGACCGGTGCGTACGCTTCTGGCCGCAATCCCCTCATCCGCCCCCAATTTTTTTGCGCCTCCGCGCAGGCGGGCACCTTCTCCCGACGGGAGAAGGCGATTGGGCCGCGAGTGCGGTGATTGTGTTTGATCAAAGGGGCCGACACGCGAACCCCTTGTTGATCCGATAGAAGACGGGTTAGGCTCCAGGGATGTGCGGCCGACGGAAGAGCCACACGCGACAACAGGGAGGATGAACCAATGATTTTCAACCGCCGGAGTTTTGCCGGGCTGGCCCTTGCCGCCACGCTGGCCAGCGTTGGCAGCTACGCCAACGCCGCCGATACCCTTAACGTCGGCGCCTATCCGACCAATCCGCCGTTTGAGACCAAGCTGCCCGATGGCACGTTCGAAGGCCTTGAGGTCGACATCGTCACCGAGGCGGCCAAGCGCGCCGGCATGACGGTTTTGATCGCCGACTACGGTTTTCAGGCGCTGTTCGCCGCCGTCGCCTCCAAGCGCATCGACGTCGCCATTTCGACCATCACCATCACGGGCGAGCGGCTGAAATCGGTGGCGTTCACGCAACCCTATTATGACAGCGACATGGGCATTGCCACCAAGTCAGACAGCGCACTCAATACGGTCGCGGACCTGAAGGGCAAGACCGTCGGCTATCTCTCCGGCTCCACCGCCGAGAAGTGGGTTGGCGACAACAAGGGTCCGGCCGGTTTCGCCGACACCAAGGGCTACAAGGCGCAGCAGGACATCTTCCAGGACCTGGTGGCCGGCCGCATCGACGCCATGGTGAGCGACATGCCGGGCATGCAGTATGCCTTCAAGACCATGAAGGGGCTCTCGACCAAGGACCGCATCAAGACTGGCGAGCAGTACGGCCTCATGATGGGCAAGGACGATCCCAAGCTCGAGAAGTTGAACGCGGCGCTGACCGCGATGAAGAAGGATGGCACGCTCGCCGCCATCCACAAAAAATGGTTCGGCGCCGACGCCGCTCCGGGCTCCTCGACGGTAACCGAAGCGGCCATCCCGAAGGGCTAGGCGTGGTGAGGCAGCATTGAGAGTGCAGGGCCGTGCGGAGCGATCCGCGCGGCCATTTTGTGAGAGAGGGAACCTCCCCGCATGACCCTCATCGAGACCTTCTTCAACGCGGAGATCATGCGCGACAGCCTGCCGGCGCTGGCGCGCGGGTTGATGAACACGCTGCTGCTGAGCGTCATGAGCATCGTCTGCGGCACCATCGCCGGCCTCGCCGTCAGCCTGCTCCGGCTCTACGCGCCGAGACTGATCCGCCTCATCGCCATCTTCTACATCGACATCCTGCGCGCCATGCCGATGCTGGTGGTGATGGTGCTGATCTACTACGCGCTGCCGTTCGTCGGCATCCGCCTGTCATCCTGGTTCTCGGCCGTGTTCGCTTTCTCCCTCGTCATGTCGGCCTACTCCGCCGAGGTGTTCCGCGCCGGCATCGAGGGGGTGCCGCGCGGACAGTTCGAATCCGCCGCCGCGCTCGGCATGTCGTTTCCAAAGGTGCTGCGGCGCATCGTGCTGCCGCAGGCCATGCGGGCGATCATTCCGCCCATGACTGGCAATTGCGTGTCCATGTGCAAGGACACCTCGCTGGCCTCGACGGTGGCGCTGCCGGAGCTATTGAACGAGGCGACCAACATGCAGTCGCATTTCGCCAATCCGTCCCCCGTCATCATGGCCGCCATCATTTACGTCATTTTGCTCTGGCCTTTAGTGCGTCTCGTCAGCATCATGGAGCGCCGCATGCAGACTGAGAGCGCGCGGTGAGCCTTGCTCATGAAACGTTGCGGATCCGCATTAAACATCTCGGCGGACAAATCTTGTCCGTGTTGCCCAATTGCGTCTCCAGATTGCGGGTTTAGCCATGCCTGCGCCGAAATTGCCGTGTTGTCTTGCGACGTGGTCTACTGACAATGTCATCCGGCCCGCATCTGCGGGTCCAACGAGTGGGTAAGGGCTGTGACCGATTATCGAGGCGTTATCGTGCTCAGTCATGACGCGATCTTGAAAGGCGAAGTGCGCAACTGCCGCCAAGCGCACCTGCACGGGTATGTCGAAGGAAATCTCTATGCCGACGAGTTGTTCGTGCATGAGGGCGGGCGCTGCTATGGCACGGTTCGCGCTGGCACGGCGACTGTCGCAGGAGCGCTCCAAGGCGACGTGTTCGTCAAGAACCTGATCCGCATCGAGGGCACGGGCGATGTGAACGGCAATGTTCACTATGGCCAGCTGGCGATGGAAACCGGCGGCCACCTGAGCGCCGACCTGCACAACGTGCCCCCGACCCTGGCCGGCGATTTCAGCGTTTCAGTGCGGCGCGGCGGCTCCGTCGTGGTCTCCACCCAGGACCTGAACGCGCTCGATCCCGACGACCGTCCCGATCAGTTGAACTACCGCATCACGACGGTTCGCAACGGCTATCTGGCCTTGACCCAGTCCCCCGGCGCGGCCGTCTACGGTTTCACCCAAGCCGACCTAATGGCGGGCCGCGTGATGTTCGTCCATGATGGGGCGGGGGCTGACTTGGCCAGTTTCGACGCCGTCGTGGCCGACCACACCGGGGCGACGTCCGGCCCGGCCCAGACGGTCAGCGTCGCGGTCGCCGGCTGATTGTCATGAGGGCAGGCGCAAGGCGCTTGGCCCAAGCCTCAATGCCATCGGGATCGGCCAACAAATCCTGGCGGATCTCGATCAGGCAGGCCGGCAGCCCGCGGGCCCGGCCATGCACCGGCACGGTGTGATCGGACGTATCGCTGATCTGGTAGGGCTGGTTGGCTTCGATGACGAGGTCTGCGTCCTTAAGCGCCGCCAGCAGATCAGCGCCAAGGACGCGGGTTTCGTCCCCCGCTGTGATATGCGGCTCAAACAGCACGCCCGCATGCATCGGCCTGGCGTAACCCTTGAAAACCGGCGTAAAACTGTGCACGCCGACCACCAGCGTCGGCCGGCCATCGCGCTGCCGGGCGTCGAGATGGTCTGAAACCGCGGTCTGGAATGGCCAATAGAAGCACTCGGCGCGTTCCTCGCGCTGCTCGCTCGTCAGCCCGATGTTGCCGGGGATCGGCGTCGTCTCGCTGGCTTCGGGAATGCTGGTCGGAACGCCGATCGGCCGATTGCAGTCAATCAGCAGCCGCGAGTAGCCGGCCAGAAACAGCGGCGCGTCGAGGTCGTCGGAGAGCCGCCGCGAGAGTTCGGCGACCCCAATATCCCAAGCAATATGGCGTTGCAGCTCGTGCTCCGGCAGGCCGAGCTGGCGAAATTCGGACGGTATGAAATTGGACGCGTGCTCGCAGATGAGCACGATGGGCGAGCCGCCATCCTGGTTGACCTCGGTCACAGCGGGACGGGGTTCGCTCATAGCGGTTGGCTCAAAGCGGGCTTTTCGGCGTTGGGGAGGAAAATGGGCTGGTCGGAGTGGGGAGATTTGAACTCCCGACCCCTGGTCCCCCAGACCCGAGAACGGGTTCTACGGTGTTTTTGCACATTCACACTCGCTCATCTTCAAGATGCTGATATTGCTTGTTTAATCGTAGAAAGTTCGCCATTTCGGCGAACCCGGGGGAACCTCGAAGAGCTGCATTACTGAGACACCAGTGAGACATGGAATTGAGGCCAATACTGATCATGTCTCAATTTGCCACAATTTGCTGCGATATCAAAGACTAACGCGAAAACTCGCGGCCGAAAGCAGCCAAGAACCTCAGAATCATGCCAACAATCATCGCCAACGCACGCGCGATCACCAAGGCCATCAACGGGACGCCTGCGGTCTATAGCATCGAGCGGCACGACCGCCTCTACTTGGAGGTGCGGGGCGACGGCAAAGCGGCGTGGCGCATCTGCTACCGCCCAAGGCCGAATGCCAATCAGCGCTGGTACACGATCGCCGAAGACGCGCGCGCCGTACCGTTCGACGATGTCGCTCGCAAGGCCAACGAATTGTTGAGTGGCCTGCAGCTGCAAGGCGTCGACCCCCACGCGCTGAAGCCCATCGCCCTGGACAGCGAGCGGTCTGTGGAATTGTGCTTTCGGGCTTGGCTCGACCATACGGGCAAGCGACGCGGCAAAGCCATCGCCCCCCTGACTCGCAGCGGTTACGAAACGCTGTTTGAACGGCATGTCAGGCAGCATGTCGGCAACATCGCCTTAAGCCGGCTTGATCGCGCGACCGTCGTCCGCACCATCGAGACCGTCAAGAAAAGCTCTACCAATCCAGAGAAAAAGTTTCGCGGACTGCAAGCCACGAAAGTTCTCAAGCTGCTGTCGAGCATCTGCGAATGGGCCATCGACCAGCAGTGGATTGACAAGAGCCCCTGTCGCGGCATTGCTTTACCAGTTCCGATCACGCATCCGCTAGGCAAGCAGTCTCGGCCACCCACCAATGCGAACTTCGCCAATTCTGGAACGAAGCCTCGAACGTATTAAGCCCCGCACAACAGCGCGTTTTGCGGCTGGCCATCCTCAGCGGCCGCAGAATCAGCGAGATCGTCGGTGCAGAGCGCGGCGACGTGCGGATCGATAGCGCCATCCCCTGCCTCTTTATCCCCGCCCAGCGTGAGGGCAACAAACCGAAAAAGGACGATACGGTTCCGCTCGCTCCGCTGGCTCGGGCCATCGTCGACGAAGCGCTCGGAAACGCGAAACCTGGGGAGCCCTTGTTCGTCGGCGCGGCAACGCGCTGGACGACGTCAAAGGCGTTGACGACACTCCGGCGGGCATGGAAGTGGCCGGCCCCGCCGGTGCGGTTCCACGACTTCCGGGGCCTCATCAACGATCAGATGGCCGCGCTTGGCGTTCCCGTCGAACTCAGAAGCCGCACGCTACATCATACCGGTGATCTGCAGCAGCTCGCCAACACCGTATACTCAGCATTCGATTTCATGCCTGAAAGACTAAAAGCGCTTGAACTGTGGGAGCGCCGTCTAATAGAGATTGTGGAGGCTCGCGAGCCGTCCGGCCTTCGCTGGCAATAGTGTTCGGACCAGCAATGCTCGAGGTTCGTCCGCTAAGAGACAATTTGTTGTGGCTCAGGCATCCGTGCTGAATGAGACAATGGCAGCCGCGATCTTGCCAACGGCCGCATGCCCGAACGCTTTTTCTAGTGGTCGCAACTGCCACGGTCTGAACGATTGGCCGTCACTTTTTTCGATCAGGCGCGATCAAATCGACCGGCGCCACCTTCAAGGCTTGCGCCAGCTCGAACAGCGACACCACGGTCGGATTGCGGGCGCCGCGTTCCAGGCCGCTGATGTACTGCTGGCTGTGCCCGGATTTTTCGGCGAGCTGTTCCTGAGGCAGGCTGCTTGCGAGCCTGAACTTCTGCACATTCCTCCCGACCAGTTTCCGCATGTCCATGCGGACTGGCTTGACGGATATCGCCGCGCCAATTTATCCACTATAGGATGTAAATGACGACCGGCTGGAAATGGTACAACCCCAGGGTGCCCACCCGATATCATCTTACAGAGCACGACGATGACCCTTCCGATGCCTACCGAGAGTGCGGTCGTGACCAGCTATGACCGCGCCAATTTTGCCACCTACGCCAGCCTGCTTGACGCCGTAGCAGCCGGAGTGGATTGGCGCAAGGTGACAGCCACGCTGTTCGGCATCGATGCCGCCGCCGACGAACAGGTCGCCAAGCAAGTGTTCGACGCCAACCTTGCGCGCGCCCGCTGGATGACGACCGACGGTTACCGGTTGCTTGCAGGACTGCCGCGCTAGCATCGTGCTGTGCGCTGGCAGCGTTAACGCAACATTAATACTGCGAGCCATTTGTCCGTGTACTCTACCAGCACCTCTGACAGCTGTGAGTACGGGAGCTGTCGTCTTGATCGTGTTGCTGGCCGATTTGGCCGCAGACTTCGTCGCACAACACCGATCCGGCGCCAGCTGACAAACAAGCCGACCACGTCTTCTGCGATTTCCGGGCTGCCAAGAAACACAAACTCCCGCTTGGCCCCAATGCGTCCAGTTCCATCTCTTGCGCCGATCTGGCCACCTCCAGACGGCGGCTACGATTATTTCCTTGAGCTGAACGACTCGGAGGTGGCGTGGGAGTTCCTGCGTCGCAATCCGGGCTATCAGCAAGATGTCCATCCCTACCAGGAAGCCCTCGTTCGCCCTCGCGCCACGGCCTCCGGCCAGAAGGTTTGGTTCGACGATCGGCACACCCTAGCGGCCCGTCGATGGGGCCTCTCCCGCTTTGTCGATCCGGCCACCCGCGCTCCCGAAGCCCCCATCGATTGGACGGAGGAATTGGGCGCCGCCAAGATCGATGCGGGGGCGCGAGCGCCGTGCCAAGGTGAGCCACCGGATGTAGATATCGCCGATCTGCAGTGTGTCCGTCATATTGTCGTTTCCGCCGACGGCGGAGAAACAATGTTGATCAATACGTCTGACAAGGCTTTGTCGCTGAGGCTTCGTGGCACGACCGCCCTGCGCGGTCCGGTCTGCCTGACGTTTCAGATTGCCGGCATGAGGGCCCTGCCCGACGCTGGGCGCTCAATTCTGAGTCTACCGGACATCCTGACCGGCCGACCCAGAAAATTCAATCGGTCCCGACGCCAGCTTCTTCTGCGTGAGGCCCTGATCGCGCTCGATGGCAGAGCGGCGGGCGCGACCTACCGTGAGGTTGCCGTGGTCTTCGTCGGCGCCGAAAGCGCTCGGGCGGCGTGGAAGAATTCGGACCAATCGCTAAAAGACCGTAAGCGTTGCGCCCTGAAAGCCGGCATGGCTTTTCGCAACGGTCGATATCAGACATTGATTGAGCAAAAGTAGAACCAAACTGCCGCTCGTCTCATGGCGCGCCGGCAGGGGTGGTTTTTCGCGGCTCGCAAGTACGACACTCCCCAGCACACAGAAGATCCTGCATCGTCTCGCGAGTTCACATCGCGAGGCCAGAAGTAAATGTCACGACCATCCAGATCACCGTTTCTCACTGTAACCGAAGCCGCCGACTATCTCCGCCTCAAACCGCATACCCTCAACAACATGCGCTGGCGCGGCACCGGACC
>JANMVX010000149.1:0-13139 GCA_031393505.1 Hyphomicrobiaceae bacterium | reverse complement strand
CAGCGCGGGGATGATGCCGTCCCAGGCTGTCTCGACCCACTCGCACTTCACATTCATCTGCTTGCAGACGGCGTCGCGCATATCGACTTCCCAGCCGGTCCACTTGCCGTCGGCGCCTTTGACGGTGAACGGCGGATAGGGCTCGGCGGCGACGCCGAATTTCAGCACCATATCGTCGGCGAACGCCGTAGCGCCCATCGCAAGCGTGAAGGCCGCGGCGGCGGCCAGTTTGATCAGTGTCGTCATAGTTTCGCTTCTCCCTGATAAATTCGGATGCGTTCCGAATGGCTGTGACTGGCTCAATCTCGCGTTTTATTTGTGGATCGAGCTGATGAACTGTTTGAATCTTTCGCTACGGGGATTTGCGAAGATCTCCTTTGGTGGTCCTTGTTCTTCCACCAGTCCCTTGTGCAGGTACATGGTGTGGGTTGAGACATCGCGTGCGAACGCCATCTCGTGCGTGACGAGCAGCATGGTGCGGCCCTCGTCGGCCAGCGAGCGGATGACCTTCAGCACCTCGCCAACCAGCTCGGGATCGAGAGCGGAGGTCGGCTCGTCGAACAGCATCACTTTGGGTTCCATGGCGAGCGCGCGTGCGATGGCGGCGCGCTGCTGCTGGCCGCCGGACAGAAACGCGGGGTACTGATCGCGCTTCTCCCACAGGCCGACGCGGTTGAGAATTCGCTCGGCCCGCTCCTTAGCCTCGGCCTTCGGGACTTTCAGCACATGTACGGGGGCTTCGATGACGTTCTGCATCACCGTCATGTGCGCCCAGAGATTGAAACTCTGGAACACCATGCCGAGACGGGTGCGGATGCGCTCGACCTGGCGCGTATCGGCCGGCGCCATGTTGCCGTCCTTGCCGGCCTTGAACTTGATCGCCTCGCCATTGACAACGATGTCACCTCGCGAGGGAAGCTCAAGCAGATTGATGCAGCGCAGAAAAGTGCTTTTGCCCGAGCCGGAGGCGCCGATGATGGAGACGACATCGTGATCGCGCGCCGTCATGGAGATGCCCTTGAGCACCTCGAGCGGGCCGAAATTCTTGTGCAGGTCCGTGACGACGACAGCTTCGGCGCGTGCGCCGTTCGCTCCGTTGCCAGCCGCAACCGGGCTGGGCTCAGTCATTCCGTCGGCACTCCCTAAACGCAGTACGCATGCCAGCTATGCGCCGGTTCTTGGAACGCACCATAGCAATTTGGGGAAAGAGGGCAATGGGGTGATTACTTCCCTCTCACCCACGCCTCTTTGCGTGGGGAGAGGGGACCGCGTCTCGCAGCCGACTTTTCGCGGCGAGAGCCACGCGGTCGGTGAGGGGCAGCCGCTTGTTCCGGCCCCGGTCGCACCGAGTGCGGAGCAAGCGGCTGCCCCTTACCCGCCCCTTCGGGGCGCCCTCTCCCCCGACAGTGGCGGGGGAGAGGGAAAGTTACGCCGCCTTCTCCGTCGCCAGCCGGTGGCAAAATGCCGTGATTTTATCAGCCGCCGCCGTTAGCGCCTCGTCGCCCAGCCCGAAGCAGATGCGCAGGTGGCCTTTGGCGCTAGGCCCGAACGCGTCGGCGGGGAGCAGGGCCACGCCCTCCTCATCCAACAGCCGGAACGCGAACTCCTTCGCTGTCAGCCCGGTCGCTTCCACGTTCACCAGCACAAACATGCCGCCTTCGGGTTTTGCAACCCGCAAGGACTGCACGCGGCCCAGCGTTTCCAACAAAGTGTCGCGCCGTACTTTGTAGGCGGCCTTCATGCGCGCCACATCAGCCTGGCCGTGTTTGATAGCCGCGACCGCCGCTTCCTGGATGAACCCCGGTAGGCCATAAAGCAGAGCTAGAGAGAGCGTGTTGATATGGTCGATCAGCGGCTTCGGCCCCAATACCCAGCCCGCGCGAAAACCTGGCATGGCGTGCGACTTGGCGAGGCTGGAGATGGTGGCGGTCCGCTCAAGCATTCCCGGCAAAGCGGCAATCGAGACGTGCGGCACCTCGAAGGTCAGCACGCCGTAGACCTCATCGGAAACCACCCAGAGATCATGCTTTTTCGCCAGTTCGGCGATCACCGCAGCTTCCGTTTCTGACACCACGGCGCCGGTTGGATTGCTGGGCGTTGCGAACAAGATGCCGCGCGTCCTGGGCGTTATGGCTCGCTCCAGCGCGTCAAGATCGACATGAAATCCCTGGCGCGCCGGCGACGGCACTTTCACAATTTTGGCGCCGGTCGCCTGCACCGTCGCCTCATAGGTGACATAGGCCGGCTCGAACACAATCACCTCGTCGCCAACTTCGAACAGGCACTGGCAGGCGGCGAACAACGCGTTCTGGGCGCCGGCCATGAAGATGACGTTGGCGCCGATGACGGGCAGGCCGGTACGGGCGGAAAACTCCTCGGCGATGGCGGCACGGATGGCCGGGCGTCCGGGAATGTCAGCATAATGCGTATCGTTGTTCTCGACCGCCTTGATCAGCGCCTGTTTGGCCACCTCCGGCGCGTCGAAATCGGGATCGCCGATGCAAAGATTGATGACCGGCCTGCCGGCCCGCGCCATGGCACTTGCCTTGTAGTAGATCTCCCAGGCGTCGGCCCCTTCGCCGGCCACCCGGTCCACCAAGTTCGAAAAGCGCATGTTTTGAAAACACCCTATTGGATAGTCGCTGCGATCCGCAGGTCTCGCCGCATCCGCCGCACGCTACTGACAAAAACTGACAACAGCCTGACGTAGGGTTGGCCATCCCGGACGCGATCCTAGTGCGGCCGGACAACCAATCCAAGGAGCCCTGTCATGGCCAATTTCAACTTCGTTCTGCTCTATGTTTCCGATCCCGTCGCCAGCGGCAAATTCTACTCCGGCCTGATCGACAAACCGGTGGTCCAGAGTTCGCCCGGATTTGCCGTGTTGCCACTCACGGGCGATGTCATGCTCGGGCTTTGGCTGCGGCAGGAGGTGGAGCCCGAAGTCACCGCGCCGGCTGGCGGGTCGGAAATCGCGTTCGCGGTCGCCGATGACGCCGCAGTCACTCGCCTGCACGCCGCCTGGAAAAAACGTGGCCTGACGATCTCCCAATTGCCAACCAAGATGAGTTTCGGCTTCACCTTTGTCGCCCTCGATCCCGATGGCAATCGCATTCGCGTTTTCGCCCCTGGAGCCCGCTGAGGACCGTCCAGGCCGCCGAGGCCGTGGCTGAAAAAGCCGGCAGCTACAACGGCCTAACCGTCAACATCCCATCGTCCTTGGCAGCCGCAAGAGTGTTGCGCAGCGGCTTGCCGAACTCCATGGCCTCGATCACGAACTCGTCGCCGGGCGCCGTTTTCACACCGGCCGAGAAACTCAACACCGCCGCGCCAAAATAGTGCGTATGCAGATCGCCGGGGCGGCGGAAGTTGGCGTATTTGAAATGATGATGTTCGAGATTGGCGATGGAATGGCTCATGTTCGCCTCGCCGAGCAGGGCGTCATCCTCGAAAATGACTTTTCCGGCCCGCAGCACGCGGGAACGGCCGTGGATGTCCTGCGGCAGCTCGCCTGTCAGCAGCTCCGGGCCCATGGAGCAGGCGCGCAGTTTTGAGTGCGCCAAGTAGAGATAGTTCTGCGCCTCGATGGTGTGGTCGGAAAATTCGTTGCCGAGGCAAAAGCCTATGCGGCGCGGGGCGCCCTCGCCGTCGATGATGTAGAGGCCGACCACTTCGGGTTCTTCGCCGCCAGTGAGGCCGAAGCCGGGAATGGTCAGGGCGCCGCCGGGCGCAACAACGCTGGTTCCGTTACCCTTGTAGAACCATTCGGGCGGCACGCCGATCTTGCCGGCCGCCGGCTTACCGCCCTCCACGCCCATACGGAACATCTTCATGCTGTCGGATTCGGGCGCACCAGAAGCCTTGGCGAGCGCGTGCATCTTGTCGCGCGCCGACGCGCTGCCGGTATGGGTGAGGCCGGTGCCGGTGACGTGCATGCGGGCCGGCTCGGGATGATCGAGCGGGGCGAGCACGTGGCCGGACTTCAGCAGCGCGGCGTAGTCGATCATGTCCTTGTCGGCCAACTGCCTGGCCAGACTCTCAAGCGTTTCGTCCATCGCCATGGCCGCCATGGCCAACTCGTAGACCGTCGCGACCTTGGCCAGCGGATGGGCGTGTTCGCCATCGCTGGTCACCAAGCCGACATGGCGGGCATCGCCCTGACGATACTGAATGAAACGCACCTGACACTCCCCTCCTGGACAAGAACCCGATGGCGACTGTCGATCAGGTCTCTTCCTCGCCCTCGGCCGGCCCTTCAATCAAGCCCGAGACGTCTGACTCGTCACCTTCTTCCGGCTCCAGGAACGTGTCGTCAGCGGTCTCGTCGTCGGCGATCTCGGCCTCTTCGCCTTCGATCTCGGCCAGCGCCTCGGTCGATTCCATGTCCGGGATTTCCTCGCCATCGGGCGGGGTATCGGCAATCGCGAACACCTTCTCCTTCATGGCCGGCTTGGCGGCCTTGGGCTTGGCGGCGGCTTCGGCGGCGATGGCGGCGACTTCGACGGCGGTGAGCACGAACGGCGTCGAGCACAGCGGGCAGACGATCGGATCGTGATTCAGGTCATAAAAGCGGTTGTTGCAGGATTGGCAGGACCGTTTGGTGCCCCGCGCCAGTTTGTCGGACATGCGGACCCTCATGAAGTGGGGTGAAATGGTGGAATGCTGGAGCCCCATTGGCATGGCGGGAGGGGAGTGTCAAAGCGATTTGATACGGGGAGGCAGGGCGCCCTTCTCTTCTCCCCTCGCCTCTTTGCGAGGGGAGAAGAGGTCGCCCGAGCCGTAGGCGAGGAATCAGCGACAGATGAGGGGCAGCCGCATGCTCCTTACCGGCGGTGAGAGGCGTCGAGCAAGTTGCTGCCCCTCACCGACCGCGTGGCTCTTGCGCTGAAACGCGCTGCGAGACGCGGTCTCCAATCCCCCGCCAGCGGCGGGGTAGAGGAAAGACCCCACCGTTGACACCATCCCCGCCCCTCTGCTCTATGCCGCTGAGCCCGCAGATAGTTCGCCGGAGGCGTTGGCGCATGATCATTGCCATCGATGGACCGGCCGCGTCTGGCAAGGGCACGCTGGGGACGCGCATCGCCGAGCATTTCGGCTTTCATCACCTCGATACTGGCTTGCTCTACCGGGCGGTGGCGCGAGACGTGGCTGCGCACGGGCTGAAACTGGATGACGTTTGGGCCGGTGTTGTCGCGGCGCGGGTGCTGAAGGTGTCTTCGCTGGACGACCCGGCGTTGCGCGGTCGAGCGGCTGGCGAGGCGGCTTCGATTGTCGCCTCGATTCCCGAGGTGCGGGCGACCTTGTTGAAATTCCAGCAGGATTTTGCACGCAAGGACCCCGGTTCGGTGCTCGACGGCCGCGATATCGGCACCGTCGTTTGTCCCGCAGCGGAGGTAAAAATCTTCGTTACCGCCAGTCCCGAAGAGCGCGCGCGGCGGCGTTTTGCCGAGCTTTCCAAGGCCATTTCAGCGCTGACCTTTGACGCCGTCCTGGCCGACATTCGCGCCCGCGACGCCCGCGATGCCGGCCGCGAAACCGCGCCGATGAAACAAGCTGAAGACGCGGTCTTGCTCGATACGACGCATTTGGATATAGATGGCGCCTTCAGAGCCGCCGTGGATCTGATTTCGACCAGGACGGGCCGTTTGGGGCGTTCCTCCATTTGAGGTGCGCCCGTTAGCATTTGGAACGGGCCATTCCAGTCTATGTCTTTGGACTTATCGGGGTTTGCGACCCCTAAGAGTCCGTCCAGGGCGGCGCCGCTAACCCATGCATTGGCTAGCGAAAGTTGGGGCATCCGCCCCGGCGATCACACATCCAATGCCCCGAACGCAACCGAAGTCCGGGAACACCCTTTAGGAGTTTGAATGTCCGCAACGCACATGGCGATAGGCAGCAGCCGCGAGATGAACCCATCGCGCGACGATTTTGAAGCCCTACTGAACCAGAGCTTTGACTCTGATGGCCTCTCGGAAGGCAACGTCATCAAGGGCACGATTGTTGGCATCGAGAAAGATCTTGCCATCATCGACGTCGGCCTGAAAACCGAAGGCCGCATCCCCCTCAAGGAATTTTTCGTCCCAGGCTCCGATGTCCAGCTGAAAGTCGGCGACATCGTCGAGGTTTACCTGGAGCGCGTCGAGAACGCGATGGGCGAGGCCGTTCTCTCCAGAGAGAAGGCCAAGCGCGAAGAGAGCTGGATCAAGCTAGAGCAGCAGTTTACCAAGCAGGAGAAGGTGACCGGCATCATCTTCAACAAGGTCAAGGGCGGCTTTACGGTCGATCTCGATGGCGCGGTGGCGTTCCTGCCCGGCAGCCAGGTCGACATCCGTCCCGTGCGCGACATCGGCCCACTGATGCATCAGCCGCTGCCGTTCCTGATCCTGAAGATGGACAAGCGTCGCGGCAATATCGTCGTCTCGCGCCGTTCGGTCTTGGAAGAGACCCGGCAGGAGCAGCGTTCCGAGATCGTGGCCAAGCTGGAAGAGGGCCAGGTCATCGAGGGCGTGGTCAAGAACATCACCGATTACGGCGCGTTCATCGACCTCGGCGGCATCGACGGCCTGTTGCACGTTACCGACATGGCCTGGCGCCGCGTCAATCACCCCAGCGAAATCGTGAATGTCGGCGATAGCGTGAAGGTGCAGATCGTCCGTATTAACCCTGACAGCCAGCGTATCAGCCTCGGCATGAAGCAGCTGCTGTCCGATCCGTGGCAGTCGATCGAGACCAAGTATCCGGTCGGCGGCAAGTTATCGGGCAAGGTCACAAACATTGCTGATTACGGCGCATTCGTGGAACTCGAACCGGGTGTAGAGGGCCTGATCCACGTCTCGGAAATGAGCTGGACCAAGAAGAACATTCACCCCGGCAAGATCGTTGCGACCTCGCAGGAAGTCGAAGTCCAGGTGCTGGAAGTCGATCCGGTCAAGCGCCGCATTTCGCTGGGCCTCAAGCAGACTCAGGCCAATCCGTGGGAGAGCTTCCTCACCACGCATCCCAAGGGCTCGGCCATCGAAGGCCAGATCCGCAACATCACCGAGTTCGGCCTGTTTGTCGGTCTCGATACCGGCATCGACGGCATGGTCCATCTCAGCGACCTGGCCTGGAACCAGCCCGGCGAAGAGGCCATCAAGGCCTACAAGAAGGGCGACAACGTCAAGGCCGTGGTGCTCGACGTCGATACCGACAAGGAGCGCATCTCGCTCGGCATCAAGCAGGTTGACGGCGACCCCTTCGAGAACGTCGCCGGCGTCATGAAGAAGGGCTCCTCGGTCACCTGCCACGTCATCCAGGTGCAGGAGAACGGCATCGAAGTGAAGATCGGCGATACCGACCAGATCGCCTTCATCAAACGCGCCGACCTCTCGCGCGACGCCTCCGAGCGCCGCCCCGAGCGCTTCTCAGTCGGCGACAAGGTGGACGCCATGGTCACGCAGGTCGATAAGGCCACGCGCCGTCTGTCGGTGTCGATCAAGGCGCTGGAGATCACCGAAGAGAAGGAAGCCGTGGCGCAGTTCGGATCCTCGGATTCGGGCGCATCACTGGGCGACATTCTCGGTGCCGCGCTCAAGAAGCGGACCGGCGACGAGGTGGAGAAGGCTGAATAGGCCTTCGTCTCAATCTGCAGTGACAGGACGGAAAGGCTCGCGAAGCATGCTTCGCGAGCCTTTTGTTTGGTCGGGCATTGACTTGGTTTGCGTCTTGAAACCCCCAAGGCAGCCCTGGTCGTCGCCAACCGCCTAGTGTTCCGGCACCATCAATAGGTACCCTAACTTTCGTCACCTCCGCGAAGGCGGGGGTCCATGCAAGCCAGAGGTGCGCGGAATTTTCGAAGCCAGGAAACGCTCGATAGATCAACGGCTTCCCGGACCGATAGTGGAGCGACAGCCACTAGCTTGTATGGATTCCCGCCTTCGCGGGAATGACGACATCATGGGTACCAACTAGAAGCGCCAGAACACTAGGGCGCGATCAGCGGCGTCTGGCGCCAGACGTGGCTGCCCATTCCGCGCCGTCCCATTCCAGCCTCACGCGCTTCTTTGGGCTGATTCCAAACCTCAAAAGAACGCCATAGTACGGATTTCGATCGACTCGCGCTTGAGGGCGTTGGGGGGCGTGTTGGGGTCTTCAAAGGCCGTGTGGCCCATGAAGCGTGCGCGTCCATCCGTTTCGCTGTCGTAGGTTTTGAGCAACAGCGCCTGGTCTGGCGTCATGCGCGGAAAATAGTACCACTTGTGCTTCGGATCATGGCGCATGACATAGATCTCGCCGGTACGCTCCTTGTACTTCAGTTCCATCAGCAGCATGTCGGCGTCGGTGGAGGATTGCGCATCGCACATGGCGAGCGGCAGTTCTTCGACGACCGCGTAGAGCGGCTTCCACACGTTGTAGAACGCCACGCGGCCTTTGAGCAGGTCTTCCGCGTCATCCGGCACAACATCGCGCACGCGCTGAACGCCTGACTTTGGCGTATAGTCGCTGTGCACGAGCAACACCGCCGGCCGTGACGTCGTTGTCTGTTGCTTGAGGTCGGAAGGCAGGCGCTTGCGCACCGTGTGGTCGAACACTTCGACGCGCTTGGCGCCGGTGTGCTTTTTCACGAAGGCGACGATCTGGTCGTAGAACACCGACTTGATGGCGGCCTCATTTTCAAAATCCCGGAAGCCGCCGCCGAAGGGTTTGATTTCGAACCCTTCTCGGTCCACGGAGATTTTCTCGGCCTTGGGCCAGGCGTCCTCGATCTCGACCACACGCCTGTCCGTACCCGGCGGATTGAGGGCGAGGCTGGGATCGGGCTCGTAGAAATAATAGTCGATCGGCCTGCCATTGTCGGCGGAATAGTTGATCTCTGTGCGGACACTGTTCGGCATAACTAAATTCCTGTGATCACTGTTGGCTGGCTTAAGCGGCCGCCTTCTGCAGCGCAAAACCCTCGTAAACCATCGTCTTCTGCCAAGCCGGAAGCGCTTCGACATTCTGCGTCATCCAGCGGTGCAAATGCTTGTGCTGAGCGATCGGAAGCTTCTGCCAATTGCGCAAGTGCATCGGCGAGGCGACAGCGATGTCGGCGATGGTCGGGCCGGGGCCGCACAGCCATTCGCTGGTGGCCAGGCGCGCATCCAGGATGCTGGCCAAACGGTGGAAGTTGGGTTCCTCCTTGGCCAGCACGGCAGGGTCCGGGGCGCCGCCCAGCAGAGGCTTCACGCAGTTATCGACCAGGAACACGTAGCAGCTCGGAAACCAGGAATTGCTCTCCCAGAACAGCCAGCGATTGATGTCGGCGCGCGTCTTGGGTTCGGTCGAGTAGAAGGCGTATTGATGATGCTTGTCGGCAGCGTATTGCAGGATGGCGTTCGATTCCCACAGCACCAGATCGCCGTCCTTGATCGCGGGCAGCGACGCCATGGGATTGAGCGCCATATAGTCGGGATTTTTTTGCTCGGACTTGAAGTAATCGACCTTCTTCAGCGTGTAGGGGATGCCCATCAGCGCGAAGCCAGCCAGCACTTTTTTGCAATTGACGGTGATCGGATCGGCGTAAAGTTCCATGGTGTTTCTCCCAGCGTTCAATTGGTGGGGTCACGTCTGCGCGGACCTTGAGGGCGTAGGCTAGAACTGATACCACTATCGCGCCAACAGATAGGGTTTGTGGAAACTATCGTGAAGCGCGATATCGCCGCTCTGGACATTCGGCTGCTGGTGGCCTTCGACGCGTTGGTCACCGAACTCAATGTGACGCGCGCGGCCGCCCGCACCGGGGTGACGCAACAGGGGCTGAGTGGGCAGCTGGCGCGGCTGCGGGATTTCTTTGGAGATCCGCTGTTCGTGCGTAACGGCGCGGGCATGGCTGCCACGCCACAGGCCGAAGCGCTGCAGCCCCTGATCCGCGATGTCCTCACGCGGCTCAACGCACTCGCCGTAACGCCGGCTTTCACTCCTGCCGCCTTCGAGGGCGCCTACGCGCTGGCCGCAACCGACTATGCCATGGCCTTGTTGCTGCCGCCGCTGCTCGGCCGGGTGCGGGCCGCAGCGCCAAAGCTCAAGTTGGTGGTGCGGCACGGGACGTACGCGACGCTGGACAGCGATATGCGCGAACGGAAAGTTGATCTGGCGTTGGTGGCGCCGCAATTCACACCCCCGGGCCTGCGCTCGCGAAAACTGTTCAGCGAGACGTATGCCGGCGCCGTGCGGCCCGACCATCCCTTGGCCAAGCGCGCGATGACGTTGGACCGCTTCTGCGCGTTTCCACATCTTTTGGTGTCGCCAAACCGCGGCGATTTCTCGGGTCCCACGGATGAGGCTTTGGCCAAGCTGGGGCGCAAACGCGACGTGGCGCTGGTGGTGCCGAGTTTTTCAGTGGTCGCAGCGCTGCTCGAGTCGACCGACCTGGTCGCGGTCCTGCCGACGCGCCTGCTGGCCCGGGTGCGCCGGCCATTGTTCATTTTCAAGACGCCCGTCGACGTCGAGGGATTTGAACTGCACGCTGTTTGGCCTGACCGGCTGCATGCCGACCCAATGCACCGCTGGTTCCGCTCCGCATGCTTCGAGACGGCGACCGAGATCAGCGACGGGCCTCGGGATTGAACGGCCGGTGCGCCACTGTCCGCCGCCCATTCCCAGTCGCAGCATTCCGGGCTAGGCTTGGCCCAACCCCCGGCACAGGTCCCGCCGGCGGGATCAGGGAGAGCGTTCATGCGACATGTCGGAAAGTTTTTGATTGGCGCGCTGCTTGCCAGCACCATGCTGGTGGGCGCGGCCCAGGCGAAAACGCTGGTCTATTGCTCGGAGGGCAGCCCCGAGAATTTCAATCCGCAGATCAACACCACCGGCACCAGCCTCGACGCGGCGCGTCACGTCTATAATCAGCTGACGGAGTTTGCGCCGGGCACCGTGGATGTCATTCCCGGCCTGGCTGAGAAATGGGAAGTCTCCGCCGACGGCCTCACCGTCACGTTCCACCTGCGCAAGGGCGTGAAATTCCACTCCAACAAGAATTTCACCCCGACGCGCGATTTCAACGCCGACGACGTGCTGTTCTCGTTCAACCGCATGTGGAAGCCGGATCATCCGTATGCCAAGGTTTCGGGCGGCGCCTATGACTACTTCAACGACATGGACATGCCGAACATTCTGGCGTCCATCGAGGCGACCGACCCGATGACGGTGGTGTTCAAGCTGAAACAGCCGAACGCGCCGGTGCTGGCCAACCTCGCGATGGATTTCGCGACCATCCTGTCAGCCGAGTACGGCGATGCGATGCTGAAGGCGGGATCGCCGGAGAAGGTCGACCAGGAGCCGATAGGTACCGGACCGTTCAGCTTCGTGAACTACCAGAAGGACGCCGCCATTCGCTTTAAGGCGTTCCCGGAGTATTTCCGCGGCAAAGCCAAGATCGATGACCTGGTGTTCGCGATCACCAAGGACGCCACGGCCCGCTACGCCAAGCTGAAGGCGAACGAGTGCCAGGTCATGGTCGGCCCCAATCCCGCCGATCTGCCGGCCATGAAAGCTGACGCCGCCGTCACCGTGATGGAGCAGGCGGGGTTGAACATCGGCTATCTGTCGATGAACCTCACCAAACCGCCGTTCGACAAGAAAGACGTGCGCCAGGCCATTAACATGGCGATTGACCGCGACTCGATCCTGAAGGACGTCTATCAGGGCGCCGGGCAGAAGGCGAAAAACCCGATCCCGCCGACCATCTGGTCCTATGATGAGGCGACTAAGGATTATCCGTATGACCCGGCCAAGGCCAAGGCCATGCTGGAAGCAGCGGGTGTCAAGGATCTGAAGTCGGATCTGTGGTACATGCCGGTGCAGCGCCCGTACAATCCCAACGGCAAGCGCATGGCCGAAATGATGCAGGCGGATTTGGCCAAGGTTGGCATCGCGGTGGAGCTGAAGTCGTTTGAGTGGGGCGAGTACAGGAAGCGCCTGCAGGCCGGCGAGCACCAGATGGGTCTGCTCGGCTGGACCGGCGACAACGGCGATCCCGACAACTTCTTCTTCCTGCTCGGCTGCCCCGACGGCAAACCCGCCGGCCAGAACCTGTCCAAGTGGTGCAACAAGGATTTCGATGCCGGCCTGGTCGAAGCGCGCAACCTCGCCGATACCGCCAAGCGCACGGCGATCTACAAGAAGATGCAGGCCATCGCCAAGGACGAGGCGCCCTGGGTGACGATCGCGCATTCGACGGTGTTCGAGCCGGTGAGGAAGGAAGTGTCGGGCTATAAGGTGAGCCCGCTCGGACGGCATGAGTTCTATGAAGTGGATGTGAAGTAGACGGAATTAGAGCGCCCCTCTCCGGTTCGGCCTGGGGAGGGGCAACTTGTAGGTTGGGTTAGCGCGCCCGGGACCGATATGATTTACACGAATGATCTTTCGCGCGTAACCCAACAACGGGCGTGCCGAGTGGCGTTGGGTTACGCGCGAATGGGCTGTGTGCCCATCCGGACCAGCGGTGGCGCGCTAACCCAACCGACGTCGCGCATCGCGCGGATGTGCCCATGATCCGCTTCCTCCTCCGCCGCCTCGCCCTCACCATCCCAACCTTCATCGCGTTGATGTGGGTCACCTTCATGCTGATCCGCATGGTGCCGGGCGATCCCATCGAAACGCGGCGCGGCGAGCGCGGGATCACGCCCGAGCGGCATGCGCAGCTGCTGCACGAGATGGGGTTGGATCGGCCGACCTGGACCCAATTTCTCGACTACGCCAACGGCATCCTGCATGGCGATTTCGGCACCTCCATCGTCAGCCACGAGAAGGTTCTGACGGAATTCCTGACGCTGTTCCCGGCCACGCTGGAACTCACGCTCGGCGCCATGCTGTTCTCGATCTTGCTCGGCGTGCCGGCCGGAATTTTCGCCGCCGTCAAACGCGGCTCGATCTGGGATCAGGGGCTTATGGGCGCGGCGCTCACGGGCTATTCGATGCCGATCTTCTGGTGGGGCCTGCTGCTCATCCTGTTCTCGTCCGTCACCATGGGCTGGACACCGGTCTCGGGCCGCAACGACTTCGTAAAGTACTATTTTGAGCCGACCACCGGCTTTATGCTGATCGACACGCTGCTCAACGATCAAGTCGGCTCGTTCAAAGACGCGGTCTGGCATCTCATCCTGCCAACCATCGTGCTC
>JANMVX010000134.1:0-19689 GCA_031393505.1 Hyphomicrobiaceae bacterium | reverse complement strand
GTGAAGAAGGAGGTGATGCCGATCAGCTCGCCGGCCTTTTCGAGCAACGGCTTGGCGGCAGTGAAACCGGTCGATGCCAGAAACCCCGGCCGCATCAAATCGGCCGCCGTCATCGACACGCCCGTCGCCTTCAGGCCCAAGCTGGCGAACGAGTTGAACACGACGTCGGCAAGGCTCTTGAAGTTGTTGAGCAGCAACGCGAAGAAGCCGACAAACAGCACTTTCTTGATCAGCTGCGCCGGAATGTTGCCTTCGCCGTTCATGGCCCAGAACAGGCCCGCCAGCGTGATATCGATGCCGACCAATACGGTGGTGAGGAATGCGACGTCGCCCGCCAGCAAGCCAAAGCCGCTGTCGATGTAGCGGCTGAAGGCTTCGGTGAAGCGATCGATGATGCTGAGGTCGTCCATGGGTATGGCTCCGCCGTCGCCGCCAAAGCCTGGCGTCGTGGTTGGTTTTGAAGGGAATGGTCAGCTAGCGCCTAGGTCATGGTCTAGCCGCGTAAGCTGGACCGGTACCGAGAAAGGCCTTGAAGCGCTGGCGAGCTTCGTCCTCGACGGCGAGATCACGGGCGTGCCGAACTGTTTCAGCGCGAGCTTGCGCGGCGAGCAAAGCTTGCAATTGTAGCGACTGTTTCACGCCGAGACCGGAAAGCTCGTTGCCAGCTTGGGCGACTTCGAGTGCACCGCCTGCGTTGCGGGAGCGGGCCATGGCGTCATCTAACAATCCGGTGTCGGCACCGATGCTGTCGGCGATCTGACCCTGCACCAGGGCCGAGCGTTGGAGGCTGGCGTAGTCCTCGTCCCATCGGGCTTTGGCGTTGCGCAAAACGTCATTGGTCGAGAGCGCCGTCGACACCTCTTTGGGAAACAGTTCCGCGTAGCCGGCCTCGGTCTCGCGCAGCTTCAGGGCGAGACCATGCCCCTCCTGAAGCCGCGACTGGATATCGGCCAACGAGCGCTGAAGATCGGCCGACAGGCTCGAACTGAGCGGCCGCAGGTTTTGGTCCATGCGCGTGATCATCTGCACCTGGTTCTGTAACTGGCGGACCTGATTGTTGATCTGTTCAAGGGCGCGAACGGCCGACAGCACGTTCTCCTGATAGTTCAGGGGATCGAACACCGTCAGTGCGCTCGCCGGCCTCGGGGCTGAGGTTGCCAACAACAACGCCAAGACGAGTGCGGACAACACGCCGTGCGACGCTTTCCTACGGGCCGCACGGTTCGGTTTGGGCGGCACACGGAAGGGGGAAAATCGCTCCGGTAACGCGGCATCGAAGCCGAAGCTCGGCTGGGCAGGCTGCGCCACCGTCGTCGGCACTTTGGCTGGCGGCATGAGATGAACGGCTTCCGTACCCGGCAGCCGCTGTGGCACATCGAGCGCGATGACCGCGTCCGGGAATGCCGCCAGAGCGTCGGCCGCCCATGGCAAATCCTTGGCGCGCAGAAGAGCATCGGCAAAGGCGTGCGGTTTGGTCGTGGCGGTGAGGCGATCCATAAGGCGTTGATCGTCGGGTGATGACGATCCGCATAGCACCAAAGCGACTGGCCCCAACGCCAGATCAAACAGCCGGTTCCCTCGCGCCGTCTGGGCGTAGTAGTCGCGCTTCGGCGTAGCGGTCGCCAGAATTTCGATCTGGCGATCGTTCAGACCAAAACGGGCGTAGACGGCTCGGGCCTGGGGTTCGAGCGCCCGGTCATTGGGCAGGAATATCCGTGTCGGACAGCTTTCGATCAACGCCGGAGCAATGGACGACCGCTCGATATCGGCAAGCGACTGAGTGGCAAAGACGACGGCAACGTTCTTCTTGCGCAGCGTCTTCAACCATTCGCGGATACGGGCAGCAAACAACGGGTCATCGAGAAAGGTCCAGGCTTCATCGAGTATCAGCAAGGTGGGCCGGCCTCCGAAGCGCGCTTCGAGGCGATGGAACAGATAGGTCAGCACAGGCGGCACCAAGGCCTTGTGCTGCATCAGAGGTTCCATTTCGAAATGCAGAACGTCAGTCAGCGTCAATGTATCGGACGCCCCGTCCAACAAACGGCCGTAGGCTCCTTCGAGCGTGTAGGGCGACAACGCCGCCATGATGGCGTTGGATTGCACCAGCACGGCCAGACCCGTCAAGGTACGCTCGGATTTGGGCGCCGAGGCGAGACTTTGCAATGCCGTCCACACTGCTTCCTTGATGTCGGGCGTGATTTTGAGACCCTCATGGGCGAGCAGGCCGGTCACCCAGTCCAGGGCGAACGCCATCTCGGCCGGATCGTCGATGCGGGCGAGCGGTTGGAGGGCAAGGGTGCCGCCGAGCCCGAGCTCGATGGATGTACCGCCCATCGCGAGCACAGCTGCGCGGGCCGACCGGCCCCGATCGAAGATTGCAACCTCGGCATCGATGAAGCGGCGGAATTGGAGGGCAAGCATGGCGAGCAGCACGGATTTGCCGGCGCCGGTTGGCCCGACAATCAGCGTGTGGCCGACATCGCCGACATGCAAATCGAACCGGAACGGCGTTGCGCCGCGCGTTTGCGTCAGCATCGAGGGCGGAGCGTTCAGATGCGCATTTGTCTCCGGTCCAGCCCAGACGGCCGACACCGGCATCAGATGGGCCAGATTGAGCGTATGCACGATCGGTTGGCGCACGTTGGCGTAGGGGTTGCCGGGCAGGCTGCCGAGCCAGGCTTCAACGGCATTCAAGCTCTCGCGGATGGTGACGAAGCCGCGACCGTTGATGATGCGCTCGACCGCCATGAGCTTGTCGCGGGCGCGGCCAGGATCGGGATCGCTCACAACAATCGTCGTTGTGATATGGCCAAAAGCAACGTCGTCGGCGCCAAGTTCCTGCAGCGCCTCATCGGCGTCCAAGGCCTTGTTTTCGGCATCTGGATCGATCAAGGCGGTTTCTCGGTTGAACATGATTTCGCGCAACACGGCGCCTACGGACTTGCGCTTGGCGAACCATTGGCGGCGCAGTTTGGTCAGGTGCTTGTTGGCTTGCGCCTTGTCGAGAGCGATCCAACGCGTGGTCCAACGGTACGAAAATCCGAGATCGTTGAGGGCATCGAGGACGCCTGGTGTGGTGACATTTGGGAACCCCGTGACCGTCAGCATACGCAAGTGGGCATCGCCGAGTTTTGGCTCGACACCGCCAAGGAACGGCGTGTCGCTCAGCACGCAATCAAGATGCGCCGGGATTTCGGGAACGGCGACCAGATGCCGCTTGCCGGAAATCGTGCCGTGCAGATAGGTCAGCGTCTCCTCATCGTCGAGTGCCTGAGCTTCGGGCAGGATTGCTACGAGCATGCTGAGGGCTCGTTCGGTCTCGGTCTGGAACCAGTCGAGCTGCGAGAACGCATCGGCCTCATAGTCGCCGCCCTCGGTGCGCTCGTAAAACATCCGTTCGGCTCGGGCATTGCCATCGGGCGGCGGCAGATAGAGAAAGGTCAGGAAATAGCGGCTTTCATGATGGGCGCTGTCGGTCTCGAACGCCGCCCGGCGTTCCTCATCGACCAGCCATGACGCGGCATCGGCAAACCTCGCGCCTGGATAGTCTCGGGCGGGAATGCGCTCGGCCTCAAAGAACAACGCCCAACCTTCGCCGAACCGCTTCAACACATTGTTGAGCCGCGCCGTCACCGAAACCAACTCCGCCTCTGTGGCGCTGTCGAGGTCGGGACCGCGATAACGGATGGTGCGTTGGAACGAGCCGTCCTTGTTCAGCACAACGCCCGGCGCCACCAGAAAGGCCCAAGGCAGATAGTCGGCTAGGTATGCGGTCGTCTTGCGATATTCGCTGAGGTTCAGCATGAGAGGGCTCCTTTGTGGCGCGAGTGGCGGGAAAGGACGGTCAGAAACGCCGGGTCTTTGCGGGTGACCCAGACGGCGATGGCGTGGCCGGCGAGCCAGATCAGCAGCCCGGCGATCCAGAGCCGGAGCCCGAGGCCGATGGCGGCCGAGAGCGTGCCGTTCAGGATCACAAAGTTGCGCGGTGCGCCTGCGATCAGGATCGCTTCGGTCAACGAGCGGTGCAGTGGCACTTCGTAGCCCGGCATGGCTGATGGTTGTTGCAGCATGGAAACCTCCTCAGTTGATCAGTGCCCCGCCGGCAAAGGCGAAGAACGACAGAAAGAATGATGTCGCCGCAAAGGCTATCGACAGCCCAAAGACAATCTGGATCAACCGCCGGAATCCACCGGACATGTCGCCGAAGGCGAGACTGAGCCCGGTCATGATGATTACCATCACCGCCGAGACTTTCGCGACCGGTCCCTCGACTGATTCCAAGATGCGTTGCAGCGGCGCCTCCCAGGGCATGCCCGACCCGGCAGCATGGGCGGAAATGCTGGTCGCTAGTAAGATGAGGACCGCAACGAGAGCCGCTTCCGGCCAACGCGTGTGGAGAGATGCGCAAAAAGAATGGGGGTTCGGGGGTATCCCCCGAGCGGGTGCAGGCGGCAGCCCGTTCGCGCAGCGATTGTTCATTTCGCGACGGTCCTCAGGGCGGGTTTGTCGATCTGCTTGAGCTGGTAGATGCCATCGCTATCGAGCCCGTTAAGTTCGTGGATGGAACTCACACGACGTTTGGCACCTCGGCCTTCGAGGAAGACGATGATATCGATAGCGAGCGAGATGAGGTCGCGCGGCACTGTGACGACGGCTTCCTGGATGAGCTGTTCAAGCCGGTAGAGCGCGAGCGTTGGCGAACTTGCGTGCAAAGTTGAGATGCCGCCGGGATGGCCGGTGTTCCAGGCCTTCAGCATATCGAGAGCTTCGGGGCCTCGAACTTCGCCGACGATGATTCGATCAGGACGTAGCCGGAGTGTCGATCGAACCAGATCGGACAGGTCGGCGACGCCAGGCTTGGTGCGGAGGGATAAGGTGTCTTCGGCGGCGCAACGCAACTCGCGCGTGTCCTCCAGGATGACCACGCGCTCGTCGAGCTTTGCGATTTCGCCGAGGAATGCGTTGACCAGTGTCGTCTTGCCAGTCGAAGTACCGCCGGCAACCAAGATGTTCTTACGTTCACGGACGGCCGTCGCCAGCACGTCACACTGAATTGGCGTTATGATTCCAGCGGCGACGAAATCGACGAGCTTGTAGAGCACCTCGGCTGGTTTGCGGATTGAGAAACAAGGCGCCGGGGCAACGGGCGGCATGATGCCCTCGAAGCGCTCGCCCGATTCTGGCAGCTCGGCGGACACAATCGGCGCTGCATCATTGACCTCGCGGCGCATATGGGCGGCGACCAGCCGAATGATGCGTTCGGCTTCGGCCGTCGCGATGCGCTCGCCGGTGTCATGGCGTCCTTCGGAGGCGCGATCGATCCAGAGCCGTCCGTCGGGATTGAGCATCACCTCCAGCACCGTCGGATCGGCAAGGGCGACGGCGATGGTGGGTCCAAAGGCCGTGTGCAGCATTTGTCTGCGGCGACTGTTTGCTTCTTCGGCAGCGACCGTATGGAATAGGTCAGTCATAGCTGTCTTGCTCCTCTGGCTCATGCCCGTTGGGTTGGGTCGTGGGTTTCGGCGTTGCAGTTGGGGTCGGCCTCAGGGGCGCATCGATGCCTGCCGACGCCAACAGATCAGGGTGCTGCGCAATGACAATTTCGAGAACTTCGGAGACGAGTCGCTGGCTCCCGGCGAGTTGCCGGCCAACCTGGGCGACGAAGACCTGGAAGCGCTCTTTTCCCAACAGGCGCGCCGATTCCTGATCGTCTGATGGCAGCGGTGGCGTGATGGTTAGAAAATAGCGGACGAACAGTGAGAGGGTCTCTGTCGCTACGGCAACGTCGCGCTCAATGGTTTTGATCAGTATACAGAATTCATCGAGCCGGCGCGCCAATACATCATCGATGCCAGGCACCAGTTGGGGCGAAAGGCTCACCCGTAGGGCCTCCTCGACCAGCGCCGACTTGGCGCCGTTCATTTCCCGGGCCGTGTCGTCGAGTTTGCGCGCAAGAGCTCGCGACAGATAGAGCGTGTAGCGCCGTTTGCTCATGGCCGGGGTGCTCCCGAGCGCGTCGAGAGCCCGGCGGCGACACCGCGACAGCGAGCAGCATTTTGGAAATACGCGTGCATTGGATCGACCCTGTTACATCGGCCATGGTTGGCGGCGACAGGATCAGTGTGCGAACACGAGCAGCGAAATGTGAATGGGGTATCGGGGGGAAAGGTGGGACACCGAAGGCAAACCAGGGTGGAACCAGGAAGTTGCCTTCAGTTATGGGGTGACGCGCCAAGTCAGCAATGAATGACAACGGCCAGATATTGCATCGCCGAGTGGCGCTCTCAGGTTAAAATATGGCGGCAAGTCAATTTCGGCATGCCGTCGCTGCATTGATCAAGTCTCCGTCTTGCCACTTGAGCCGAACCGATATTCAGCACAGCCTGCGGGCGAATGGCTGCGCCAAAGCGTCGTGACGCAAACGTGTTCGGGAGGGAACGCGAAATCGCCTTGCACCTCACGTTGCGCGCTGTCATAATTTCGTGATGCGCAACTGCACTTTCAGGCGTGCCATTAGCCTTTTGCTCGTTCTGGGCCTAATTTCCAGTGCGCAGCTCGGCTTTGGTCGTATGCAGTCAGCAGAGGCCGGAATCCAGGCGGCCTGCCAACTGTCCTCACCTATGTACTGCGATACTGGTTCCTGCGGAAAAATGAAGATGTCCGCGCAGGCATGCGCAGGAATGTGCGTGGCGACCTCGGCCATCCTATCGAACTTCGAATGTTTGGCCGGTCGCAGCACGCGGACGGTGCCGATATTGGCGTTGTTTCGGGTTCTTAATCCCCGCAACATAGCGCCCGCCACTCCACCTCCAAAAATCTAGGCATCAGCTGGAGCCGCTGACAGCCCGGCGCACGACGTTGGCTGTTGTTGCGGTGCTGTGCGCGCGGCATGCGCGACGATGATGCTTCCATCACCGTGCGCTCCATCCTCGCTTGAAAGTTAGTGCCGCGCGCAAGGCGCTGATTCTCGCCCTCGGCGAGCATTGCACCGTGCTGTTCATGGATGACAGTCAGAGGAGGGTTACGCCATGATGCAAGACCTGATGGGTTGTGGGCCCGGTGGCGGGTTGATGATGGGATTTGGCATTGTCATGATTGTTCTCATCCCAATCGCGCTGCTCTTTGCGATTGCCAGCTTGAGCAAATATCTCTTTGACCCAAGTCGGCATGATCGGGGTAGCGCTCAATGAACAGCGCTGGAGAAACCGCAGTCGTAGTTGGAACAATGCTCAAAAAAGCTGACAACCCGGCGCGAAGATTATTTGAATTCCGGAAGCTAGGTAGCCGGAGAAGTTGATGTCAGGAAAGAGTAAAATATCCCGGCGCTCACTGCTCATTGCGGGCAGTGCAGTTCTCGCCGGTGCCGCGCTCAGGCCGTCAACGCTCAGGGCCGCGACCGTTGAGAAGCGCTTGATTGCAGGGCCAGGTATGGCGCGTCTCCGTGGACCGTCAGGCGCTGAGACCGCCGTCTGGTGCTACAATGGTGAGATCCCTGGGCCAGAAGTCCGCTTGGTCCAGAACGAGCGCGTCCGGGTCTCGATTGACAACCGGCTGACGCAGGATACGACCATCCATTGGCACGGCGTGCGTGTCCCCAACGCCATGGATGGAGCGCCCGATGTGACACAGGCGCCGATCGAACCGGGCGGCCAATTTGTCTATGAGTTCGATGTCACGGACGCTGGCACCTATTGGTACCATCCGCATGCTCACAGTTCCGAGCAAATCGGCCGCGGACTTGCTGCCGCTTTCATCGTCCAGGAGGCCAAACCTCTTCCGGTAGATCGCGATATCGTCTGGGTGCTCGGCGATTTTAGGCTCAACACCGATGCAACGATCGCAGGGAGATTCAACAGTCCAATGGAAACGGCCATGTCTGGCCGTTTTGGCAACACGGTCACGATCAACGGTCAGGTTCCCGAGCCATTTTCGGTTCGCAGTGGCGAGCGCATCCGGTTGCGGCTGATCAATGCTGCCCCCGCCCGGATATTCGGCCTGGAATTCAAGGGCCACAACCCGATCATCATTGCCAATGACGGGCAACCGGTGGAGCCGCATGCGGCCGAAGACGGTCGCATCGTACTCGGCCCAGCGATGCGTATTGATCTCGTTATCGACATGAATGGCAATCCAGGCTCCGCCGCGCTCGTAGCAGATACCTTTTATAGCGACCTCGCCTACAACCTGGTCGAATTCAAATACTCAAATGAACCACCACTAAAGGACCCAGGCCGAGGCATGCCTGCAATGCTGCCCGCGAATCCGATCCCCGAACCTGACCTCAAACGCGCCATCCGCCACGACGTGACGCTGGAGGGCGGCATGGGCATGGCGGGCATGATGAGAATGATGAGCGGCCAACCGATGTGGTCGATCAACGGGGTCGCGGCCCACGGCCACAGTATGGGTCCGGCGCTCACGCTGTCCCGCGGCGAGTCCTACATCCTGGCCATCGACAATCAAACACGCTGGCATCACCCGATCCATCTGCACGGACATTCCTTCCGTGTGCTTACTCGCAACGGTCAGCCGACGAAATATCGCGAGTGGCGCGACACTGTGCTGATCCCGCCGCTGGAGAAAGCAGACATCGCATTCGTCGCCGACAATCCCGGGAACTGGATGTTCCATTGCCACATTCTTGCTCATCAGGAGGGGGGCATGATGAGTGTCATCCGCGTGGCTTGACCGAGTCGTGACGCAAGTGCCTAAAAAGTCTCAGAATTCGACTCGAAACCAAATAGCAAAGAGGACTACTATGACGTACCGGTTAGTTCGCGCCTTGATCCTTTCTCTCATCATCGGTCTCTTCTCAACTGCGAGTCAGGCGATGGCGGCTGAAAAGGTCACGCTCTATAAAAACCCGCAATGCGGCTGCTGCGAAATTTACGCCCAGTATCTCCGAGACAATGGGTTCGACGTGACGGTTGTGCCGACGAACGAACTTAGCGCGCTGAATGAAAAATACGGCATTCCGGCCGAACTCGAAGGCTGCCATTTGTCGCTCATCAACGGTCGCGTTATTGGCGGTCACGTTCCGGTCGACATCGTCAAGCGGTTCCTGTCCGAGAAACCTGAAAACACGGTGATTTCAATACCGGGAATGCCTGCTGGCGGTCCTGGCATGATGCCTGGCGTCAAGTCAGGGCCGTACACGGTCTACGCCATCAGCAACGGGCAGTCCGTCGTCTACGCGAGCGAGTGAGGTAATGGCTGAGACGGAAAATCCCGCGACGACTGGCGAAACCTCCCTGCCGGGTCAGGTTGAGGCGCGACAAGGGAGCCGGCTGGCGCAGCTCCTGCCGATTGCTGCGTTTGGGGTTATCGCGGTGTTGCTCGGTCTCGGGCTGACTCTTCGACCGTCCGAAGTCCCTTCGGTGCTGATCGGAAAACCTGTGCCGGTTTTTCAACTGGCGCCGGTCAAGGGCCGCAGTCTCGGCCTGACCAGTGAAGATCTCGTTGGGCAGGTCTCGCTCGTCAATGTGTTCGCGTCCTGGTGCGTAGCCTGCAAGGCGGAGCATCCTCTTTTCTTGAAACTCGCTGCCGAAAAGATAGTGCCGATCCACGGCCTCAACTACAAGGATCTTCCCGATGATGCCGCCGCCTGGCTGGACAAGTGGGGCGATCCGTATACGAGGACGGGAGCGGATCGCACCGGACGCGTCGCCATCGACTTCGGCGTCTACGGCGTTCCCGAAACCTTCGTCATTGATCGTGACGGGCGCATCGCCTTCAAACAGATCGGCCCGCTGGATCAGGACACAATCGATAAAACGATACTGCCGCTTATCGCCAAGTTGAAACGCTGAATGGAGTGCCCTTTTGACCAAATATCCACAGCACGCAAAGCAATGCGCGATAGTCTTTGCACTCTTCGTTTTGACGATTGTACCGGCCCTTGCTCAAGGCGTGCCGGAAGGGTTCATCATTCATGACAGTCCGCGACCCGTGCCGCAGGTTACATTCGAGGATGCATCTGGCGCGCAACGGGATCTGTCGGCTTTCGTCGACAAAGTGGTGCTGCTCAACCTTTGGGCGACGTGGTGCGTACCGTGCCGCAAGGAGATGCCGACACTCGACCGCCTGCAACACCAACTGGGTGGACCGGGGTTCGAGGTGGTCGCGCTTTCGGTCGACCACGCCGGCATGGACGCGGTGCGCAAGTTCTATGCCAGCGTCGGGATCGTCAGCCTGGCAACGTACAATGATCGATCAGTCCGGGCGACCATGACACTTGGTGCAATAGGTCTTCCGACCACGCTGCTCCTGAATCGCGCCGGAGCGGAAATCGGGCGATACATCGGTCCTGCCGAATGGGACGATCCCAAAATGGTCGCGTTCATTGCCGCACGCGTGAAAACGGACACTTCCGGTGGCGTAAAGGGGATTTCCGGTCCGTAAGCGTAGCATTAAGTGCAAGTGCGCAGTGTGGGCTCAACACTTACAAGAGAAGGATCGAAAAGTGCTATAAGTACACAGTAAGGATCACTATGAAACTCAATTAGCCGACATTCGTATCAAACACCAAAGGAAATAACATCATGACTATGCAAAAATCCGGATCGCAGCGTTCGTTGGTTCCAAGCTCGTACCCCTCGGCGGGCAAGGCATACTTTGATACCATGCGCAGCCGTTTTGCCGCACGGCTTGGCTGGCGTGGATTGATCCTGCTTTTGGTCGCAGCCGTCGCGGCTGGCGTGTTTCTCGATTGGAAATGGTTGGTCGCCGTGGGGGCGGCGCCGCTTGTCCTGGCCGTTCTTCCTTGCGCGGCGATGTGCGCCGTGGGCCTGTGCGCGATGGGCGGCAATAAAGAGTCAGGCACCAAGCCCCAGGATACGTCCGGCAGCACCCTAACGCCGCAGGACCAAAGCACCGAGCCATTGCCTACGCGCCCGCGTGATTGACGGACTCGGGATGGCGGTCAGCGAGAGAGTCGTTTTGCCATTTGGCCAGGCCGCCATTCGCCTTGAAGGCGTCACCGCAACACCGGCGTGAAGGTGGAGCAATGTATTAGTGCCGCTAGCGGCAAACCGCCGACCTATCCGCTTCCTCCTTGTTCGTGTGCCGACAACTAGAAAACCACTGAGACTATCGGAGAGAAAGTCGCTATGAAGACCCCCAAACTGCCGTCAACGAAAGGCAGTAAACGTTCAACGTCATTGTTAGGTCTGTCGCGAGGCATGCTGCTGGCAACGGCTGCCGTCGTCGTGGTGGTGCTGGGAGGCGTCACCCTGCTGTCCGGAGCCAGCAACAAACCAACGCTATTGAGCGATCTCAGGCAGCAGACACACTATCACGGACTGGCAGTTGATCGTGCCGATCCGACCCGGCTATTGCTCGCCACCCATCATGGCTTCTACATCGTGAACAAGGCTGGAGTGGCGACGCGCGTCTCGCCCGTCCAGGATTTTATGGGTTTCACACCGCATCCGACGAACAAGTCGATCTTGTTTGCCAGTGGCCACCCTTCGGGCGGCGGAAATATGGGCTTTTTAAGATCCGACGACGGTGGGGTCAGTTGGAAGCAGGTTTCTCTCGGCCTAGGCGGGCCGGTCGACTTCCATCAGATGGACGTGAGTCCGGCCGACGGCAATGTCGTATACGGCTCGTACCGGGGCATCCAGGTCAGCCGCGATGGCGGTCAAAACTGGTCGATGGCCGGTCCAAGCCCTGATGGCTTGATCGCCCTGGCCGCTTCGCGCGCGAGCCCAGATCGGGTGTATGCAGCAACTCAGTCTGGATTGCAGATCAGCAACGATGCCGGCAAATCGTGGTCGCCGGCAGGATTTGCGGGCCAAGCGGTCAGCACGGTCAGCGTCGGCTCTGGAGACAGTATTTTTGCTTTTGTCGTCGGAAAAGGCCTCCAACGGGCGGCCGAAGGCTCGCCAGGCAATTGGAGCCTGCTGAACAATGACTTTGGCGATCGCGCGCTGCTGCATTTGGCTGTCGATCCAACCGATCCAGCGCGCATGTATGCGGCAACAGACGACAGTTCGCTATTGGCCAGCAGCGACGGCGGGCATAGCTGGCACCCCTTCGGCGCCAAGTGATCAGCAAGGGGATAGAGCTGGCATATAAGATCCTGAAGCGCCAGATTTTGCCAGTGCTTGCGTTGGCCGGCGCCACGACGTTTCTACTTCCGGCGTTCGGACAAGTACCGCTTGACCGAATTCCGCGAATAGACTCGACCAATGCCGAGCAAGTGGCGTCCGGGAAATCCGTGTACGGCGCCAAATGCGCAAGCTGTCACGGTTCCAAACTCGAAGGGCAGCCGAACTGGCGCAGGCGGCTGGCCAACGGTCGGCTGCCCGCGCCGCCTCACGATCAAACGGGCCATACGTGGCACCATACTGATGCCGACCTGTTCGGAATCACCAAACACGGCCTCAAGCCCTACGCTCCCGTCGGCTACGAGAGCGATATGCTGGCATTTGATGGCACTCTTACGGACGATCAGAGCGCGGCCGTCATCGCATACATCAAGAGTACCTGGCCTGCCGGAATTCGGGCGCGACAAGCCGGTGTCAAACAACAGGAGACGGCACAATGACATGCCGCGATGATTCGCTGACAATATTGGAGCCGCGCGGTGAAGCGGGGCTGACACGAAGACGCTTAGCGGTACTGCTCTCTGGTGGACTGATAGTGCTGAATTCCGCCAAGGCAGGTCTTGCGCATTCGTTGGATGCTGTCGAGAAGATGCTGAGCGACCAAGAATTCTATCTACAGGTTGTCAACCAGCCCGCTCCAGAATTCACGCTACAGGATGCATCCGGCCGGGTAGTCAGCCTGCGGGACTATCGCGGTAAGGTCGTCGTGCTCTACTTCATTTATACAAACTGCCCGGACGAGTGCCCGCTGCAAAGCGAGAAGCTGGCTGGAATCCAGAAAGCTATCAATGCAACACCGATGCGCAGCATGGTGCAGTTCATTGCGGTCACCACCGATCCGGTGCGCGATACGCCAGCGGTGCTCGGAGCCTACGGGGCAATACACGGTCTCGACCCAAGCAATTGGCTTTTTCTGACAAGTGGGATCGATCAACCCACGTCCACGCGGAAACTTGCCGAGCAATACGGTTTGAAATTCACGGCCGGTGAAGGCTCTGTTCAAACGCACGGCATCGTCACGCATGTGATCGACAAGAGCGGCAATATGAGGGCGCGATATCACGGCCTGAAATTCCATGACACCAACCTCATCCTGCACATCAATGCGCTCACGAATGATAACCACTGAGTTTAGAGTGTTCACGCAATTTCAACTGGAGGACTGAGGCATGAAAGTGGTATTTGCTGCAATCGCCGCTGCCGGATTGGCAACGGTCATGACAGTATCGGCCATCGCCGGGGATACGGCCGACCCCCAAAAGGATCTGTCCGGTCCGGCGGTGCGCGACTATCTCCTGAAGCACCCAGAAGTTCTGAAGGAAGCGCTCGACGCGCTGCAGAAGCAAGAGGAAGCAAAGCAGGCCGAACAGGCCAAGCAAGGCATCAAGGCCAATGCCGAGGCACTTCTACGGTCACCGCTCGACTTTGTCGCTGGAAATCCGAACGGCAAAGTCACCGTAGTGGAATTCTTTGACTACAATTGCCCATACTGCAAGCGGGCGCACACTGACGTGACAGCACTGATCGACAATGAGAAGGACGTACGCGTTGTCTTCAAGGAATTTCCCATACTGGGGGAGGCATCGACGTTTGCGTCCAAGGCAGCGATTGCGGCGAAGAAACAAGGCAAGTATTTGGAACTTCACAATGCCTTGCTCAACGCTGCGGGCAGGATCGATGCCGCCCGGGTCATGAGTCTCGCCCAGGCGGCTGGTCTCAATGTTGAGCGCCTGCGCAAAGACATGCTGGCCCCGGATATTGATGAGCCGATCAAATTGAGCCACGGGCTTGCAGAAAAACTTGGCATCAGCGGAACGCCAACATTCATCATCGGCAATCAGATGTTTCCCGGAGCGGTGGGGTTACCCATTCTTAAACAGCAAGTTACCAACGTTAGACAAAGTGGGTGCGCGGTGTGCTGAGGCGATTTGATGCCTGTAGCAACTTAGGTCGCTAACCGCCGGCGCATGCGTATAGCTTTGAACGAGCGCGAGGTAGACGTTACGCCCTGCGAATCGTCACTGAAAGTATCGTGATTGAATTTCGTTGAATTGTCTTGCGGTCGCCGATACAATTGACTGTTCAATCACGACAGGACAGGTTCGTGCTTGCCCTCGGGCCAGCCGATTTGCTGGACGAACGATCGAAAGGCGATAGTAGCAGTCCATTCGACTACGTGATCAGCGGTGTACGAGACGTGACTATCTCCAGACGTGAAAGCGGAGGAGACTGATATCGAATCCTGTAGCCGTCGAAAGGACGCGTTATGCTCAATACGTTCGTAGCTTCCCGTGTACTTGCGTTGGCACTGACAATTGCAGGCCCGGCCAGCCTGACCCCGCTCAACGCTGCGGAGATGTTGGTCAGCGGGGGCAAGTTAGCCGGCGCGAGCGGCCACCAGGCCGGCGGAACCATTGCAATTGTCAAGGACGGTGGCGTAACGAAACTCCTCCTCAAGGCGGACTTCAGCATGCAAGCCGCGCCAGACGCCAAGCTCGGCTTTGGCAAGGATGGCTACATCAAGGGCACAATCTTTTCGAAACTGGAGAAGCCGCAGGGCGCCCAGGAATACGTCATACCGGCAAGCGTGGACCTGACCAAATACAATGAGGTGTGGGTATGGTGCGAGAAGTTCAACGTTCCCCTCGGCGTGGCCAAATTGAACTAGGTGGAGCATGGTGTCTGATCGCAATACTTGCAGCAGCCGCAGAAAGCCGAGGATTTCGGAACCCAGGATGAGCAGCGTTGCCGTAAGGACATTTGATGTCCTGACTGGCATTGCACGGTGATATCAGCCACAAGGGTGCATCATGATCTTCCGTCAGCTGTTCGATATCAAGTCGTCGACATATAGCTATCTGATCGCCAGCCGGCTCGGCGGCGAAGCACTCATCATCGATCCCGTGCTTGAGAAAGTCGATCGCTACATCAAGCTGTTCGAAGTCCTTGATTTGCGGCTGGTCAAGGCCATCGACACGCACATGCACGCCGATCACATCACCGGTCTGGGCGCCCTACGTGATCGCACGCGCTGCATCACGGTGATGGGTGAGCAGACCAAAGCCGATGTGGTCTCGATGCGCGTCGCCGACGGCGAGCAGATCGACATAGAAGGCGTTAGCCTCGATGTTGTCTATACGCCCGGCCACACGGACGATTCATACTCCTTCAAGATGGCTGATCGCGTGTTCACGGGCGATACGCTGCTGATCCGAGGCACGGGCCGCACCGACTTCCAGAACGGTGACGCGGCCGTGCAATTCGCTTCGATCTTCGACCGGCTGATGCGGCTTCCCGACGAGACGCTTGTCTATCCGGCGCACGACTACAAGGGCGACACCGTCAGCACCATAGGCGAGGAACGCGCCCACAATCCGCGTTTGCAAGTCAAATCGGTCGACGACTATGTGCAGTTGATGCGCAGCCTCGATCTACCAAACCCGAAAATGATGGATGTGGCTGTGCCGGCCAACATGCACATCGGGTTCCATCAAGACGACGTGGCGCACCGGGGTTGGGCAGTCGAACCGGCCGAGGCGATGGCGCTTATGCGCCAGCCGGACGTGGTGGTGGTCGATCTCAGGGAGCGCCGCGAGCGCGAACGTCACGGCGAGATCCCCGGTTCGCTGCATGCGCCGTATCCCACGCTGCAGGAGAGTATTGGGCTGGGCGGTATCCTGTACGAGTTCGCCGGAAGCAAGCGATTGATGTTCTATTGCGCCTTCGGCGAACGTTCGGCCATGGCCGTGCAGGCAGCCAAGGATCAAGGGCTGACATCGGCGTGCCACATCCACGGCGGCCTCGCGGCCTGGAAAGCAGCAGGCTGTCCCATCAACGGATGAGCGCGGGACGGCATGGCGACGATGGGAGCGGGTATTTTTGCCGCATACGATTGCGGTTGTGGCGTTGGGTGATCGCGCCAACCGAATGGACTTAAACTGGTTGTTGCTGGCGACACTAACAGGACTCTCGACATGGGCTAGCCATGAGGCCGTAGCACAGCTGCAAAACTGTCCTGCCAGGCGCCAATTGTTTCGGCGTTTCGTGCACACTCAATGATGCGGCTCGGCACATTCCCCGTGATCCGCCAGCACTTCGATGACGCGGTATTCCGAAATGCGGCCGTGACGGCAGCCTTCCACCATGCGGACCAGCTCCAGTTTCAGCGCTTTCAGACTGCGGATGCGCTGGTCGACCTCGGCCAGCCGCGCCTTGGCTATGGCGTCGGCGGAGGCGCAGGACTGTGAGGTGTCGTCCTGTAGCGTCAGCAGCGTGCGGATGGCCTCGATGTCGAAACCGAGTTCGCGGGCATGGCGGATGAAGCCGAGACGGCGCAGGTCGCTGGCGGCGTAAAGGCGGCGGTTGCCATCGGTGCGCGGCAATTCCGGCAACAACCCGATCTGCTCATAGTAGCGGATCGTCGGCACCTTGACGCCGCTGTGCCGGGCGGCCTCGCCAATCGAAACGTCTGTCATTTCCTGCTTGCTCCTCTAGCGGCTAGAGTTAGTAGCGTTGCCGCCAAATGCAAGTCGCCGGACGTTCCATTCAAATCACGATGACGGAACTTGATGATCCTCTTTTCCGCCCTGACCTACACTCTTGTCCCGGTCGCCGCCGCTGCTCTCGGCGCCGGCCTGGCCCCACTGTCGCCAGCGCCATCCAGCATTTCGCGGCCGGCGTGGTGTTCGCTGCGGCAGCGGGCGAAGTCCTGCCAAGCCTGAAGCACGGCACATCGCTTTGGCCGATCGCCATCGGTGGCGGCATCGGCATTGCCGTGATGCTGCTGTTTCAGCAGCTTGGAAAGCACACCAAAGGGCCGAACGGATTGATCGCCCTGGTCGGCGTCGACCTGTTCATCGATGGCCTCGTGCTGGGCCTCGGCTTTGCCGTCAGCGCCAAGACGGGTTTGCTGCTGACCATCGCCCTGACGCTGGAAGTGCTGTTCCTGGGCCTGTCGATGGCGGCCGAACTTGGCGACGCGGCGATCTCGCGCGCCCGCACCGTTGGCATCGTCACCGGCGTGGCTCTGTTACTACCGCTCGGCGTGGCGGCGGCAGGGGTGGTCGCACAGCTGTCGCCCGCCATCCTGACCGGTTTTTTCGCCTTCGGCCTGATCGCCCTACTCTATCTGGTCACAGAGGAGCTGCTGGTCGAAGCCCACGAGACCCCTGACCGCCCCTGGGTGACGGCGCTGTTCTTCGTCGGCTTCCTGCTGCTGCTGCTGCTGCTGCTGCTGCTGCTGCTGCTGGACGAGTCGATGGGCTGAGCGCAGTCCCGCAAATATCGGGCTTGCTCCTCTAGCCGCTAGAGGACGTAGCGTCCGGCCAAGCACTCAAAGGACGACCCAAAATGACAACTCAGCTTCAGGCCCGTTACCGCGTCGACGGCATGGATTGCGCCGCCTGCGCTACCAAGATCGACACGGCGGTTCGCCGGATACCGGGGGTGTCGGATGTTTCGGTGTCGGTGACGGCGGGAACCATGACCGTGAAGCACGACGGTACGGGCGATCTCGGGCAGGTGCAGTCGAAGGTTGCGGGGCTGGGCTACACGGCCTCGCCGTTGGCCGACAAGGCCGCCGCACCAAAGCCGGTCGCGACCAAGGATGACCATGCCGGGCACGATCACGGCGACCACGCGGGCCACGATCACGGCACGGACGATCACGCCGCCGCCGGAGCCGAGGCGTTGCATGGCCACGACGATGGCCCGAGCACCGGTCTGTGGTGGCAGAGCAAGAAGGGCCGGCTGACCATCGCCTGCGGGGCCGCGCTGGTGGCGGCCTTTGTCATTGGTAGACTCGTCCCGTCCATCGCTCCCTATGCGTTCATCGCCGCCATGCTGGTCGGGCTGATCCCGATCGCACGCCGCGCCGTCATGGCCGCGCGCTCGGGCACGCCCTTCTCTATCGAAATGCTGATGACCATCGCGGCTGTCGGCGCGGTCTTCATCAACGCCGGCGAAGAGGCGGCAACCGTCGTCTTCCTGTTCCTGATTGGCGAACTGCTGGAAGGCGTGGCGGCCGGGCGGGCGCGCGCCAGCATCCAATCGCTGACGGCGCTGGTGCCGCAGACGGCGCTGCTGGAAGAAGCCGGCCAGACCCGGGAAGTGGCCGCCGACAGCCTTGCGGTCGGCGCGATCATCCTGGTACGTCCCGGCGACCGCATGCCCGCAGATGGCGTGATCGTCTCGGGCGACAGCTCCGTAGACGAGTCGCCCGTCACCGGCGAGAGCACTCCGGTGTGTAAGGGCGTGGACGCCCCGGTGTTTGCTGGCACCGTCAACGGCGATGCAGCGCTGCGCGTGCGCGTGACAGCCGCCGCAGCCGACAACACCATCGCCCGCGTCGTAAAACTGGTTGAGGAGGCGCAGGAGAGCAAGGCGCCGACCGAGCGTTTCATCGACCGCTTCTCGCGCTGGTACACGCCGGGCGTGGTCGCCGTCGGGGCGCTGGTCGCCATCGCGCCGCCGCTGCTGTTCGGCGGCGTCTGGGGCGACTGGATCTACAAGGGTCTCGCCATTCTCCTGATCGGCTGCCCCTGCGCGCTTGTGATCTCGACCCCGGCCGCCATCGCCGCGTCGCTGGCGACCGGCGCCCGGCGCGGCCTGCTGCTGAAAGGCGGCGCGGTGCTGGAGAACCTGCGCACCATCACGGCGGTGGCGTTCGACAAGACCGGCACGCTGACCGAGGGCAAGCCGAAGGTGACCGACGTGGTCGGCTACGCCAAGCCGGCGGACGAAGTCGCCCGGTTGGCGGCGGCGCTGGAAACCGGCTCCAGCCATCCCATCGCCGTGGCGATTCTCGGCCACGCTGCCGGCAGCAAAATCGCCGTGCCGCAAGCCGCGAACCTGCAAGCGCACGGTGGCAAGGGCGTCACCGGGACAGTCGACGGGGTCGAGATCTACTTCGGCTCGCCGAAATCGGCGGGTGAGCGGATCGCGCTCTCAGGCGCACAAACCGCGCAGATCGGGGCGCTGGCCGACGACGGCAAAACCGTCTCGGTGCTGATCGCGGGCAAGGAGATCGCCGGCCTGATCGCCGTGCGCGACGAGCCGCGCGCCGATGCGGTGGCCGGCCTGAAAGCGCTCACCGACGCCGGCATCAAGACCGTCATGCTGACCGGCGATAACAGCCGCACCGCCAAAGGCATCGGCAAGCTGCTCGGCATCGAGGTGAGGGCCGATCTGCTGCCGCAGGACAAGCAGCGCATCGTCGCCGAACTGAAGGCAGAGGGCTACAAGGTGGCCAAAGTCGGCGACGGCATCAACGACGCGCCGGCGCTGGCGGCGGCGGACGTGGGCATCGCCATGGGCGGCGGCACCGACGTGGCGCTGGAAACCGCCGACGCCGCCACGCTGCATGGCCGGGTCGGCGACGTCGCCGCCATGATCGAGCTGTCCAAGCGCACCATGTCCAATATTCGACAAAACATCACCATGGCGCTCGGCCTGAAGGCGGTGTTCCTGGTCACGACCGTGCTGGGCATTACGGGGCTGTGGCCGGCCATTCTCGCCGATACCGGCGCGACCGTGCTGGTGACGTTGAATGCGCTGCGGCTGCTGGCGGCGCCGAAGCCGG
>JANMVX010000114.1:0-7046 GCA_031393505.1 Hyphomicrobiaceae bacterium | reverse complement strand
ACCGCAACCGCAGTGCCTCGACCAACTCCTTGCGTGTCGTCATGCTGATTCGCCTCGTCACGTTGCGCTGCCCCCGCCGGACCATCCGGCGGGTAACAAGCTACGTGAGGCAACAGGTCAGCACGAGTAGCAATTCTGCTGGGTCAATGCGGCGATGGACGAGGTGATCGACTGGTTGACGTTCTACAACCATCGCCGGCTCCACTCCACTTGGGGCTACATCAGCCCGATGAGGTTTGAAGAAAACTGGCACTCGGATTTATAAACAGGCGAGTCTTGACAATTGTTTTGAGTAAACTCCTTGCAATCAGACGGCAAATCTACGACCCAGTTTGGGTCTTTCGTGCCCCAAAGGCACTTTCGATAGGAGAGAAACGTGAAAATCTACGACTGGCACATCGCGCCGAACCCGCGTCGGCTGCACATTTACCTCGCCGAAAAAGGCATTCAGGTCGAACTGGTAGAGGTCGGGCAGGAAGACCTGACGCTGGCGCCATGGTTCAAGGAGAAATATCCGCACGCCATGGTGCCGATGCTTGAACTGGATGACAGCACCCTCATCGGCGAGGCGATGGCCATCGCGCGTTACTTTGAGGAAACCCATCCGGAGCCGCCGCTGATGGGCACCGACCCCAAGGACAAGGCGATCGTGGATATGTGGGAAAAGCGGGCGAACGAGGAAGGTATGCTTCCCGCGTCAGAGCTATTCCGCAACACCCACCCGCAATTCGCCCAACGTGGTTTGCCGGGCGCGGCTGACGCCATTGCGGCGATCCCTGAGCTCCGTGATCGCGCTCGTGCCAGGCTGGAGCGCTTCTTCACCAAATTTGATCGCCAACTCGCCGACAATCCTTTCGTCGCCGGCCAGCGATTCACCGTGGCGGATGCGACGACACTGGCCGCCGTGGATTTCGCCGGATGGTCGGACGTAAAGATTCCGCAGGCATGCACGCACCTGCAACGTTGGTACGAAGCAGTGAACCTGCGCCCCAGCGCCAAGGCGTGACCCGCGAAGGCCGGACTTTGTTGACGGGCGGGATCGTCTGAGGCCGACGCACCCTTAGACGAGTTCCTCCCACGCTGCGAGTTGGTGTTCGAGCCGGCATTGCCGCCATTGCAGCAGTTTGCACGCCGCCTTGGAGGCACCAACCGAAAGCCGTCCCGTGGCGGCAGACCGGCGGATTTCAGAATCATCCCGGGGCCGGGCTCAATGTGGCGATACCGGTAGAAGCGAATCCCACTTCACATACAGGCGGCGGTGCAGTGGTCGTGCCGGTAGGCCTGCGACGCCGGTTCATTCCCGCAGTGGTGGGCGTCGGCCAGTTCGTCGTCTTCCGATTCGCCGATGCGGCCCCAGTGCCCAACAAGACGATGGCCCTTCGCCAGGCCATCGGTACATCGGCACCCCGAACGCGAGCCTCGCTTCGACCGCCGCAGAGAACCGCGTCCTCACCAGCGAATAGATGCGGATTTACAGCAGCGCGAACACTGAGGGAGATCTTCTACCTCCCCTCACGACGCTCGATCAATTCCGCCGTCAACGACATCGAGATCGGTGATCGTGCTCAGATGACTTGGTCTGTAAACCGCGTTCATCGCGCGCGAAGGCCAGCAGAAGGTTCCGCTCTCACGGCCACCGGATATTGACGTCTTGGATCTCGCCGCCCTGGCAAATGCGCTGAGAGAATGAGGCCGCATCTCGCCAGACGCGGCCGATGGTCACGAATATCCTCGCCGGCACCGACAGGCTGGAAACCTTCGTTCTGTCCTGGCGTCCCGATACGTGGGTTAATCTCACCGTCGGTATTTGAACCGTGGATGCCCACGCCCCTCAATGTGAAAGATGATCCGATGATCGCAGGACTGATACGACAGTTGGTGCTCGGCTGCGCCTGCACGCTGAGTCTGTTGATACTTGCTGGGCCGGCCGAGGCGGCAGACGGATTGGTCGTCCTCAAGAGCGCCTATTCGGCTGCCGAGACCGCGTCGCGATTGGCTGCTGCACTGCCCGAACGCGGACTGAAGCTGTTTGTTCGCATTGACCACGCCGCAGGTGCCGCCGCCATCGGAAAGGTATTGCGTCCTACCGAGGTGCTGATCTTCGGCAACCCTCAAGGGGGCACGCCGCTGATGGAGTGCGCGCAGTCTCTGGGCATCGACCTTCCGCTGAAGGCATTGGTCTGGCAGGATGCGTCGGGTCAGGTTTGGCTCGGCTACAACGATCCGGCCTGGCTTGTCGCGCGGCATGGCGCCGGCGATTGCCCCGCAGTCAGCACCTTGTCCAAGGCGTTGACTTCGCTCGCGGCGACAGTCATCGCGCCTTGACGCGGCGCCGCATTGGCAATCGGCCACTTTCGACGACTGCTTTGGTCCTTGCCGATCTGACGCAAATGGGTCAACTCCGCGTCGTTTGCCGAGTGTCATGGGGTCAAGATGCGGCCGCTCAATGGGGCGATACCGCCAGCGTCGAGGCCAGGGGCGTTGTACCGTGGACTCCTCTCGGCCCCGCGAGCCATTGCCGCTTGCGGGCGGTCGACGGGCTGTTTGAGGCAAGCAAGAAAATTGACGACGAGGTTTCCAGCCTTGAAGTGAACTGAGGCCCGAAGCCCAGAAACGCGAGCCGCTTCACAATCGTTTGCCCTTCGAAAAGCCGCCACCATGATGAAACTCCACCACCACCCCTCACCGAAGCCCGTCAAAGTGGCGCTGTTCCACGAGGAAGCCGGTCTCGGGTACGAACTCGTGGCGATTGACACTCGCGAGGGCGAGCAGCACCTGCCGGCATTTACCGCGATCAACCCGAACGCCAGGACGCCGGCGCTTGTCGACGGCGACGCGGTCGTCTTCGACAGCAACGCTAGTCTTCTCCACCTGGCCGAAAAGACCGGCCAGTTTCTTCAAGAGAACACGCCGGCTGGGCGCGCGCCGTGCCGTTCGTGCTGGGCGCGCAAGCGTGGCAGGAGGTCGGGAACGTGAAGCGCCTTCTCGATGACGTCAACGCGCACCCAGCAACGCGGCGCGCCGAGGCATTGAAGGCCAAGCACGCCCACAAGGCCGAGATGGACGACGACGCGAAGCAGGCCATGTTTCCGCAGAACGTGCGCCTCGCCTCCGCGCAGGGGGCTGCGTGACCGTGACGCCGTACCGGCGCGCGTTGATCGTTGGTGCCGGCCCCGGGCTTGGCGCCAGCCTCGCACGCGCCTTTGCGGGCGAGTGCGGAATGCGCGTCGTGGTCGCGGCGCGCCGGCGCGAGCCACTCGAGGTGGTGGCCGCCGATACCGGCGCAACGCCGCTCGTGGCCGATGCAAGTAACGGAGCCGCCGTCGACGCGCTGTTTGATGCAGCCGCGCTGGCGCTTGGTGGCGCGTCCGACGTCGTCGCCTACAACACCATCCAGCGCGTTCGCGGATCGTTCGTCGGGGTCGATGCCCAGGCGGTCGGGCGCGCGGTCGACGTCACAGCGATCGCCGCCTTTCGCGTCGCCCAGCAAGCCGTGTGCCACATGCTGCCGTACCGGCACGGTGCGGGGCTCTTCACGGGCGCGTCAGCCGGGACCAATGGGGTTCGCACAATCGGCCGCGTTCGCGCTGGGCAAGTTTGCGTTGCGTGGCCTCGCGCAGAGCAGGGCGCAGGAGCTGGCGCCACAGGGCATCCATGTCGCTCATGTCGTCGTCGACGGCGCAATCCGTCCCGTCGGCGCGCCGAACAACGGCCAAGACGCGCTCCTCGACCCCGACGCCATTGCTGCCACCGATGTACACCTGCTTGCGCAACCGCGCAGCGTCTGGCAATGGGAGATCGAGGTGCGTCCCTGGGTCGAGCGCTTCTGAGCGGCGCGCCGCACTCAGACAACGGTCCCGCCTATGGCCACCTGGTTTTTATCTGGCCGCGCCAGCGCACGGACGGATGTCTGCTGCTCCGGCCGACGAGCCGACGCAAACCGTGAAAAGACTCTGCGCCGAAAGCTGCGCGACGAGATGGAGGAAACCTGATGAGCAATGCAACCGTGTACGTGCCACCCGAGGTGTGGGTCTGGGACCAGGAAAGTGGCGGCAAGTTCGCCAGCATCAACCGGCCTGTCGCTGGCGCCACGCACGACAAAGACCTGCCCGTGGGACGCCACCCGCTGCAGCTTTATTCGCTGGCCACACCCAATGGCGTCAAGGTGACGGTCATGCTCGAAGAGCTGCTGGCCTTGGGCCATGGCGGCGCAGAGTACGACGCCTGGCTGATTCGCATCAATGACGGTGACCAGTTCGGCAGTGGATTCGTTGAAGCCAACCCCAACTCCAAGATCCCGGCCTTGGTGGATCACAGCGGTGAAACACCGGTGCGGGTGTTCGAGTCCGGAGCCATCCTGCAGTACCTGGCCGAGAAGTTTGGCGCCTTCCTGCCCGCCAGTGGCTCGGCGCGCGCCGAATGTCTATCTTGGTTGTTTTGGCAGATGGGCAGCGCGCCCTTTCTGGGCGGAGGCTTTGGCCATTTCTATGCCTACGCGCCCGCCAAGTTCGAATACCCGATCAACCGCTACGCCATGGAAGTCAAGCGCCAGCTTGATGTGTTGGACCGCCAGTTGGCAGCGCACCGTTTCCTGACGGGCGACGACTACACCATTGCTGACATGGCGGTGTGGGCCTGGTACGGCACACTGGTCAAGGGCGAGCTCTACGAGGCTGGCAAGTTCCTGAGCGTTCACGAGTACAAGCACGTGCTGCGCTGGTCCAACGAGATTGCGCTGCGTCCAGCCGTCCAGCGTGGGCGCAAGGTCAACCGCGCCTGGGGTGAGCCGTCCAGCCAGTTGCTCGAGCGCCACGACGCTAGCGACTTCGATGCCCAGACCCAAGACAAGGCAGCCCCGCCAGCGGCCGCCTAACAGGTCCCGAACAGGTCGGCGTCAATCCCAATGGCTGGGGACGTGCGCCACATCGAAGACATGCTGGCCCGGTGGCATCCTGCTTTTGTTGGTGAAGCGGTCGGTAAATTGACTGCCGTTGTCGGTGAGGATGTTGACGATTGTCATGGCCGAGCCGCGCACCGTGCGGCTGGGGTTTTGACGGGCGGGGTGTGGGCGTGCAGGGCGCTGGGCCAACTACGGCCCTTCGGTCAACGCCTGGCGAACCGACGCCAGGATCAGGCACATCGTCATCGGCTTGACAGGCGATTCGACAAAGCCGCGCGACCGGTAAAACCGCTTGGCGTCTTCCGACAAGGCATGCGCCAGCAGCGCGGCGACGCCTGCGATTTCCGCCGCCTGCAAGGTGCGCTCCAGCGCATCGCGCAGCAACGCTGTGCCGATCCCCGCCTGATGGTGATTTTTGTGGATCGCCAGCCGGCCCAGCACCATCACCGGGATGGGGTCAGGCCGGTTGCGGCGCAGCGCGCCCGGTGCGTCGGCATGGCCAAGCGCGCCGGCGGCAAGGCAGTAGTAGCCGATGACCGCATCGCCCGTGCAGACGACGTACGTGCGTGACGCCACGCTGGTCTGGTTGCCGCTGGCGCGCCGCTTCAGCCAGTCGTCGAGCGACGGCTCGCCGCATTCAAAGGTATCAACTTGATGGTGGGGCGCAAGCGGCTGCGGCGCCGGTGTCACGTGCCCGTATCCCACGGCGTCGGCGCGGTCATCACCCGGCGCAGCCGGTCATTCGGTGCCGGTGGCTTGTCGAGCATCGCTTGAAACGCCGCCATCTTTTCACGGTCGAGCAAGAAGTAGGTCTGGTCGAGCAGCACGTCCTCCGCCTGTCGGCACGCAGCCTCCAGCATGAAGTCAGACCGGCTGCGGCCCAGGCGGCTGGCGGCCTGGTCTATCAAATCGCGCTGCCCGGCTTTGGCGCGGATGCTGATGGTGATGGCTTCTTGGGGCTGGGACATGGTGAGTTCTCTGGCTGTGAAAATTTATAGTGCTATTGAGTATGTTATTTGTCAATACAAATAAGTATTTTAAATGTGCTTTTCGCAATCAACGCCAGGGGTTCATGACGTTCACCGTGACATGCTGGCCCTCGGGCGGCTTGAGGCTGCCGGCCAGGTCCAGCACCGACAGGCTACTAGGCGCTGCGCTGCCGGTTCAGCGCCAGCAGGCGGCGCAGGATGTCGTCGTCTGGCAAGTCGGCCGCCGGGCCGGGCCAGCCGTAGGCTGCGGCCACTGCGGCGTCCAGCGCCGCGTGGGCCTGCGCCAGCCAGGCCGGGCGCTGGTTGTAAAGCTGGGTCAGCGTGCGCTGGGCCAGTGCTTTTTCATGGCCAGGCCGGGCGACGATGCGGTCGGGGTAGGGTGATGTGCTCAGGCCCAGCGGCGTGACCTCGGGCAGGCGCTCACACCATTCGGGTGGGTTGAGCCAGGCGTCGCGCAGATCGGTCAGGCGTTTGGCGGCCTGGGCGATGGGCTCGGCCTGGGCGCGGGTCTCTGGTGCCAAATCGGCGGGGATCAGCGCACCGCCGGGCAGGGCCTCGGTGCGCTGGTGGGCGGTGGCTGCGGGGGTCAGGCCGGCGGGGAAGGGGAACGGCGCAAAGCAAACGTTGGTGTTGTACCCAGGCCTGTCCTCCAAGGTGCTGCCGCAGGCAAGAACCCAAACAACATGCAGACGACTTGAAAGGACGCCAAACGTAACGTCGTCAGCGCGAGGAAAAACGATCAATCGGTGCTCAGGCGATACGCCGAGCGGAAGCCAAGTGAAGTAACGGTGTTTCGCGCGCTCCACGGTGATGATTGATCGTGGCAGGCCAATACTTGCACGTCGAAGACCAGGCCGAGCTTCACCGTGCCGCCACCAGTATCGAACGCGGCTTGAGCGAGCATTTTCAGTACGGACAGGCAAAACGACTTCTTGAACATGTGCAAAAGGACGCTCATATAACGAAGCATGTGCTTCACTCATTTCATTACCAAAATCGACTGCCCAACGGTCAGCCGAGCGATTGGTGACGTCTTTGCCATTCCATATTGGTCGCAGTACCTCGGCATTCGACCGTTGATTTGGATTCGGCTGCAACAGCCAGCCACGAGCGACTGCGGCGTCAACCAGAAACGGCCCGGCCAGACAGTACCCAAA
>JANMVX010000122.1:0-33379 GCA_031393505.1 Hyphomicrobiaceae bacterium | reverse complement strand
AGGTCGATCCAGGTTTCGACGTCATAGCACGCGCGCTTCAGCTCCGCCGTGACGGCGGCCGCGTCATGCTCGGGATTTGTCAGGTGCGGCGCGTGCGCGTATTTGCCGATGCCCAGAACGAGGGCGAACTTCGGCGCTTGGTCTCGGTTGAGCCACATCGGCGATACCCTCTGCCAACGTCACAGTCCTCGCAGCCAGCCATGCGTAGACTTACATAAAGTTTGGTCACAAGCAATCGGCAAGCAGCCTGCGGGAGGTTTGGACGGCTGACCACTTGCATTCACTCAGCGCGCGCGAGAAGTTGAAGCCCTTTGACACTCCCGCCACCACTCGCCTCTCCCCATATTGCGCATGACCGCAACCCGCACATCCACCGAAAGGATGACATCATGGCCAAATCCTCCGCGCCCAACATCATCAAGTCTGATGAGGAGTGGAAGGCTCAGCTCAGCCCCGAGGCGTTCCAGGTCGCGCGCAAGCATGGCACCGAGCGCGCCGGGACCAGCCCGCTGAACAAGGAGAAGCGCGACGGGACGTTCGCCTGCGTCTGCTGCGGCCAGGCGCTGTTTTCGTCGGACGCGAAGTTCGAGAGCGGGACCGGCTGGCCGAGCTATTTCCAGCCGCTGAGCCAGGAGGCTGTGTCCGAGCACGACGACAGCGGCTTTTTCATGCGCCGCACGGAGGTGCGCTGCGCGAACTGCGACGCGCATCTGGGCCACGTGTTCCCCGATGGGCCGAAGCCGACCGGGCTGCGCTATTGCATGAACGGGGTGGCGATGGAGTTTAAGGCGAAGGCGTGAAGAGAAGACGTGAAGTCGTGAAATCGCCAAATCGTTAAGTCGTGGAAATGGCCACGATCCGATTTGGCGAGTTGGCGAATTCACGACTTCACGTCTTTCGAAAACCCACGCTACCCCTTGCCGAACCGCCCCGCCGATGCCAGATTCCCCGGCATGAGCACCCCACCCCAAAAGCGCCTGCCCGCCCCTATTGCTCCCATCGAGCATCACACCTACACCCGCCACGGCGTCACCATCGCCGACGATTACGCGTGGCTGCGCGCCAAGAATTGGCAGGAGGTGATGCGCAAGCCCGAGACGCTGGATCAGCGCATCCGGGCTTATCTGGAGGCCGAGAACGCCTATACGTCAGCCGAGCTGGCCGACACCGAGGCGCTGCAGGCTACGCTGTTTTCCGAGATGAAGGGGCGCATCAAGGAGGACGATTCCGGCGTTCCGTCCCCCGACGGGCCGTGGGCCTATGCGCACCGGTTTGTCACGGGTGGGGAGCATCCGCAGCTGGTTCGCGAGCCGCGCGACGGCGGGACGGAACAGCTGCTGCTGGACGGCGACGCCATGTCCAAAGGCAAACCCTATTGGAACTTGGAGAATTCGTCCCACAGCCCCGACCACAGGTTGCTGGCCTATGCGCTGGATGATACGGGGTCGGAGTATTGCACTTTGCGCGTGCGCAATCTGGCGACCGGAAAAGATCTTGCCGATGAGACGACGAACGCCAGCGGCACCCTTGTCTGGTCGAATGATTCAAAGTCGTACTACTATACGCCGCTGGATGACAATCATCGCTCGTTGAAATTATGCCGGCATGTGCTTGGCACGGCGAACAGCGCCGATACACTGATTTACGAAGAGAGCGACACAGGCAAGTTCGTTGGCGCGGGCACGACGCAGAGCCGGCGCTTCCTGGTCGTGCATGTGCGCGATCATACGCAGACAGAGCTTCGGTTGATCGACACGGAGCATCCGGGGGCGGTGCCGGTGCTGGTGGCGGCGCGCGAGGACAATCACGAATACACCATCGAGCATTCGGGAAAACTGCTCTACATCCTGACCAATTCCGACGGCGCGGAGGATTTCCGGATTGTCACGGCGCCGGTGGACAAGCCGGGCCGCGAGAACTGGACGGTTCTGGAACCGCACCGGCCGGGCCGGCTGATCCTGTTCATGACGGCGTACAAGAACCATCTGGTCCGTCTTGAACGTGAAGACGGTTTGCCCTGTATCATCATCCGCCGTCTGAGCGATGGCGCGGAACATTCCATCGCCTTCGACGAGGCGGCCTATTCGCTCGGCATGCTGGACGGCTACGAGTTCGACACCACGCGGCTGCGCTTCGTCTATTCCTCCATGACCCGCCCCAGCGAGACCTGGGACTACGACATGGAAACGCGCGAGCGGACCTTGCGCAAGGTGCAGGAAGTGCCGTCGGGCCACGTGGCGACCGACTACGTGAGCGCCCGCGTCATGGCCCCCGCGCCGGACGGCGAATTGGTGCCGGTGTCGCTGCTGTATCGGCGCGGGACGAAGCTGGATGGCAGCGCGCCGCTGCTGCTCTACGGCTACGGATCGTATGGATTCGCGATGCCGGCGTCGTTTTCCGTGTCGCGTCTCAGCCTGGCCGACCGCGGCTGGATCTACGCCATTGCGCACATCCGCGGCGGCAAGGACAAGGGGTACCATTGGTACACGGACGGAAAACTCGACAAGAAGATCAATACGTTTACGGATTTTATCGCGGCTGGCGAGTTTTTGGCACGGGAAAAGTTCACCTCGCGGGGCCGGATCGTAGCGCACGGCGGCTCGGCCGGCGGGCTGTTGATGGGGGCAGTCGCCAACATGGCGCCGGACCTTTGGTTGGGCATCATCGCCGAGGTGCCGTTCGTGGATGTGGTGAACACGATATTGGACGACACGCTGCCGCTGACCCCGCCCGAGTGGAAGGAATGGGGTAATCCGATCACGAATGAAAAGGCGTTCCGCTATATGTTGAGCTATTCGCCCTACGACAATGTGGAGCGCAAAGCCTATCCGGCGATTTTAGCGATGGGCGGGCTGACGGATCCGCGGGTAACCTACTGGGAGCCAGCCAAATGGGTGTCGAAGCTGCGGGTGATGAAGACGGATAGCCGGCCGCTGCTGTTGAAGATCAATATGGACGCGGGGCATGGGGGTGCGTCGGGCCGGTTCGAGCGGCTGAAGGAGACGGCGCTGGCCTATGCGTTTGCGGTGAAGGTGGCGGGGTAGGGGGTTAGGTGATCACCTTGTAGCTCGACCTTGATATGGTTACCGCGCAGACCTAAAACTACGAAAGTGATCTTCATTGGCAGGCTGATGATGAGCGTCGAGATCGAATTTCCTGTCGAATTCTGGTTGCCAGGTGTTCCGGCATCTCAGCAGGCAAGTAGCCTAAGCCAGGCAAGCTGGCGGGCGCGGATAGCCGATGCTGCACGCACTAGACTGCCGGAAGGTCATTTTGTGAGCGGAGATGCGATAAAAGTAACCATTTACCATTTCTCTGCTGATCGCATGGAGGGCGATCTTGATAATATCATAAAACCCATACTGGATTCATTGAATCGAGTTTTGTATTTGGATGATTCGCAAATCGAAAGAATAGTAGCGCAGAGATTCGAGTCGGGCGGTTTGTTGTCATTTGACGTGTCTAGCCGCACACTAGCAACAGCTGTGGCCAGTGAAGGTGCAAGAACCTATCTGCATTTCGATATCTCATCCGATGGAAGATCGCCATGACCGAAGTCGAGAGAGCGCGACGCGTCTTGAATATGATCAGGGGCAAGTACGAGGGCGATGGATACGCGTTTTTTGAACGCCCCGCGCGGAACCTGCTACCGCCGTTCATGAAAGGATACGTGCCTGACGCCATCGCTTTAGGGCCAAAAAAAAACATTGCGATTGAAATGGTGTTGCGCGGCCGAGATGAGGCGGATGAAAATGGCCTTGCCAGCATTAGTCAACGCTTTGACGGCCAGCAGGACTGGCAACTCGTCGCCATTTATGCTGCGGAACAAGAGCTTGACGAATTTACTCCGGAGTTGGCCACCGATGACGTAATCGCCAGGCAAATCGACGAGGCCGTGTCGCTGTCCGTCGCGGGCCATGAGCGCGCAGCGTTTCTTCTCGCTTGGGCAACACTGGAAGCTATCGCTGTTTCAGCACGTAGTGCGCTCGGTGAAAGCCGAAGCACGCGTCGTCCGCGCCAAGTCTTGGATACGCTTGAGAGCCTGGGGAAGTTATCGTTCGAGCAGACCACAAAGTTGAGGGAGCTCGTAAACGTCCGCAATGCTGTGGTTCACGGAGACTACGGCCGGCAAGTGCAGAAGTCTGACGTCGACGAAGTGATCTCAGCGTCCCGCGCCGCGCTCGTTGCGGCATGATCGGCTCGCCAGTCCGTATTTATTCTGGGCGCGCCCCCCTTTTTGGCGGCAAGAGAGGGCATGCAGCAACTGGTTCCGGCCCTGTTACACCACGCACTGAGCAAGCACCTGCCCCTCACCGGCCGCCAGCGCTTCCACGTGAAGACCGCAAGTCGGGCGGCCTCCTCTCCCCCTGAAAAAGGGGGAGAGGAGGAGCTAGACGCGCCGCTGGTGATTTTGCATTGTCAGGGCGGAACATTCGAAAGCCCCACCCCCATGCACATCCGCATCGACGACCTCACCGGCCCGGAAATCGCCGTGCTCCTCGAAACCCACCTCACGCTGATGCGCAGCCTGTCGCCGCCGTGCAGCGTGCATGCGCTGGACCTGGAAAAGCTGCGTGCGAAAAGCGTCACTTTCTGGACCGTCTGGGGAGGGACCGACCTGATGGGCTGCGGCGCCGTCAAGGAGATCGATCCCGCACATGGCGAAATCAAATCCATGCATACGGCGGCGCGCTTACGGGGGCGGGGCGTGGCGGCACATCTCTTGACGCACATCCTCGCCACGGCGCGCGGGCGAAACTATCGGCGGCTGAGCCTGGAGACCGGCTCGCAGGACGGGTTCGCGCCGGCGCGGGCGCTCTATGCGGCGCAGGCGTTTACGGAATGCGGGCCGTTCGAGGGGTATGCGGCCGATCCGAACAGCATATTCATGACGCTGGAATTGGGGACATGATGGTCATCAGCGACCTGCGCTGAGGGTTGCAGTGGAATGCAGCTGCCGATGTCGCTGATGAGCTTCGTGTCCCCGGTCTATCGAGGGTTCGCGGCAGACCGGGGACACAATGTTCATCTTCGGCTCCAACGCCTGCCGTAGCCCGATCCCCTCATCGGGCCGAAGAGGAACAGTATGTCCCCAATCAAAAAGGCCGCCCGTTGTCGGGGCGGCCTCCGTGAGACTGGCTATCGATCCGGCCAAGGGCCGTCGCGATGAAAGACCGGCGACGAGCGTCTGCCCGTCACGTCTGCGAAGAAGGGTGCTCCGACGCACACGTGCCTGACAGTTCGACCTGTGACAGCGCAAGGATCCCACTCGACATCGGATCACCTCCTTCCGGTTGTTGAAGACTAGCAAGAGAATGGCATGATTTGGCAGGCTTGGGAAGTGTCCGGGAGAGCACAAGGCTAAGAGATCGTTGCGTTTCACAATCCAACCAATGGACCATCGGTTCCTTCGCCTTCTCCCTTGGGAGAAGGAGTTCCGCGCCCTCGGGAGGAATTTCGATCGCCAATGCTGCATTGCAATATACCCCTCGCCTCGCCATAGTGCGCACAACCAATCAGCCCGCAACGGAGCGCCCCACATGGCCGATCCCAACATGACCGCCAAGCTGTCAATTGGCAGCGACGCCTACGAATTCCCGGTCCGCAAGGGCACCATCGGGCCGGATGTCGTGGACATTTCCAAACTCTACGCCACCACCGGGCGCTTCACCTACGACCCGGGCTTCACCTCCACGGCGGCCTGCGACAGCGCCATCACCTACATCGACGGCGACAAGGGCGAGTTGCTCTACTGCGGCTATCCCATCGAGCAGCTGGCCGAGACCTCGACCTTCCTCGAGACCTGTTATCTGCTGCTGCACCGCGAACTGCCGACGCCGGCCGAGTTCAAGAAATTCGAGCTCGCCATCACGCGCCACACCATGCTGCACGAGCAGATGAACCGCTTCTATTCCGGTTTTCGGCGCGACGCCCATCCCATGGCGGTCATGGTCGGGGTGGTCGGAGCTCTCTCGGCCTTTTACCACGACAGCACCGACATCCGCGACCCGCACCAGCGCATGGTCGCCAGCCACCGCATGATCGCCAAGATGCCGACCATCGCGGCCATGGCGTATAAGTACCACGTCGGCCAGCCCTTCAACTATCCGCGCAATGATCTGGCGTATGCGGCTAATTTCCTGCAGATGTGCTTTGCCATTCCGTGCGAGCCCTATGTGGTGAACCCGGTGCTGGCGCGCGCGCTGGATCGCATTTTTATTCTGCATGCCGATCATGAGCAGAACGCGTCGACGTCCACGGTACGCTTGGCGGGCTCCTCGGGCGCCAATCCGTTCGCCTGCATCGCGGCCGGCATCGCCTGCCTGTGGGGGCCGGCGCATGGCGGCGCGAACGAAGCCGCGCTGAGCATGCTGCAGGAGATCGGCACGGTCGACAAGATCCCGGCGTTCCTAGCCCGCGTGAAGGATAAGAACGAGCACACCCGGCTGATGGGATTTGGGCATCGGGTGTACAAAAACTATGACCCGCGCGCCAAGGTCATGCAAAAGACCTGTCATGAGGTGCTGGCGGCGCTTGGGCACCCGGACGATCCGCTGCTGCATGTGGCGATGGAGCTGGAGCGGATTGCACTCTCGGACGAGTATTTCCTCGCCCGCAAACTCTATCCGAATGTGGATTTCTATTCGGGCATCACTTTGAAGGCGATGGGCTTCCCGACCTCGATGTTCACGGCGCTGTTTGCACTGGCGCGCACCGTCGGCTGGATCGCTCAGTGGACGGAAATGATCGAGGATCCGAACCAGCGCATCGGCCGGCCGCGGCAGCTGTACACGGGATCGCCGCGCCGCGACTACAAACCGTTGGCCTCACGCGCGTAGGGCCGTAGGGCGCAATAGGCGCTTTTTCTTCGCGCCGTATTGCGCCGCGGGGGCCAACACAACCGGCACGGCGCGGATTAGCCCCCTGCGGCGCAATACGGCCGGAAGAGGCCTATTGCGCCCTACGCGCCCTCCCATGTTCCGCATACTGCAACACAATATCCGCACCCGCTTCACTTGGACTGATGGCAGGCGGGGCGAGCTTTCCGGGAATCTCGGCCAGTCCTGCCAACTGTTCTGCACGCGCGGGGGTATCGTCGAGCAGTTCGCCAATTCGTTCAGACAGCACGGTCGGGTTCACATCCGGATCGAGATATTCCGGATACATATTTTTTCCAAGCACCAGATTGGCGAGCACGATCGACGGCGCATTGGTCAGCCATTTCAACCGGTAGGCGATCGGCCCAATACGATAGGCCACCACGGCGGGCGTACCGGCAGCGGCCAGCTCCAGCGTCACCGTACCCGACGATGCAAGCGCCGCACGGGCAAGGCGGAAGGCGGCGAATTTGTCATTTTCGCCAGTTACGATATGCGGTTTCAGCGACCAATCGGCCACCATCCCGGCAAGCTCGTCACGCCGCTCCTTGATGGTCGGAATGATCACCTCGGGCGGGACGGCGCGCGCGCTCAGCAAGCGGACGGTCTCGCGGAAATCGGGCAGCATGCGCCTGATCACGCCGCGCCGGCTGCCGGGCAGGACCACCAGAACCGGGCGTTCGGGGCGCAGTCCCAGACGGGCCGAAAGCGCTGCGGGATCGAGCCCGCGCATCCAGGCCAGGCGCTCCGCCAACGGATGGCCGACATAGGTACAGGGCGGGCCGCCAAGCCGGGCGTGCGCCTCGGGTTCGAACGGCAGCAGCGCGAGGAGATGATCCGTATAGACCGACATTTTCCGCGCCCGCCCCGGACGCCACGCCCAGACCGTTGGCGACACATAGTCGATGATCGGCACGTCCGGGCGTTGCTTGCGAAAACGGCTCGCAACCTGATGCGTGAAATCGGGACTGTCGACAATCAGCAGCACATGCGGGTTGAAGCGCCGAGCAGCGGCCAGGGTCTGGTAGACGCGCCGCACGATCAGCGGCAGGCGTTTCAGCACATCGCCGAGGCCCATGACGGCGATGTCCGACATCGGAAAGATCGGCTTCAGGCCCGCCGCCAGCATGTCGTGATCGCCGACGCCCGCGACGATCAGGTTGTCGCCCAGCCGCTGTCGCAAGGTCGCCAGCAGTTTTCCGCCGAGCCGGTCGCCAGAGTGCTCACCCGCTACTGCGAACACGCGCAGGGGCTCGCCTGGACGCCAGCGCGGATCAGGGTTCGCCATCGATCACTCCCGCGATAAAAAGCCCCGCTGCATCCGCCGCCGCTAGCACTTTTTCCCGCTCCAGCAGAATGACACCGCCAGCGTGCACACCAATCCCAGCGAGATTCGCCGCTGCCGCCAGCTCAACCGTCCGTGGACCGATGGTCGGCAGATCGACGCGCCGGTCCTGCCCCGGCTTTACGCGCTTGACCAGCACGCCGCGCGGCCGTCCGCCCAATCTGCTCCGCTTAGCGCGCAATTCGGCGACGCGCTCCAGCAGCACATCCGTCCCCTCGGCGGCTTCCACGGCCAGCACATAGCCTTTGTCCACCACGGCCGCCTGCCCGATGTCCAGTGCGCCCAGCGCCCGCGCCACTTCGAAACCGCGAGCGATATCTCGGGCGCCTTGCGCATCAGGACGCACACGCCCCAGCGCGCCCTCTGCCGCCAGCAACTTCGGCGCCACCTCGTCAACGCCGACGACGCGAATGCCGCGCTTTTCGAAGAATTTCACCACCGTCGTGAGCAGATGATTGTCGCCGCCGAGCATGATGCCGGTCAGGCGCGGGAGATTGATCAGCGCGCCGAAATCCAGCTTCAGCTTGCCGATCTCGGGTCGGACCACGCTGCCGGCAATTGCCATTTCATGACAGTCGTTCTTGCGCAGCGTCTCCAGGATGCGTCCGACCTGCCCCATGCCCACCGGGGTCATCGGGCAGGGCGCGTCCGGCCACGCGCCGAACGACCCGTCAATGGCCAGGATGTGTACGGAGCGTCCCGCCGCAACGGCTTCGCTGGCGATGATGCGCGGCAGCGCCCCGCCGCCGGCGAGTATGGCGAGCGTGCCGTCAGTTATGGCTGCAGTGACCAAAGAGATGCATCCCCGATCTCGTCATCCCGGCAAAGGCCCAACGGCGCGAACTCAATGACGCGCTTACTTTTTTCCTCTCCCCCTTCTTAGGGGGAGAGGAGACCGCGTCTCGCAGCCGCCTTTTTGCGGCAAGAGCCACGCGGTCGGTGAGGGGCAGCCGCTTGCTCCGCTCCTGGTGCAACGAGTGCGGAGCAAGCGGCGACCCCTCATCCGGCCCTATTTCCCTCGCGCTTTGCGCTCGGGGGGCCACCTTGTCCCCCTCAGCAGGGGGAGAAGGACAGTGGGCCAGCGGCACTTAGACACTCGCCCCGTCATGGGGTGTGCACAGAGCGCGCTTGCCGCCGCCGGCGCGGATGAACTCCACGATCTCGATCACGATGGGGTTGCTCTTGAACTCGGCGGCCACGTCCTCGACGCGCTCCATCAATGTACCTTCGTTCGCGAACAGCAAACGATAGGCCCGCCGCAGACTCTGGATATCGGCGCGCGAAAAACCGCGGCGTTGCAGACCGACGATGTTGAGGCCGGAGAGATAGGCCCGGTTGCCGACGCTCATGCCATACGGAATAAGATCGTTCTGCAGCGCCGACATGCCGCCCAGGAACGAATGTGCGCCGATGCGGCTGAACTGCAGCACGCCGGCGCCCCCGCCCAAAATTGCGAAGTCACCCACCGTGCAGTGGCCGGCGATCAGCGCGCCGTTCGACATGATGACGTTGTTGCCGACGCGGCAATCGTGCCCGATGTGCGAATTGGCCAGGAAGGCGCAATTGTCGCCGACGCTGGTGATCATGCCGCCGCCTTCGGTGCCGGGGTTCATGGTCACGCCTTCGCGGATGATGCAATTGGCGCCGATGCTCAGCGTCGAGGGTTCGCCCTTGTATTTCAGATCCTGCGGCGGGTGGCCGATCGAGGCGAACGGGAACAGTTCGCAACTGGGACCAATCGTGGTTCGCCCCGCGACCACCACGTGAGAATGCAGCTTTACGCCATCGCCAAGCACCACGTTCGGACCCACGACGCAGAACGCGCCAACTGAGACGTCCTTGCCGAGCTTGGCGGCTTTGTCGATGACTGCGGACTTATGAATGTCTGCCATGCCGCGCGCCCTTTGCCCTGCGGTTGAACGTCTAATTGGAACACTGAGATCGTAGGAGGGAAGCCGGGCGGGCGGAAGTGCGACCCGGGCTAGCTTTGCTGCTTTTCCAGCACCGAGGGGTCGGTGATCATGGCGCCGACTTCGGCTTCGGCCACCAGTTGGCCGTTGACGCGCGCTTCGCAGGCGAACCGGAAAACGCGGCCCCGGCTGCGGATCTTTTTCACATGATAGTGCACGGTGTCGCCCGGCACGACGGGGCGGCGAAACTTGGCGCCATCGATGCTCATGAAGAACACCAGCGTCGGCTCGTAGTTTTCGCCCATGGCGTCGGCGCAGAGGGCGCCGGCGGTTTGCGCCATGCCCTCGATCAGCAGCACGCCAGGCATGACCGGGAACTGCGGGAAATGGCCCTGGAAAAACGGCTCGTTGATGGTGACGGCCTTGATGCCGGTGGCCGAAAGGTCGCCATCCATATCGACGATTTTGTCGATCATCAGGAACGGATAGCGGTGCGGCAGCAGCTTCATGAGGCGCGCGATATCGGCGCTGCGCAGCTCCCGCTTCGGACTAACCTCGGGTATGCCAGACACTTCGCTCACTCCTTTGTCCGCGTCGCCAGCTGCTTGAGAGCGGCCAGCTCGCGCGCAAACTGCACCAGGGGCTTGGCCGGCGCGCCGCCATAGCGACCGGCTTGCGTGATATCGTGCGTCACGCCCGAACCGCCGGCAATTTGCACGCCGCTGGCGATCTTGATGTGGCCGACGATGCCGGCCTGTCCACCCACCACGACGAAATCGCCCAGCTCGGCCGAGCCGGAAATGCCGACCATGCCGACGATGACGCAATGGCGTCCGATGACGACGTTGTGCCCGATCTGGACGAGATTGTCGATTTTTGTGCCTTCGCCAATGACCGTATCCTTAAGGCCGCCGCGGTCGATGGTGGTGTTGGCGCCGATCTCGACGTCATCCTGGATGATGACACGGCCGATCTGTGGCACTTTCAGGTGGCCGTTGCGGCCCATGGCGAAGCCGAAACCGTCCTGGCCGATTTTGACGCCGGCATGGATGATCACGCGGTCGCCGACCAGAGCGTGGGTGAGCACGGCGTTGGGGCCGATGAAGCCGTTGCGGCCGACGGTGACGCGGTAGCCGATCAGCGCGCCGGACGCCACGATAGTGCCGCGGCCGATGCGGGCTTCGCGGCCGATGATGGCGCCGGGCTCGATGATGGCGCCGTCTTCGATGCGGGCTGTGGAATGGATAGGCCCAGGTTCGCCGCCCATCTCGGCGACGCGGGGACGGCCAGCGCCGGGGTAGAAGCGAGCGAGCGCGGTGGCGAAGGCGCGGTAGGGTTCCTTGGTGACGAGGGCCACGGTCGCCTCGGGAACCTGAGCCGCCAGCTCGGGGGCGACGAACACCGCACGCGCGTGGGTTTTGCGCAGCTGGGGCACGTATTTGCGGTTGTCGAGGAAGCTGACGTGGTTGTGGTCGGCCAGATCGAGTGGGCGGGCGTCTTCGATCAGGATGTTCGCATGATCCGGCAGAACGGCAGCGGGATCGGCGATCTTGGCGATGTCGCCAAGTGTCAGCGGCCCGGCGCGATCAAAAAATCCTGGATGCTGCATGGGCTCGCTTGTCGATCACAACTCGGTTTCGAGCACGGCCGCAATGTTAGCGTAGCCCGTGACAGTCAGCTAGCGGGTGTCGAGACCTATTGCAATGGCGTGTAGGTAGTGGGGACATGATGTTCATTTTCGACCCGATCAAAGCTGCGGCTCGAACTCCGAAGCCCAGTCGAAAATGAGCTTCGTGTCCCCGCTCTGCCGGGTTGCTGCCGTTTTTTTTGCCGAGAGCGCCCGGCAGAGCGGGGACACGAAGTTCAGCTTCGGCTTGAGCGCACCGTTCGCCACTCATGGCGGGGATGGCCGAAGTTGAACATCATGTCCCCGGGCCACTAGAACCGCGTCGCTGCGCCGAACTTGAAGGCTTGCGTTTCGTCGTTCACGTCCTTCGACAGGACGTAAGCGTAGTCAGCGCGCAACGGCCCGAGCGGCGAGTTCCAGGTCAGGCTGACGCCGACCGACGACCGGAGGACATTGTTATCGACCAGGTTGGCGGGGCTCACCAAATTAATGGCCGCAATCGTACTGTCGTTGGTCCTCCACAGCGATCCAGCGTCGGCGAAGAACGCGCCGCCAAGTCCCAAATCCTCTGGCACGAACGGCAACGGAAAGCGCACTTCGGCGGTGGCGCCGTAGTAGAACTCGCCGCCCAGCGCCACGGCATTCGACTTGTCGCGCGGACCGTAGCCCGAGTTGGCGAAGCCGCGGATGGTCTCGCCGCCCTTGAAGAACAGATCGCTGGCTGTCAGGTCCTTGCCGCCCCAGGGCGTGATGTTGCCGCCGATGGCGCGTCCCACCAAAGTGATTTTGTCCATCACCGGATAGTAGGCGCGCAGTTCGGCATTCGAACGCAGATAGTGCGCGTCGCCGCCGAGACCTGCCAGATCCTGAGACAACTCCATGTAGACGCCCTTGGTCGGGTTGTTCTTCACGTTGCGCGCATCATAGGCCAGCGTGTAGCCGACCGCCGAGGTCCAGGTCGCGCCTTCCTTGATCGATGCGTTGGGAACCACGCAGCCCGTGCTGCTCGCCGTGCACAAGTTGAAGATTTCGTCGCGCGCCAGCGTATAGCGGGTCGACAGGCCCACTTCGTCGCTGAGCGGGAAGCCAAGGCGCACGTCAAACCCGGAATGGCGCAGCTTGTAGCCAGAGGTCGTGAGGTAGTTGGTTTCCTTGTGGAACACGTCAAAGCCGGCCGAGACATTGCTGTCCAGGAAGCGCGGCTCGGTAAAGCTCAGATCGATTTGTGCACGCGTCAGGCTGCCCGAGAAGGTCAGCGACAGGAATTGCCCTTTGCCGAGCAGATTGCGCTCTTTGTACGAAATATCGCCGATCACGCCTTCCGAGGTTGAATAGCCGCCGCCGAACGAGACTTCGCCGGTGGATGATTCCTCGACGTTGACCGACAGCACCATGCGATCCGGACCGCTGCCCTGCTGGCTGGTGATGTCGACGGTCTTGAAGAAGCCGAGGCCTTGCAGGCGTTCCTTTGCGCGCGTCACCAGCAGCCGGTTGAAGGCGTCGCCTTCCTGCAGCTTGAACTCGCGGCGGATGACGCGGTCCTCGGTGCGGACGTTGCCCAGGATATCGATGCGCTCGATGTAAACCTTCGGGCCAGTTTCAAGCGCGTACTCGATGCCAATCGTGTGCGCGGCGTTGTCGCGGTTCGGCTTGGGGTGGACGACCGCGAAGGCATTGCCGGCGGCAGCCAGACTGAGCGTCATGGCCTCGACTGATTTCTCGATTTTGCTGACGTTGTAGGTCGCGCCTTTGAACGTGGTGGCCTTGCCGACCAGATCGTTGCCGTTCACGCCTTCCAGCGCCGAACTGACGGTGATGTCGCCGAAGGTGAAGGCTTCGCCCTCTTCCACGGTAAAGGTGATGTAGAACCCCTTGCCGCTGCGGTCGAGATCCGCGGTGGCCGAGACGATCTGCGCGTCAGCATAGCCGTTCTTGAGATAAAACTGGCGCAGCAGCTCGCGGTCGAGATTGAGGCGGTCGGGATCGTAGACGTCGGTGCTCTTGAACCAGCTCAGCCAGCTTTTCTCGGAAGTCGTCACGACTTCCTTCAGCTGCGTGTCCGAGAAGGCGTGGTTGCCGACGAAATGGATGCTCTGCACCTTGGTGCTCGGACCTTCATGGATCTCGTAGACCAGATTGATGCGGTTCTGCTCCAGCTCGATGACCTTGGGCTCCACGGTCGCGGCGAACAGACCCTGCTTCTGATAGATGTCGAGAATGCGCTGCACGTCGGCCTGCACTTTGGCCTTGGTGAAGATGGAGCGCGGGCGCACCTGCACTTCGCCCTCAAGCGTCTTGTCTTCGACTTCCTTGTTGCCTTCGAACACGACCTTGTTGATGACCGGGTTCTCGACCACGGAAATCACCACGACCGAGCCCTTGCGCTCGATGCGCACGTCGCCGAACAGGCCGGTGCCGAACAGGTTCTGGATCGATTCGTCGGCCTTGCCGGCGTCGTACGGGCTGCCAACGCTCAAGGTTACGTAGGACCGGACGGTCTCGGCCTCGACACGGCGATTGCCTTGCACGGCGATCTGCGAAATCACGCTTTCAGCGGCGACAGCTGGCCGCGAGGCCACCAAGCCCCCGACAAGCACGACTGTCAGCAAAATGAGGGCGGTCAGGGCTGTACACGCCCCGGTCGCCAAACCCCTCTTAACGCCTGCCATCAAAATAGTGCCCCTGATTTCTCAACCGCCGGTCCCCACCGGCGTCGCCTGCTCTCCAGCAGGCAAACCCCACCACTACCATATGACAACGTCCGCACGGTGCAGGGAAGCCCCGCCCATGCCTGTTTCCATCGTCATATTGCATATACCGCCTCTTGCGCGAGGCACTATTACGTCTTTATCCCCAAGTCAGCCTCCACCAGGCAAGGTTAACGGCATCCGGCCCAATGGTAAAAAAGGGTTAGCATCAATAGCATGAGGACGATGCTCAAGCCAATCCGAAAAGCGATCTCCTGCGTCCTTTGGCTCAGCGGCTTTCCGCGAGCCGCTTCAATGGCGTAGAACGCCAGGTGCCCGCCGTCCAGAATCGGGATCGGCAACAGGTTGGTCATACCAATCGCAACTGACACGAAGGCCAGGAAGCTGATCAGCTTGTCGAGGCCAAAACTGGCGACTTTGCCGGCGGCTTCGGCCATCTTGGTCGGGCCCGCGATGGCGCACAGCGACTGGCGTCCGACCACCAGATCCCACATGCCGCGTTGCACCGCCTCGATCAGCAGCTTGGTCTGGGTGAACCCCATCTGCAGCGCTTCCGGCGCGCCAACGGGCCGGATGTTCGGCGCATCCTCGCTGCTGTCCTGCTGAATGCCGATTTTGCCGACCCGAACCTTGCCGCCCAGCAGATCCGTATCGTCCTTCAACTCAGGCTTGACCAGCACAATTAACTCCTGCCCGCCACGCTTGATGACGAGAGGCAGACTGCGGTCGGCGCTGGTGTTGACGATGAGTTGTAGCCGCTGGAAATTCGGCAAGGGCGTGCCGTCAATGGACAGGATCACGTCGCCCACCAGCACGCCGGCCTTTTCCGCCGGGAAACCGGGCGCCAGCTTGTCCACAACCACCGGCCGCAACACTTCGCCGGTCGCCATCGAGAACGCAGTGAAAATGGCAATGGCCAGCAGGAAATTGGCGACCGGTCCGGCGGCGGCGATGATGGCGCGCTGCCACACCGGCTTGGAATGATAGAACGACTTGCGCCGTTCGTCATCAGCCGACATCTCAGCCGAGACGGTTTCCGCCGTCGTCGGCATGCTGGAAATGTTGTCGTCGTCGATCCATTGGACGTAGCCGCCCAGCGGAATCGCCGAGATGCGCCAGCGCGTGCCTTTGCTGTCCGTAAACCCCAGCAGCTCCGGTCCCATGAACAGCGAGAAGGTGCGCACGCCGACCCCAAACAGCCGGCCGGCGAAGTAATGGCCAAGCTCATGGACGACAATGATGACCGTGAAAACAAATAGGAACGCCGGCGGTATCAGCCAATATGGCAGCGCCGCGGACCCGATCAGGGACTGCAAATCCATTCAAAACCCTTCCAGGATATCGCGCCTGCCGTTGAAAAAGCCTACGTCGTGGTGAGTGATTGGTAATTGGTCACGCCCAGGAACCCTGATTGCACGGCTGCAGTAACGGGGCGTTGAGGGAGGCGGTTGCGGTCCCATCCGACCCGTCGAGCATATCGTGCAGGCGGCCTGGGAAGTCAAGAAAGCGGAAGGCCGCATCACGGCCAAAACAACAGTCCCGCGCCCGGATGCATAGGGTTGCGCAACATTACGAACAGTGCGGCCACGACCGCCGCCGCCATCAGCCCGTCCACCCGGTCGAGAATGCCGCCGTGTCCGGGGATAAGGTTGCTGGCGTCCTTGCGGCCGAACCGGCGTTTCAGCGCCGACTCGATCAGGTCGCCAAAAATTGCCGCGACGGCGAGCATGACGGCGGCCAACGCCACGCCGCCCAGATCGGGACTGCCGAGCCACCAGGCCACGACCGCTCCGCAGACGCCGGCCAGAAACAGCCCCCCGAGCGCGCCCGCCCAGGTCTTGTTGGGCGAAACGGCGACCCAGAGTTTTGGTCCGCCGATCATGCGTCCAAAGACATAACCGCCAATATCGGTGGCCCAGACAACGGCGAAGATGAACAGCACGGCTTCAAGGCCATGCAGGCTATCGGTCCGCACCCAGGCCAGCGAAACAACCGGCAGTCCGGTCGCCATCACACCGGCGCCCGACAGCACGTCGCGTTGCCGCCAGCGCAACACCACCATGACGATGGCGACGATCAAGAGGCCAATGGCCGCCAGCATGCCATAGCCCGCAATTGCCACCAGCGCGGCGATGACGGCAGCCGCGACATGCAAGATCTGCAGCAGGTCCCAGTTGGCGCCACGCACCAGGCGGCCCCATTCCCAGCCGGCGATTCCCGCCACCAACGCCAGCAGCAGACCGAACGGCCAGACGCCCGCCCGAACCGCCCCCAAGGCGACGGTGGCCAGAACCACGCTGGACCCGATCCGCGCCATGAGGTCGTTGGCGCGTCGCGATCCTGGTGAACCAGGACCAGGTGGGCCAAGATCGGCAGGAGTTGTCATTGCACCGGCTCCGCGCTCATGCGCTCTGCGCCCGCGTCAAGCCGCCAAAACGCCGGTCGCGCGACTGATAGGTGGCGATGGCGGCGTCCAAGTGGGTCCGGTTGAAATCGGGCCAATAGGTCTCGACAAAGACGAATTCGGCATAGGCCAGCTGCCACAGCAGGAAGTTCGAGAGGCGCTGCTCGCCGCTGGTGCGGATGAACAGGTCGGGATCGGGCAGGCCGGCGGTGTCGAGCGCGCCTGAGACGCTGTCTTGCGTAATGTCCGAGGCTTTCAGCTCGCCGCGTTCGACCTTGGCGGCCAGGGCCTGCGCCGCGCGCGCAATCTCAGCGCGCGAACCATAGTTGAAGGCGACGGTGAGGTTGAGTTTGGAATTGTCCTCAGTCAGCACTTCGGCGTCGGCGATCAGCTTGACGATGTCGGCATCGAGGCCGGTGCGCTCGCCGATGATGCGCACACGAACGTTATCCTTGTGCAGGTCGGCCAGGTCGCGTTTGATGAAGAGCCGGATCAACCCCATCAGATCAATGATTTCGGATTTTGGGCGCGACCAATTTTCTGACGAAAAACTGAACAGCGTCAGATAGGGAATGCCGATGTCGCCACAGGCCCGCACGATGGTGCGCACCGATTCCACGCCGCGCCGGTGGCCTTCCACGCGCGGCAAACCGCGCTGATTGGCCCAGCGCCCGTTCCCATCCATGATGATGGCGATGTGGCGCGGCAGAGGGGGCGGATCTTGCACGGAGTGGTCCTTGGCAGGGTGCCCTAGAAAGAAGACGTGAAGTCGTGAAATCGCCAAATCGTGAAGTCGTGAAGACAGTGTGCCGATCCGATTTGGCGACTTGGCGATTTCACGATTTCACGTCTTTCTTGCCTAGACTTGCATGATCTCGATTTCCTTCGACGCCAGCCCATGGTCCACGTCCTTGATGTGCTTGTCGGTCAATTCCTGGATCTTGGTTGACCACTTCCTGTGCTCGTCCTCGCCGATCTTCTTGTCCTTCTCGAGCTTCTTGAGCAACTCCATCGCGTCGCGGCGCACATTGCGCACGGCCACGCGCGCGGCTTCGGAGTACTTGTGCGCGATCTTGACGATCTCCTTGCGCCGCTCTTCGTTCAGTTCGGGCATGCGCAGACGGATGATCTGTCCGTCCACGGTCGGATTGATGCCGAGGTTGGAGGCGCGGATGGCTTTTTCCACAGCCGCGACGGTCGCCTTGTCCCACACCTGCACGGCGATGGTACGCGGCTCGGGCACTGAAACGCTGGCGCATTGCAGGATCGGCATGCGCTGGCCATAGACCTCGACCATCACGGGATCGAGCATATTGGCGTTGGCGCGTCCTGTGCGCAGGCCCGCGAATTCGTGCTTCAGGGCCGCTAGCGCGCCAGCCATGCGCTTCTCGTACTCTTTGATATCGAAGGGGCTTGCTTGCGGGGCGGCGGCCATCGTGTTGTCTCCCTGTCGCTGGCGCGTTTCCGTGCGGGGTGCGGCGCTAGGCCACCGGATCCCGTACGATCGTCGCGCGTGCTTGACCCGCCAGCAGACGCAACAGATTGCCCGGCTCGCGGATCGAAAACACAATTATCGGTATTTGATTGTCGCGGGCAAGCGCGATTGCGGCGGCGTCCATGACGCCAAGGCGTTTTGCCAGGACCTCGTCAAAGGTGACGGTATCGTAGCGGATGGCGTTCGGGTCCTTTTTGGGGTCGGCCGAATAGACGCCGTCGACATTGGTGGCCTTGGCGATGGCGTCGCAGCCCATTTCAGCGGCGCGCAGGGCGGCGGTGGTGTCGGTGGTGAAGAATGGGTTGCCGGTGCCCGCCGCGAAAATCACCACGCGCTTGCGGCCGAGGTGGCGGCGGGCGCGCTGCGGCACGAAGTTTTCGCACACCGTCGGCATCGGGATGGCGGACATGACCGTGACGGGTTGGCCGAATTTTTCCAGCGCGTTGCCCAGCGCCAGCGCGTTCATGACGGTGGCGAGCATGCCCATGTAGTCGGCCGTGCCGCGATCCATGCCCTTGGCCGCGCCCTGCAGGCCGCGAAAAATGTTGCCGCCGCCAACCACCACGGCCATTTCCGTCCCCGCATCGACGGCCGCTTTGATGTCGCGCGCGAGCTGTTCGACGATCGACGTGTCAATGCCGTAGCTGCCTTGGCCCATCAGGGCCTCTCCGGACAGTTTCAGCAGCAGGCGGTTGAATTTCAGGGGGGTAGGCATTGGGGCAGACCCTCTTTCTTCCCTCTCCCCCTATTTCAGGGGGAGAGGAGACCGCGTCTCGCCGCCGACCTCTTGGGAGGCAAGAGCCACGCGGTCGGTGAGGGGCAGCAGCTTGCTCCAGCCCTCGTGCCACAGGTACAGAGCAAGCGGCTGCCCCTCATCCGGCCGTCATCCTCGCGCGGTGCGCTCGGGGGCCACCTTCTCCCCCTAAAAAGGGGGAGAAGGAAGTACCGCCTACTTCTTCGTCATCTTGGCGACTTCGGCGGCAAAATCCTCAGTCTTCTTGTCAATGCCTTCGCCCAGCGCGAAGCGCACGAACGCCGTGATCTTCACCGGCGAGCCGAGTTCGGCCTCAAAAGCCTTCAGCACGTTGCCGACCGGCTCTTTGCCGTCCATGACGAACACCTGAGACAGCAGCACCACCTGGTTGATGAACTCCTTTTTCAGGCGTCCCTCAGCCATCTTGGCGGCGATGTCCGGCGCCTTGCCGCTCTCCTTGGCCTGCTCGATGTACAGGGCTTTCTCACGCGCCAGCAGCTCCGGGTCGAGTTCAGCCTCGGTCACGGCCTGGGGATTCGCCGCCGCGATGTGCATGGCGATCTTCTTGCCGAAGTCCATCACCTTGGCGTGGTCGCCCTTGCTCTCGAGCGCGACCAGCACGCCGATTTTTCCGAGCATCGGGGCAATCGCGCCGTGCATGTAGGTGGCGACCGCGCCTTCCGTCACGGAGAGCCCCTTCGAGCGGCGCAGCGTCATGTTTTCGCCGATGGTGGCGACCATGTCTTTGAGATGCTCTTCGACCGTGCCCTTGCCGAGTTTTGCCGCTTTCAGCTTCTCGAAATCGCCGCCGACCTTCAGCGCGACATCCGCAATGTCGCGGACCATCTTCTGAAAACCCTCGTTGCGGGCAACGAAGTCGGTCTCGGAGTTGACCTCGATGACAGCAGCCTTGTGCTTCTCGCTGGCGATCCCAATCAGACCGTCGGCGGCAATGCGCCCGGCCTTCTTGGAATGCTTGGCGAGGCCAGCCTTGCGCAGCCAGTCGATGGACGCTTCCATGTCGCCCTTGTTCTCGGTGAGGGCGGCCTTGCAGTCCATCATGCCGGCGCCCGAGCGCTCGCGCAGTTCCTTGACCATGCCTGCGGTAATGTCCGCCATGAACGAATTCCTTTCGAATGGGGTCTCAATATGTAAAGGGCGGGGACGTTCTAGCCCCGCCCTACGACAATTTCTAGAAGGCGGCGTGGAGGCCTAAGCCGCCTCGGCCTCGGCTTGCAGCTTCCTGGCCTTGCCGATCCAGTCTTCCTTGGCCATCTTGCCACGCAACTTCATGGCGTTCTCGATGGCGCTGATGTCGTCGGCAGTCATCTTGGTCATCTGCCAGAAGTGATAGACGCCGAGATCGTTCAGTTTGGTCTCGAACTTCTGGCTGATGCCGTCGATGCGCTTGAGGTCGTCGGCCAGCCCCACGGGGGCGTCGAGACCCTTATAAACGGCGCCGATCTTGCCCTTGGCGGCGCCGTTGGCCGAAGCAGCGCCCTCAGCCGGGATCTCTCCAAAGGTCGGATCGACCGCAGCGCCCATGTCGACATGATGCTCGCCCTGTGCGCGCTCGATGCCGTCGATGCACGCCCTTGCAAACAAGTCACAATAGAGCGTAATCGCGCGGCCGGCGTCGTCATTGCCCGGCACGGGGAAGTTGATGTGGTCCGGATCGGAATTGCTGTCGACCACGCCGATCACCGGGATGCCCAGTTTGCGCGCTTCGTCGATGGCGATCTTTTCCTTGTTCGTGTCAATCACGAACAGAATGTCCGGAAGCCCGCCCATGTCCTTGATGCCGCCAAGCGCAATCTCGAGCTTGTCGCGCTCGCGATGCAGGTTCAGCTGCTCTTTCTTGGTCAGCCCCGACGCGCCCGCCGCCAGCATCTCGTCGAGCTGCTTGAGACGGCGGATCGACTGCGAAATGGTCTTCCAGTTGGTGAGCGTGCCGCCCAGCCAGCGCCGGTTGATATAATACTGCGCGCAGCGCTTGGCCGCGTCGGCGATGCCGTCCGAAGCCTGCCGCTTGGTGCCGACGAACAGCACGCGGCCACCTTTGGCAACGGCGTCGCTCGTAGCCACGAGGGCCTGATGCAGCATCGGCACGGTCTGGGCGAGGTCCAGAATGTGGATTTTATTGCGCGAACCGAAGATGAAATTGTGCATCTTCGGGTTCCAGCGATGGCTCTGATGGCCAAAGTGGACGCCAGCTTCCAAAAGCTGACGCATCGTGAACGCGGGAAGCGTCATGAGGTGGGTACTCCAAGTCCGGTTGTGCCGCCGCGGATTTTGAAGCTTGGGGCGAGGTGCACCGAGCCACCGGAGCAGTGTGTCAGCCGAAAGCGTGAGCTTGCCGGAGCCAAACTGCCAGATCCGCGTGTGAGATGGGTGGGCGTATACAGGAGGTTCCGAGTGGGGGCAAGCGGGATGATCGCGAAGACGGGTGAGCAGCCAATGGCTCTCAGGGTGTTTCGTTGTTCATCTCAATCAATGTCACCCGCTGCTCCAGATGGAGCACCCGTTCGTCAAAAGTCCCGACGACGCTTTTCATCAGCACCAAAATGCCAGCCGTATCGCGCCTTTGTTTGCGCATCGTCTCCTCGACAGCGCCGAAGCGCGCATCAATGCGGGCGTCCATCTCACTCATGCGCGCATCTAACTTGGAGATGCTCGCTTGAATGGATTTCAGGATTTCGAGAGTTACGGATGGAACATTTTCGCTCATGCTTCGACCCTTACCACAAGTCTTGATGGAGGACAAAACAAATCGAACAAACCAGAAACGTTTTTGCCTGCGAGACGCGCGCCGTTCGTAATTTACTCCGCCGCAACCGCGATCATCTGCCGCTCCGCCGCCTTCATCCAGCCCCCACCCAGGACACGCGATGCCCCCGACGCATCGGCGTAAAACACGCAAGCCTGACCGGGCGAAACCGCGAACACCGTGCCTGCAAATCGAATTGCCGGAGCGCCCTCGACCAGGCACAGCTCCGCCATCTGCGGCGGACCCGACGAGCGGATGCGTGCGGCGACCGGCAACCCGGCCGCCGCAGCCTCCGCGAAGGGAGCGTCGCCCAGCCAATTGATATCGCGCAAGCGTACGGTTTGCCGCGCCAGCGCCTCGCGCGGACCGACCACCACCCGGCGGCGCGGCGCATCCAGCGCCACTACGAACAGCGGCTCGGCCTCGGGCTTCGTCACCGGCAGCCCCAGGCCCTTGCGCTGGCCAATCGTAAAACCCGTGATGCCATTGTGCTTGCCGAGCACGCGCCCGTCCTGGTGCACGATCTCGCCCGGTCCCGCCGCGCCGGGGCGGAGATTGTCGATCACGGTGGTGTAGTGGCCCTTGGGCACGAAGCAGATGTCCTGGCTGTCCGGCTTGTCGGCGACAGCAATGCCCAGCCGCCGGCCGTGCTCGCGCACGTCGGCCTTCAGCATGCCCCCTAACGGGAAGCGCAGGAAATCCAGCTCCTTCCGCCCCGTCGCGAACAGGAAATAGCTCTGGTCGCGCGCGGCATCCACCGGCTGGTGCAGCTCGAAACCGCCCGGCCCCTTGAGCGAGCGCACATAGTGCCCCGTCGCCATGGCCGCCGCGCCCAAATCGCGCGCCATGCCCAGAAGATCGCGGAACTTGACCTTCTGGTTGCAGTCGATGCACGGCACGGGCGTCTCGCCGGCGACATAACTGTCCGCAAACGTATCGATCACCGCAGCCCGGAACTTGGCCTCGTAGTCGAGCACGTAATGCGGGATGCCGAGGTGGGTCGTCACATTGCGCGCGTCCGCAATATCGCGTCCGGCGCAGCACATGCCCTTCTTGCCGCTGGCCGCGCCGTGGTCGTAGAGCTGCATGGTGATGCCGACCACGTCGTAGCCGGCCTCGACCAGCAGCCCGGCGGCGACGGACGAATCCACGCCCCCCGACATGGCCACGACCACGCGAGCGCCGGCCGGCAGGTGAACGGGATCAATACCCGCGAAGTGCCTCGTATTGTTCATGCCAGCTCTTTAGCAATCGCCCGTATCGCCGCCAAGGTATCAATATTATTGGCCTCGTTGATGAACTCCGGCTGGCTGGCGAGTTTTACCACCACCATGTCGTGCTCTGGAGCGATGTAGATCAGCTGCCCGAACACGCCGCGCGCCATCACGGTTTCGCGCGCCCGGTCCTCGACCCAGAACTGATTGCGGTAGACGCCGTTCGGCATCAGGTACGGACTATCGGTGATTGGCAGCCCGTGCGGCCCGCGCCGGATGTCCATCACCCATTCCTCCGGGAGAATCCGCCGGCCATTGAACGTGCCCATGTTGAGATGCACCAGCCCCACCCGCGCGTAGTCGCGCAAGGTGGCATTGAACCCGCCATCGGCAAGTGCGTAACCCGAACGGTCGACCGTAAAACACGCACTCTCCTCGGCGCCCATCGGCTGCCAAAGCAGCTCGCTCGTCAACTCGGCCAGCCGCTTGCCCGACGCGCGCTCCAGGCAGAACGCGAGCACATCGGTCTCGATCGAGCGGTAGCGGAACCGCGTCCCGTGCTCGGCTTCCTTGGTTTTGAGCGTGAGGATCTGATCCCAGATGCTGGCTGGCCATTCGCCTCCGGGCGGCTTCTCGGCGGGCACGGCCTTCCAGCCGCTCGCCACATCGGTCATGCCGATATCGGAGAAACGGTCGGTGTACTCCTCTCCAAAGCGCACGCCAGAGGTCATGTCGAGGACGTGCTGCAGCTTGGCGCCGGCATAGGCGGTCTCCCCCAGCTCAGGCAGATAGTCTGTCACCGGCGCCTGCGGATCGAGCAGCCCCTGACCGATCAGCACGCCGGCGACGCTGGCCGTGACCGACTTGGCGACCGATTGGGACAGATGCAGCGTCCGCTCGGTCATGTTGTTCAAGTAGACTTCGTAGACAACACACGCTTTTTTCAGCACAATAAAGCCGTCTGTGTAAGTCGATACCAGCATATCGGCGACAGACTGCGTTTTATCGTGGCAGGTCTTGAATTCGATCGACCCGATATCTTGCCGCCTCTCAAGCAGTGGCGAACACACGCCACGCCCGCGCCACACCTCGACGGTCGGCACCAGCTCGCGGATGTGCTGGAACGACCAACGGTTGTAGGGCGCACGGTCCCAGGTCTCGTCCGGAATGCGGTCCGGTGGCCGATGGGAGGCGTTGCGCCAAATGTTCAATGTGGGGTGATCTGGCATCGGATGTTCTCGATCTGCTGGCGGCGCAAGGGGCGAGAGCCAAAAGAACGGGCGCAGTGGCGCCGAGTCAAGTTCGTAACTGGCGGCCACGGTCGCACGCGCCATTGACCCGCCGGAGTTTGCACGCACTATGCGAGCCCGAAACGAGGCCTACCGGCCAAACCACCCGCAACCGCAGGACCCCCGCGTGGCGACCTCTCCCAAATCCATGCCGCAGCGCACAGGCGCCGCCATCCGTCAGCGCCTGTCCTCAAACGTTAAGGACGGCCTCGCAGGCGCCATGGACGGGCTGCGGCGCGGCCCCAAGCGTCCAGAACTGGTGCTGATCCCGCAAGATCTTCGCACCGCCGATCCCAGCCTCTACGCCGAATTGGCGGGCGGCACCATGGGGCTGGCCGGCGCCACGGCCGATATCCGCGGTAAATCGCCATTCCGCGTTAGGCCGCCGAGCAAAGCTTGGGCTGCGGCGCTGTTGGGCTTTGGCTGGTTGAGCGATCTCAAAGCGGCGCAGTCCGCCGACGCGCAGGACCTGGCGCGCCGAACCGTCGATCAATGGATATCCGAAGCCCGCCCGCTGACGGCGCTCGACTGGACGCCAGCGATCGCGGCGCGTCGCCTGATGTCCTGGCTCACCAACGCCAACCTGCTGGTCGAGGGCGCGCCAGCCGACGCTTATGACCGCGTCATGGTCAGTTGCGATCAGCACATGGCGGTGCTGATGACACTGGCCCCTGCCGCACATGGTATGCCGCGCCTGTTGGCCTATATGGCGCTGGTGATGGGCGCCCTGTGCCTGACCGACCAGGAGCAGCGCCTGGGATTCGCACTCAAGGGCCTGGGGAGCGAGCTGAACCGGCAGATTTCCCCAAGCGGCCTGCATGTCACCCGCAATCCCGCAGCGCCGGTTGAACTGATGCTGGATCTGCTGCCCTTGAAGCAATGTTTTATTGCGCGCGACATGGATCCTCCGGCGGTCCTCATGGATGTCATGCGACGGATCACGCCGATGCTGCGCCATTTGCAGTTGGGCGACCGCGGCCTGACCCGCTTTCACGGCATGTCGGCGACCGAACTGGACAAGCTGGCGACGGTGCTCTCCTACGAGAGCGGCGAGTCAGTCAACGTCCGCAGCGCCGATCTCAGCTTGGCCAGCGGATACTTCCGGCTACGGCGGCGCGGCACCATCCTGATTCTGGACGGCGCCCCGCCGCCGGCCGGCGACCTCTCGATCGAGGCCGGCGCCAGCGCGCTCGCCTTCGAGATGAGTTCGGGCGGCATGCCTGTGATCGTCAACGCTGGCGCGCCGGGGCCTGCCGACCAGGATTGGCGGACGCAGTCGCGCGGGACGGCGGCCCACTCCACGCTGGTTCTGAACGAGACGGCGTCATCGCGCCTGTCGTCCGATCCCAAGGGCGGCCCGGATGCGCCGACGCTGCTGCTCGGCCCGCCCATGGTCGAGGCAACGATTGTCGAACCCGGCGATGGCGCCATCGAGGTCAAGGGCCAACACAACGGCTACCAGGATCGCTTCGGCATGCAGCACGCACGCATCGTCACTCTGGGCGCGCAAGGCGACCGGGTGAGCGGCGTCGACCGCATTCACCAGACGCAACGGTTGGTCGCGTCCAACATGTCGGCGCGCATGTTCGCGATTCACTTCCATCTGCATCCGCAGGTGCGCGTGGAGCCAGGCGATGAACCGAACACGGCGGATTTGACGCTGCGCACTGGCGAGACCTGGCGCTTTTCGGCGCGCGGGGCGCAGTTGGCTTTGGAGGACAGCGTGTTCTTCGCCAATTTCTCGGGGCCGGTGCGCACGGTGCAGATCGTTTTGCGCGGCAATGCGGGCGAGGATACGCAGGTGCGCTGGGTGCTCGAACGGCTGGCCGAACTGCCGGAACCGAGCCGGGGCCTGGAGGTGTTCTGATGACCGATTTTGTAAGAGTACGGCGTGCGCTGATTTCTGTCTCGGACAAGACGGGGCTGGAGGCGTTGGCGTCTGCCTTGACGGCGCACGGGGTTGAGCTGGTCTCGACAGGCGGCACGGCGGCGGCTTTGCGCAAGCTGGGGCACGCCGTGCGCGACGTGGCGGACCTCACGGGCTACCCCGAGATGATGGATGGGCGCGTGAAGACGCTGCATCCGTCCGTTCACGGTGGGCTTTTGGCGCTGCGCGACAATGCCGAGCATGTGGCGGCGATGGCCAGGCACGGGATCGGAGCCATCGATCTGCTGGTGGTCAATCTGTACCCGTTCGAGCAGACGCTGGCGGCCGGAAAACCGTTTGCCGAGATGATCGAGAACATCGACATCGGCGGCCCGGCGATGATCCGGAGCGCGGCGAAGAATCATGAGAGCGTGGCTGTCGTGGTCGATCCATCCGACTACGCTGCAGTGATTGACGAGTTGACGGAGCACGGCGGGGCAACGTCGCTGGAGTTGCGGCGGCGGCTGTCGGCCAAGGCTTTTGCACGCACGGCGGCTTACGATTCCGCGATTGCGGGATGGCTTGGGCCGGAGGCGGGCGTGGTCACGCCGGCCTATCGGAGTTTTTCCGGCAAACTGGTGCAGGAGCTGCGCTACGGCGAGAACCCGCACCAAGCCGCCGCGCTCTACGCCAGCCAGCCGCCGCAGCCCGGCGTCGTGACGGCGCGGCAGGTGCAGGGCAAGGAGCTGAGCTTCAACAACATCGCCGATGCCGATGCCGCACTCGACCTGGTGGCGGAACTTGGGGTGGACGGTCCGGCAGCGGTGATCGTGAAGCACGCCAATCCGTGCGGCGTGGCCGTCGGAGATAATCTTTGTACGTCTTATAAGCGAGCCTTGGCCTGCGATCCCGTCAGCGCTTTCGGCGGTATCGTCGCGGTCAGCCAAAAACTGGATGAAGCGACCGCACGCGAAATAGCAAAACTGTTCACCGAGGTGGTGATTGCTCCTGAGGCGGACGATAAGGCGCTCGCGATGTTCGCCACCAAGACAAACCTCCGCGTGCTGCTGACCGGCGCCCTGCCCGATCCGCGCCAACGCCGCGATCTGGTGCGCAGCATTTCGGGCGGGTTGTTGGTGCAGACGCGCGATTGGCGCGGGATCGGAGACGCGCGTTTCGAAGTGGTGACGAAACGCGCCCCGACGGCGGACGAGACGCGCGACCTGCGCTTCGCCTTCACGGTCGCCAAGCACGTGAAGTCGAACGCCATCGTTTATGCCAAGGACGGCGCCACCGTCGGCATCGGCGCGGGGCAGATGAGCCGGATTGACTCGGCGCGCATCGCGGCCTGGAAGGTGGCGGATGCTGCTAAAGCGCTGGGTGCGGATAAATCGCTCACAGTTGGATCGGTCGCCGCGTCGGAAGCGTTCTTTCCGTTTGCGGATGGATTGGAGGCGATTGCGGCAGCCGGCGCGACGGCGGTCATTCAGCCCGGTGGCTCGGTGAAGGACGCCGATGTCATCGTGGCGGCTGATCGGCTGGGACTGGCGATGGTGTTCACCGGGCAGCGGCATTTCCGGCATTGAGATGGAGCACGATTTTACCTTCTCCCCCTTCTCAGGGGGAGAAGGTGGCGCTCTTGCGCCGGAGGAGGGGCAGCAGCGGGGACGGACTATCGGCTTGCGTCATTATCCGCACGTGCAGAGCATGCGGAGAGCGGTTCGGAGCAAGCTCCTGCCCCTCACCGACTGCGTGGCTCTTGCCTCCCAAGAGGTCGGCTGCGAGACGCGGTCTCCTCTCCCCGTAAGTACGCGGAGAGGAGGGCTCTGTCTTCTCCTCTCCCCCATTTTTGGGGGAGAGGATGTCGCCCGAGCCGTAGGCGAGGAACCAGCGACAGGTGAGGGGCAGCCGCTTGCTCCTTGCAGGTGGTGACAGGTGGTGAGAAGTGAACGGAGCAAGCGGCGACGGTTACGACACGGCTAATCCAGCTTGCCGTGGCAGTGCTTGTACTTCTTGCCGCTTCCGCACGGACAACTCTCGTTGCGGCTCACCTTGCCCCAGGTTGCCGGGTTCTTCGGATCGACCTGATCGGCCTTCCGGACACGGACGGGTTCGGCCTTCTGCGGCGCCAGCATGGTCGCCAGCGCATTGTCGCCCTCTTCGTCCGACATTTGCCGGCCGCGCGGACCCGTATCGGAAGAAACCGCATTGCCGCCCAGCTCATCCTCGCCGGTCTGTGGATTAATGTGGCTCACCTGCAGCGGCGGCAGTTCATGCGGCTGCAGCGCGGGCTCGGGTTGCGCCAACTGCACGTGCGCGAGTTGCCCCGTAACCGCCGTACGCAGATTGTTCAAGAGCCCTTCGAACAGCGAGAAACTCTCGCTCTTGTACTCGTTCAGCGGATCGCGCTGGCCGTAGCCGCGCAGATGGATCACCTCACGCAGGTGCTCCATGTTGACGATGTGCTCGCGCCAGAGGTTGTCCAGTGTATAAAGAAGAACCATCTTCTCGACCTGGCGCATCTGCTCGCCGCCGATCTCCGCCGTTTTGCGCTCGGCGACGAGGTCGGCTTCCTTGTACAGACGTTCGCGGATTTCTATATCCGCGATGCCCTCTTCCTTGGCCCAGTCCTCGACCGGCGCCTGCACGTCAAACACGTTATAGACGGCCTGAGCCAAGCCCTTCACATCCCACTGCTCGGCATACTGCTTTTCCGGCACATGCTTGTCGACCAGGTCGTCGATCACCTGGTGGCGCATGTCGACGACCGTGGAACTCACGTCCTCATCGCTCATCAGCTCGAGCCGCTGCTCGAAAATCACCTTGCGTTGATCGTTGGCGACGTCGTCGAATTTGAGAATGTTCTTGCGGATGTCGAAGTTGCGCGCCTCGACCTTTTGCTGCGCGCGCTCCAGCGCCTTGTTAATCCAGCGATGCGTGATCGCCTCGTCTTCCTCCATGCCGAGGCGTGACAGCACGGCCTCCATGCGGTTGGAGCCGAAGATCTTCATCAGATCGTCGTCGAGCGACAGGAAGAAGCGCGAATGCCCCGGATCGCCCTGGCGCCCCGAACGGCCGCGCAGCTGGTTGTCGATGCGCCGGCTTTCGTGACGCTCCGTCCCGATCACATAGAGCCCGCCCGCTTCCAGCGCCGTCGCCTTCTTGGCCGCAACGCTGGACGAAATGCGCTCTTTTTCGCGGGCGATGGCCGCATCCGACGGCGGCTCCTTGGCGGCGCTCGCCTCGACTTGCGCGGCGATCCAATCCTTCAGCTGGTATTCGACGTTGCCGCCGAGCTGAATGTCGGTGCCGCGTCCCGCCATATTGGTGGCGATGGTCACAGCGCCCGGCACGCCGGCCTGGGCGATGATGCTGGCTTCCTGTTCGTGATAGCGCGCGTTCAGCACCTGATGCGGCACCGTCCCCTCGATGCCGAGATCCTTTAGCGCGCTCGGATCCTTGAGCATCTCGGAGAGCTGTTCGGATTTCTCGATCGACGTCGTTCCGACCAGGATTGGCTGCCCGCGCTCGCGGCAATCCTTGATCAGCTTGATGATCGCGCGGTTCTTCTCCTTGCCCGTGCGATAGACCTCGTCGTCATCGTCCGCGCGCGACACATCCACATTGGTTGGCACCTCGATGACGTCGAGGCCATAAATGTCGAGGAACTCCTCGGCCTCGGTGGCGGCCGTACCGGTCATGCCGGCCAGCTTCTCGTACAGCCGGAAATAATTCTGGAAGGTAATAGATGCGTAGGTCCGGTTCTCCGGCTGGATCGCCACATGCTCCTTGGCCTCCAGCGCCTGATGCATGCCGTCCGAATAGCGCCGTCCCGACATCATGCGGCCGGTGAACTCGTCGATGATGACCACCTCGTCGTCCTTGACGATGTAGTCCTTGTCCTTGTTGAAAAGGGTGTGCGCCTTCAGCGCCTGATTGATGTGGTGCACCAGCGCGATGTTGCCGACGTCGTAGAGGTTCTCATCCTTCAGCAGGTTGGCGTCCTTGAGCAGCTGCTCGACATGCTCCGTCCCCGCCTCGGTCAGCATGACCTGGCGCTGCTTCAGATCGATCTCGAATTCCGACTTATCGAGATTGAGGAAGATCTTGTCGACGGTCGCATAGAGGTCCGAGCGATCCTCAACCGGCCCCGAAATGATCAGCGGCGTACGCGCCTCGTCGACCAGGATCGAATCCACCTCGTCGACGATGGCGTAGGAGTGGCCGCGCTGCACCATGGCCGCCTTGGAGTGCTCCATGTTGTCGCGCAGGTAGTCGAAGCCCAATTCGTTGTTGGTGCCATAGGTGACATCGGCGGCATAGGCGGCGCGGCGGGCGTCCTGCGGCATGTCATGCAGGATCACGCCAACGTCGAGGCCGAGGAAACGGTAGACCTGCCCCATCCATTCGGAGTCGCGGCGAGCCAGATAGTCGTTGACGGTCACAACGTGCACGCCATTGTTAGCCAGCGCATTGAGATAGACAGCCAGCGTGCCGACCAGCGTCTTGCCCTCGCCGGTCTTCATCTCGGCGATCTTGCCGCCGTGCAGCACCATGCCGCCGATCAGTTGCACATCGAAGTGGCGCTGGCCGAGCGTGCGCTTGGCTGCCTCGCGCACCGTGGCGAAGGCCGGGATCAGGAGGTCGTCCAGGTCGCGCCCGTTCGCCAGCTGCTCGCGAAATTCGACAGTGCGATGCTTCAAGTCGGCATCGCTGAACTTGGCGATCTCGGCTTCCAGATCGTTGATCGCCACCACCTTGGGCCGATAGGGCTTGATCTTGCGCTCGTTGGAGGTGCCGAACATGCGGCCGGCAAAGGAGGTGATGGTGGAGAGCATAAAGGGATGTTCCTCAAGGACAGGCGCAGTAAAACCGTCCCGGCTCGTGCTGGCCGGATGCCAGCGCTGGAGCCCAGGAATGCGGCTTAGAATTTGTATCTCGCGCCGCCAGACCGGCGGCGTCGCGTAGGCGCGAGCGCATTCCGCCCATCATGTGGCGGCATGGTCCAGAGATAGGCAATGAGATAAGAACCCACCCCCGCAATGTCAACGACGCTGGCCCCGGCGGAACCGCGCCGAACGGCCACGCCAGGCGGTCCGCACCCGCCGATGATCTCGCAAGTCCGCTTGCAGTCGCCGCCAGGGATTGCTACAGATCGTTCGCGCCCGGCAGAAGAAGCCGCGCCGCCCTGGGGAATCGTCTAACGGTAGGACAGCGGACTCTGACTCCGCCAGTCAAGGTTCGAATCCTTGTTCCCCAACCAGTCATTTCAATGACTTACGACGATGAGGCCGGAGCCTCACCGCTCTTTGCGTGAGTTTTGCGGGATCCACTCTGGAGTGCACCCCGCAAGACCAGAAGTTCTGGTTGTTTGTCGCCTTGCGCACTGACCCGCTCGGTGGCCTCGATCAACCGCACCAGCTCCGGGGCGGAGTAGTGGGTGGTCATCCGGCCCGAGCGGTGTCCGAGCAGATCTTGGCGATCCTCGAAGCTGACACCGACCGCTCGCAGGCGGCGCCCGAATGTGTGCTTCAGGTCGTGAACCCGGAAGTGGTCCAATCCCGCCCGGACACGGGCCTTGCGCCAGGTTGAACTCAACATGCTGAACAACTGCCTGCCCTTGTAGTCGAAAACTTGCGTGGCATGGCGGCCGCGCCGAGCTTCAACCACGCTCATTGCCGACCGGTTGAGCACAACCAATCGGTCCTGACCGTTCTTGACCCTCGATCCCGGGATGATGAAGACCGAGGTGCCTAGTTCAGGCACATCGACTTCCCATTCCCAGCGCAGTCCGCAGATCTCCTGGTCGCGGCACCCCGTGTTGACGGCGAACAGCGCCATGGCTGCAAGGTATTCGGGAAGCTCAGCAAAGAACCGCGTCTGCTCATCCCAGTTCAAGGGATAGGGCTGACGTTTGTTGGTGTTAGGCAGGAGCTTGATCTTGGGCGCGACGTGAAGCCACGTCAGCCCCTGGTCATCCACCCATTCGCCTGCGGCAAGATTCAAGACGTGCCGAACGATCTGCAGGCCGTGATACTATCCAAGGCTGAAGGCTGCCCATCAGGATGCGGTCGAGCGGCATAGAGCCGATGGCCGGAACAACTCCATTCAAACGGCTCATGTCGTCATCGATGCTCCGCTTGTGCTGGTTCTCCAGCACGTACTTCGCCGCCGCCTCTTCGAAGGTTCGAGAAGGTCTGACGCCGTAAACCTGGGCTTGCCGTGCCTGTTCCATCACTCGTGCGAGGTACCGTTCCGCTTCCGCGAGGTCCCTTGTGCCAGTGCTCTGGCATATGCGCCGTCCGGCGATGCGCTTGTCGATGTGCCAGACGCCGGCCCGTTCCTTGAGGCCGGATAGCTGTCTGCGTCCCATGGTCGAACTCCTTTCGGTCCGGGACGCCCGTTGCGGGCAACATAGTCGTCGACCCAGGCGTCGAGTTCAAGCCTGTCGAACGCAACGCCTTGGCGGCCGATCGGCACCGCCGTGATGTGTGGCCTGACCTCGGCGTTGAAGCGGTTGCGGTCCATCCCGAGATAGCGCGGGGCGTCACGGAAGCGGATCAGCCGGGGTTGCATTTGGTGCCACCCGAAATAGCAAGTGCGAGATGGCAAGATCGGTTGCGGTGGTGTTGACCGGGCAGGTGCTGGCGGCGGCGTGGTTTCGCCAGACTATCAAGAGGCATTTTGTGAGCGAGTCTGGTGTCGCAGTTCAATATCTCCCGTTCAGCAAGCATGAGTGAAAACGCTTCAACTTGTGCCGAGCACGGGGCCTCTTGTGGGTTCTGCAGTGGTTCAACGTCGTTGTGAAAGTAGTGAGGGCGCATATATCAACTCCAATGTTCGCAGCCTTGTTGGCTAATGATATTGTACGGAGTTGTTTCGGAGCGAGGAAGTGGAATTCAAAGGTATTCGCGGGAAGTAGCGGGAAGTCGTGCATTAACTCAACGCAGTTCTAGCAGCGTGTTGTGCCCTGGCAGTTCCCAGAATTCATTGAAAATGGGCCGGAGATGCCATCCCCCCGGAGCCGTCGTAGCTCGCGCCGCCACAAATCGCGGGAACACGGCGCCGCCGGGGGTTGGCCAACCCCCGGTGTGTCCGCGGCGAACCACGCCCAGAAGTTT
>JANMVX010000015.1:0-14455 GCA_031393505.1 Hyphomicrobiaceae bacterium | reverse complement strand
TTTCTATTTTTTTTTTTTTTTTTGGTCGCGTCTCCCTCCCCCCGGGCCCCGTTGGGGTGCCCCCCCCCTCCGGGGCGCCCCACGCGGGCGCAGCGGGGGATGGCCATCCCCCTGGTGAGTCCGAGCGAAGCGACGCCATGCATTTGCGACGTAGACATCGGCCCGAGACTTCGGCTCATTTTGATTGACGGAGGCCCGTTCAAGCGGCGACGCTTTGCGTCGCCGTTCGACCATTGAAATGCGTGAGGAGACGTTGACTTCGCGACCGCCTATTTTATCAAAGGCGTGGTTGCAAATCAGTCCCTGCACTTGCGCCAGGGGGCGTCACCCTTTGGGCCGAGACCCGCATCTGGCGGGGCTCGGTCGCGGAGCCCATTTCCGGGCGTAGCGATAGCACCTGATCGCGGCCGCCTTCCGGCCGCGAGGCGCCAACACCTCCCTTGATGAGAAGCGAGGTGGAATTGAATCTTACAGTATAGGTAGAACAATTCATTTGCGTGGTATTCGAGGCACGCACATTCGGCTAAAATATCTCAAAAGGCGCAGACGTCAAGAATCCGCAGTGTTTAAGCCGTTGAATTCACTGGTTGACGTTTTGAGCACTTTTTGAACGTCCTCTTCCAGCCCGCTATTGCGGGTTCTAGCGGCAGAATGACGCTATGTTTTTATCTCGATGTCCAAAACCATGCCCTGAAAGTTCCCGGAAATTCCTTGCAAAGCGGCAACAGTCACGTGGCGCGCACAGACATTCTGACTGGTAAATCAAATCTCGAATGCCTTCACAACTACGCTGAACGGCACTTCCTATGTTTCGAAATGCCGGCGACCACAGCAGAACTTGTCAGCCTCGCTGGTTCTGAGGTTTTCGAAATCGTGGGGGCCCTTGGTTTCTCGAACCAGGTATACTGTGCTCGTGTCGGGTTTAACGACAGCCCAGTCGGGATTGTAAGTGCCGAGCGGCGTGTCGACGACAAACCACTTCGGCATTTTCACGAAAAGCTTGACGTCTTCCCGCTGATCCAGATCGGCAGCGAACAGGTGCTCGGCCTCGGAGTCATACTCCACGAATTCATGGACCGAAGTGTTTGATGTGGCCTTCGATCTGATGGCTGCCCAGCAGATCGATGATGAGAGTCCATTTCATGGAGCCTCGGCGGCGGTGTAGGCTTGGTCCGGACGGTTGGGGGTGTTTGGGTATTGGTAGCGGAGACGGCCCGCTCGGATCAGGGGGGTCAGCGTCTTGCTCCGGAGGCTGACCGGCGCGCGATCAAGCAACGCAGCCAGTTGCGCGAGCGTCAGGAACCGGCCATCGCACAATTGAAGAATGGCGGCTTCCATCTCCTCCCGGGACACTTTCCCTTTGCCCGCGACGCGGGCGGCGGCGGCCTTCCACTCCTCTCCTTTCGCGGGCGACTCCATACTTTTGGCGCTCAAAGGTATGGAGTCGGCGTTCAAAGGTATGGAGTCTATTGGCAAAGGAGCGGAGTCCTCAGGCAAATGAGAGGAGTCTACTCCACTGGTTTCACCCTTCGGACCGGGGGAGAACAGGTCGACCTGATCCGGGAAAGCCATCGGCAGCCGGTAGCGGGACCAGCGCCGCTGGTTGTCGGACAGCAGCAGCCCCTTAGTCACCAGCCCGCGCAGCAGCTTGGTGATGTCGGCGGCGTGGTCGGCCACAAGGTCCTGCATCCGGATGTTACTCACGTCGCCTTCCAGCAGGGCTGTCACCATGGCCAAGCGCTCGTTCTCGTCCAGGCGGTCGAAGACAGAGCCCACTTTCTGGCGCAACTTTGAGAACGCCTCCTCGGGGATGAGGCTCACCATGCGCATTTCCAGCCGGACGCGATCGGGGTTGGATTGCACGGTCAACAGCGGCGCGCGCCATTGCTGGCTCTTCCAACCGGACTGGATGCGCGCGTACCCGGACCCAGCCTGCTCACCAAGGCCGATCAACCGGAACATGGTTTGCAAGGCCGGATTCCGGCACTCCGAGAAATGGCCACGCCGCAATTGCTCCAGCGACACCAGCAAGGTGCCAGGATTTTCGATCTCGTAGCGATCATCATACTGCTCGATCACGATCCCGCCGCCAACATTGTAGTCGGCGTGAATCATGGCGTTGACCACCGCCTCGCGCAACGCCTCGTGCGCCTGCGTTTCGTCCACGCGCTGCACGCCCTTCAGCGTGAACGGCACTTTCAGGTCGGCGGTCAGCTTAGGCCAGATGCGGCGGTAGAACTGGAACAGATTGGCTTCCCAGGTGCCGTCCGGGAACACACGGTCGCCCCAACGCTCGTCCGGCCGGCGACCACGATAGTCACGATAGTCGACGCTGAATTTGGGCAGCACGTCCGGGTCGGCGATGGATTGGAACTTGCCGAACATCAGCAATCCGGCAATCGTGACGTTGCCTTCGCCGGTGTCCCTGTTCGTCCGCCAGCCGCCCAACTGTTCCAACAATTCGGCATCGCCGAGCGCAACCCACGGGTGGCCGGCCGGACGCGAGGCCTTGAGCATGTTCCGGTAGGCATCCAGCGAGTCAGAATCGATATCGCGTAGATCGAAGTTGCGGACGACTCGCGAATCCGCCGGCTCGTTGCCGGCGTCGGCGAACATGCGCCGCACCTCGTCCTCGGTGCATTTGAAGTCGCCCTGATGACCGCGCTTGTAGGTGCCTGCCAACGGGTTCTGCCCGACATAGATCGGGCGCTCGCGGCGGGCGGCGGGGCGGACCGGGATGACCAGCAGCCAGCCGCCGTCGACCGGCACCTCTTTGATGTCGCGGCTGGCCAGGATGTTGCGGTTGACCTTCTGCGGGCTGTTGAGCTGACTCTCAAGATCGATCCGCAGCTTGGCGAGATCGGCTTCGGGACGGCCGTCGAGCGAGATCGTGTCGCCTTTTTCCGAGGCGCCGAGCACGATCGTGCCGCCGCCGGAATTGGCGAAGGCGCTGTAGGTCTCCCACAAGGATCCGGGCAGGCCGCCCTTGGCCGACTTGAACTCCCAATCGTCGTTTTCCCCGACGCTTGCGGCTTCGAGGATGCGGTCCAGCAAGTCTTGGTCGGGCGGGGGCGCAGACACGGGGCTACGCGGTCATGAACTTGACGACGCCCTTGGACTTGAAGGCCAGGACGGCGTTGGCAGGACGTCCCCTTGGTGAGGCAATATCCAACTTTCCCTGGTCTTCCACGCTGATCCTTTGAATGGGCAGTCCCCGCGAAAGGCCGACTCGCAGGGTGCGAACATACCGATTTTCAGTCTTTTTGCCTAATCGCATTGGCGGCGCCCGGTTCAATGAAGTCAGCCAAGACAGGACCAGCGGAGGGCGCTGAATGGCTCCTCCGTGCTGGCTGCTGGCAGCTGATTCGGACAGACGATCTGAAGGATCTCTGACCTCGTTTGTGAGATCGTTCCGCTCTGTGCTGGATGCATGTATAACGCCATTCGAATCATGTCTTCAGGTTGGGGACAATAGATTGGGCGTCACGTCGCTTCACTTATTGAACTAGCGGAGACGTCCTGATGCCGGAGGCGCCTGGAGGAGCAGTGCAAGTATATTGCCCGGAGGACAAGGTAGACTCTCCGGATCCGGATGGCACTGGATTGCCCAGGGCCCATGCTCCATCAACCGACCCTGACAATAATGTCCCGAATCGAACAAGGTCAGCGTTAGCCCTGGCCGACGAGATCGATCTCGAATCAGGCGCTTCGTCGTTGATGGCCGAATACTCTGCAAAGTTGACTGCGCATACGACCAGCACAACTGACGACAGGGAAAACGACACCGAGCGAACTTGGCGCGATGAAAGGTTGCACCAGATAAATCAAGCGCTGCTCGCCTTGTCGCTCGGCTATGCGATCAGATTCTCTGGCTGCTCCACCAGGCTGGCCAACGCTGCCGAGCGCGCAGGTTTCGACCGCATCACACTGGCAGATTATCTCACCGACCCGCCCATGCTCATGCGCGAATTGCATAACCTGAAGGGCATCGGACGCAAGACCATCGATGAGGGGATCGACAAGGTCGAAAAATTCGTTGAAGCCGCCGCGCGGGTCAGTGCCGTGGCCGCGTCCGTCGAAACGCAACCCCTCAATTCGCCTGTCAATGCGCAAAGAGCGTCGGAGAATATTGGCGGGGTCGAGCCAGCGCCCATGCCGGCGCAGCCAGCCGCACCCGTCGATCTGCGGTCACCGCGCGAGCGGCTTGCCGATGCTGTCGCCCGGCTTCCCGACAAGGAACAGTTCGTGATCGAAGGCCGCTTCGGCCTCAATGGGCAGACCGAAAGGACGCTCCAGGAACTTGCCGACGAGGCACAGGTCACACGAGAGCGCATTCGCCAGATTGAGGCGAAAGCCTTGCGCCACCTCCGCCTGCCAATGCACCGTGTGGTGTTGAACGAGTTCCTGCGGGCGGAGAAGGACGCGATCTGGAGTGCCATAGCCGGCGGCAACGATCTGGTCAGCCCACCAGAATTTCGGGACGCCCGCAGCAAGCTCGATCCCTGGCAACTGCTAGCAATCGAGCTTGTCCATGACACTTTGCGCGACTGGCTCGGCCACCATGCGACAACTGTGGGCAATGGTTGGCTCCGGCACGGCGCTGATCCGGAACTGCTGCGCAAGTCGACCGAGGAGCTTGAAGCCTTCGCCCACGGCCACGGTTTGCCGATGCCCATGGAATCAGCTCGTTCGCTTCTCGGAATGGATGAAGCGATGCTGGACGTCGCTGTCGAGAATTCCAATCAAGTGACAATGTTCGAGGCCTATCTGTGCGAGGGCTACGTCGGCATGCGTGCACGCAGGACCGTTCGTCTGCATGCAGCAGCTGCCAGGATGAATGCGACGGGTCCGTTCGATATTGCGACCCTCGCTGGCAGGCTGCGTGCAAAGCACCCGGATGATGGCGCCGGTCCGCGCGTGATCCAGATGCAGATGGAAGAGGCGACGCACCTCTTCTGCCGGTTGTATGACAATCTCTGGTTTGCCCTGCCGGCAGAACAAGGCGGTGGCCAAATGAGCCGGATGCCGTTCGAACGCGAAACAGTTCTGGAACCGTCGTTTGATCCTGGCAGCATCGGCGCCGAACTCGTCGACCTTTTGAGGGCCGGGCCGATGCGGCACGTGGATCTTCGCGAGGGCATGGTGGCCAGACACGGCGATCGCATTGCCGAGAGCAGCGTCGGTGCCGTGCTGGCGTCCAATCCGTGCTTCCGGCGTGTCGCCCCGGGCATCTTCGACCTGTGCCGTCCCGGTCAGGTCTATGACGAACACGGCGTGCTCAATAAGGTCTTTCTCGACGAGCGCCAATGCCGGGCCTTCTGCCTGGCAAGGCATGGCGGCGCTCCTGTCGATTGGTATCCGGCCTGGGGACCCAGCCTGGAAATGTGGCTTGCCAGATGGGCGAAAGTGAAAGCAGGGCCGGACCTCTTCCGTTCACTGATATCTGTCGCCGATCCGTCGGCGTGGCCGGCGCCGGCCGATGAATTGGCTTATTGGAACCGCATCAAGGAGCGCGAAGGAACTTGGCTGCTGGGCGCAGAGCGGCGAACGCAATTGGGGCGGCGCTTTGTCGAACCGGGGCAGTTCCTGGCGACACTGGCACATCTTGTATTCTTCGGTTGGACCAGTTGGGTCGCCGTGAACAGAACCACCGATGCGCGCGGCGACGTCCATGACGCCGCCGACATACTGGCAATTCTCGTCAAGGCCGGGTTGGCCCGAACCGCTGACGATTGGCAGGGGAGGCACGAAGCCACGGCACTGGCGGCCGTCGTGTTCCAGAGTGCCTGTCATGAGATGCACGTGAGCGGAGTACTTGAGCGGGACAATGGTGTTCTCGCGGAGGTCTGGTCGGCGGCGGCGGCCGGCGCGAACGGCGAGCTAGCCGGCTGGATCGAGCCTGACGAGTATGCCGAGGCGTTGGAACAATGGCGTAGCAGCGACGTCCGCTCTTCCAGGTCCTTTGCACGCAAGACCGTCGAGGCGGTCAATCCTGGAACCATTTTCGAGTCGGACGCCTGGGGCCAACTGTTCAGCGAAGGTTAGGCTACGGCCCCTTTTGCGCCGGATGCCCCGGCTGGTCGTCGAACAATCCGCTTTGAATAGCCAGGTTGATGATCTTGCGGCCCTCTCTCGCCCTTTTGGCCGTGAGGTCCTTGGCCCAACCTGTTGCCGCGATGCGCGCGATATCGGCCGCAACGTCGCGCTGGCGAGGCTCCAGACTCCCGGCTTCGGTCGCCCATTCGACAATCCTGATCCAGTCGGATGCCTTGAGATCACGGCACTGACGTTGTGCGTCCATATCCTCGGGATCGATGGCGCGACGGATGTCGGTCGCCTGCACGCCCCAGCCGCCGCCTTCCTTGGACGCCTGCTCGAACTCTGGCGGCATGGAGGCCGGCCAGGGCAGGTCGGCCTCCTGGACGTGACGCCAGCAGTCCGCTTTCTTGCACCATTCCGAAACGTTCCTCGACCCCGCGCTTTCGAGGATCACCTTGAGGATCAGCTGCGCCCACTGACGGATCATCGCGTCGAGCTCAAGTGAAACGGCCTGCCTGGTCCAGACGCTGCCGAGATCGAACATGTCGCCGGACCGGTTCGAGACCGACGCCACGACATAAGCGGCGATCTGTGACCGGTAGCCGTCCAGGTCCTGCTTGGCGATTATTGCTGCCGCATTGCAAACGATTGCCTTGGCGACCAGAGCCCTGAAATAGACGTCATCGGGTCGCCAGGTTCGCGGCCTCGATTCCCTCATGCGCTGGGTGAACGCGACGAAGTTCTTCTGTCCGCCCAGGCAGACGACATGAGGCATCTGATCCCAGACGTTCAGCACACGCGCGACATCCAGCTTGGTGAGCTTGCGCTCGGGCGCGTTGATCTCCTTGAACCGCCGCTTCCTGGCATCGGTGTCGCCATCCTTCGCCATGGCCGTCTGGTACTGGCCGCGTGCGCGCTCGTAGTACCAGCGTCCCAGCTGGCCCGGTGTCCAGACGCTGCCAGCCAGACGCTCCAGCTCGACATGGAACGGTTCGTTGGCGGAGAAGTCGGCCATCTGTATCGGGTTCTGGGTGTTGGCGAACTGGGCGATCTGTGGCGCGATCACCTCCATTACCTCGGGCTGCAGCACCGTCAGCTTGGCCTGGACGAAAACCTTGGCAAGATCAGCGCGATCAGACCGCGCGGCGCGGTGTATGGAGGCCGTCGTCTGGCCCCCATTGACGATCTGCAGGCCTCGGATCCGCAGAAGGTTGGCACTGCCGTTGTCGGCGCGGGTCACGTCGACGGAGTCGGCCGTCATCGAGATCCCGTTGTTGTAGGCCAGGAAGCGTCCGGGTTCGTCTCGCAACGTCCTGCGAATGCCCATGTTGACCTTGCCTTTGGCCTGCAAGAAGGAGCGGACGTTACGTTCCAGCAGCCGCGCCCCGTAGTCGTTGTATATCCTTTGCAGCAGTGTGCCCGGGATCATCAGGAGGAAGGCCTCGTATTCGTCTAGCGCCCCGGAGGCCGCGACGCATGGCAGCGCAGTCCCATGCAATTCCACGACGTCGATATCGATTTCCTGTTGCGGCTTGCCGTAGGCGAAAGCCCTGGCCATCCGCTCGATATCCCAGAACTCCACATGGATCTCGATCGGCGAGCCCTTCGGTTGGGCAGTCTGCGGCTTCTTGCGGGCGAGGTCGGTGGTCCCGTCGGTCAACACGAACAGTCGCGCACGCTTGATCCTGCTGCCGGCGGCGTGGATGCGCTGGCACATGGAGTACCGCTCACTGGAAGGATCCAGCTTTTCGTGCATGCCGCCGAGCGCACCGACCAGGAAGCGCATGGCCTGCTCGGACGCCCGCTTCAGATCGTCGGCAGGCACTCGTGTGACGTCCTCGTAGCCGCCGTACTGGCTGACGAACAGATCGATGGTGTCCTGCTCCACTCCCTCCTCGGAAAGTCCATAGCCGTTCACCCGCGCCTTGCCGCGATGCACCTCGCCCTCGAAGTAGATCGCCTCGGCGCTCTCGATGATGCCGACCTCGGCGGACAGAAGCTCGATGACATACTCCGTGAACACATTGACAGCGAAGTTCGGGCCCGCCTCGCCGGTTCCGAGCGCGCGGTCCCGGATCTCGGCCTGGAAGCTCTTCAGGAAGTCGACAACGTCGGTGGTCATGGGGCCCTCGAACAGATCCGTTGTTGCGCCACGTCCGCCGCGACCTCGTAGGGAAGGCATTGCGCCAGTGCCAACGTGTATTTTGCGGCCACGATCCCGGCCGGGACAGAACCTGGCAGCAGGCGCGGAAATCCTTCGCGGACCTCGAACCAGCGGCTGACGCGCACGCTGAAACCGTTGTCGCCATGGGCGTCAGCCTGATCGTCGAGGTAGCCGCACTCCATCAGGCGGCTGTCGAATTCCGTGGCCGCGCCTGGATCCTGTTTCCGAAGTGCGTCTCGCAGTCGCCCGACGACGACCGGTAGCGCCTCGCCGCTGCCTTGGCCGGCCGCCAGAGCGATGTGACGGATCAGCAGGCAGCTGGCGTTCCCCGGATCGAGCTGTTCCAGGCTCGACACCCTGAAGGTCGCCGCCGCAGCCGCGAGCGAGGCTTTCACCTCGATGGAAACGTGCCCCGTCCTGAAATCGTGGACCTCGCGGAACGGGCCGCGCCACGCATTCACGGCAGCGGCTGGCCCGAGCGCGCCCAGCAGGTCCTGTTCGAGGACGGTGAGTTCGGCGAACAGCCCGGCCTGTTCCTCGATGGACAACATCTTGTTGCCGAACCGCTCCAGGAACCGCTGCCAGGTGTTGAGGCGCGAAAGCAGTGTCCGTACAGCGGCCAGCTCAGTTGGAGCGCCGGCAACATTGTCCGCGACATCCTGCGCCAGTGTTGCGAAGATTTCGCCGTAGCTCCGATCCTTCAGGACAAGGCACAGTCGGCAGCGCCCGTTCGGCCCCTTCTCAACCGTCTCGAAATCGAGCCGGAACCCGATGCAGTCCGGACGGTCCTTGGCGGCAGGCAGCGAGCGCGTCGCCACCTCGAACAACAGGGCGAGCGCGCCGTCATTTGGTCTGACCGCCGCCTGGATGCCATGTGGCGATTCAGGATGGAGCCGGCGCGCGATCCATTCGCCGCGCGAGGTTGCCGCCCCGCCGATCTCGGCCCAGACTTTCGCAACATCGTTCATGCGTCCACCTCGTATTCCTGCTTCCAGAACACGTTGTTGACGGTGTAGGGGACGGAGACCTTGACTCCGCCCGACGGGAAACTGATGCCGAAGCCGATGATTGGCGCCGTGAAGCCAAGCTCAAGACCACTCGGATCGAGCGGGTAGATGAGCAGGAGGCCGCGCTCTGGATGCCGCTGTCCCCGGATGGCCCGGATTGATGGCCCCGACGGCGCGATGGGCAGCTTGGCGGTATCCGAACGGCCCCCATCGGCTTGCCAAGCCGCCTGGGTATCAAGCAGTGCCTGCTCGTATTCGTCCGCATTGAGATCTATGGTCTCGTCGCGGCCGGCGAGCAATCGGCCGACCGTATAGACGCCGCGATCCCTTTGGCTATCGTCCCGTGCATGCCGGTCCCGTTCCTTGCGGACGTTTGGACGGACGTTGTAGCCGCCGACTTGTGTCGGGTTCGGCACGCCACCACCCGACATGAGCACGACCTCCCAAGTCGTCAGTTCAGCCCTGGCATTCTTCAGCTCGACGAACTGGGCCAACTTGGTCGCGTCGACTTTGTACGCCTCTTTGTGTGTCCGATATCCTTTGAGGAACTTGACGACGGACCTGGAGGGAACGCGGGACCAGAGTCTTGCGCCGTCCCATTTGTGTTGTGAGCCATTCCTCGTTCGCTGCGGATCGACCTCCGTAGGACTCCCCAGGCCAACAATCATCTCGGACGTCGCGTCGAGATTGGACTGCAGAATTTCAGCCGAACGGGGGAACAGCATGGTCTCCGAGATCGCGCCACCGAAATCGATATTGACCTGCACTCCATTTCTCATCTTGACCGAGGACGTCACCATCATCTCGGGATGCGATTGCACCTTCAGGCCATAGTCCTTAGGCGTCTGGCTGAGCAGCGCCATGTAGTCGAATTCGCGCCGCAGTTCCTCCGACGCCTCGGTGATATGTCCGAACCATTTCTGCAATTCGCCGGTCATGTAGAGGCGGCAAAGATCGAGATATCCTGTCCGATAGCCGAACCAGCGCCCCATCTGCATGAGCGTGTCGTACATCTTGGACGCGCGCAGGAAGTAGCTGACGCTCAACCCTTCGAGCGTGAGGCCTCGCGCCAGCTTGTCGCCACCGATCGTGATGACGTTCAGGCCCACAGACTTGTGTTCGTCATAGTTCAGCACGTCGGTGGCCTTGCCATTGATCGTCCTGATCTGGATGGCATCAGCTGCATCGGCTAGGTGCGCCCGAACCTCGGACCACTTGACCGGCTTGGCCTGCCGATCCGGCAAGAGTTGGCGGAATGCGTCCGAAGTCGGTTCGAAGTCCGCCGTCCAAAGCCGCTCCAACTCTGCAAGTTCGGCGCCGCCGCTTTCGATCTCGAAACGGATGCGTCGCTTCATAGCCTTGAATGCCGTTTCGACCTGCTTTCGGACTGCCTCTTGGACATTGGTGAAACGCGTCACATGGATCAGCATCGAGTTGTGGGCGTTCAGCTGCCCTCTGGCTCGCCGTGTGGCGCAGACCAGCACGAAGGCGCGGATCGCCTCTTCGAGTTTCGGCGGCAAGACATCCTCCCCCCGATGCAGAGGGCGATGACCGTTCTTGTGGCCTGCAGGCATCCAATCCTCGGTCGCCTTGTCGCTTGTCCCCCCGACCAGCCGCACCAACGGCAATGGTCGAATTCCGGGATCGTCCGCCGACGCCTGAAGCCCGAAAATACGCACAGGTCCATCATAGTTCGACGGCGCCGGGAGATTGATGATGAAGCTGCGCGGGAACAGGTCCGGCCCTTCAGCCTGCGTCTCACCCTGTTCGTGGATGTAGATGTTGGCGAAGGGGGTCGCGGTATATCCGACGTAGGCGCTCTTTGCGAACTTGCGCAGGATTTGCCGGATCAGCTTGTTGATCTGCGTCGGGTCGTGCTCCTCGTTGAGCTTGCCACTCTCGTCGAACGCCCCGTCGCGGGTATCGACGGAGGCATGATCGGCCTCATCGTCGATGACTAGCAACGGGACATCGGAAATGATGTCCCGGCCCTCGCGCTTGACCGCGCGTTCCAGCCACTTGTGCAGGTTTTTCAGTACGCTGCCATTTTTCTTCACTACGAAGAGCAACGGATTGCCGCCCGGATTGATCCCGAAGTTCTTGCCGCGCGTCAGGGTGAAGTCGCCCTTGTCGTGCCGTGTCGTGACGTAGTCCAGGGTCTTACCTGGCGTCGGATCGATCTCGCCGACACCGATGATGTGCGCCTGGCGCTTCCCGCCAACGTCCCGCTCCTCGGTCTCATAGCCGAGGAACCCTTCGTCCAGGCGCATCTGCGTCTGGCTGCGCAGGTTGTTGTGGATGCCTGCGAGAACGATGATCACCTTGTAACCGGCATCGACCGCTTTGCAGATGAGCCCAGTGTAACTCGACGTCTTACCGGACTGCACGTGACCGACGACCATGCCGCGCCGGTCCCATTGGCCGGCGCGTTTGGGATCCTCGAGAAGTCCGAGAATCCGATGAGACGATTCATCGAGTGCGTCTACGGCAATCGGCGACCAGCCTCTCTCCAGGTACTGGCGATAGCGCGCCCAAAGCCGCCCGCCTTTCCGGCGCTCCGGCGTGAGCCAAGCCTCGTGGTCGTCGTTGTCCACGAGAAGCGTCGGCTTGCCGATCCACACGCTGTATCGGCTCTCAAGTTCGCGGATCAGGTTGGTCCGCTCGGTCGCCGTGATCGCCTTGAGGTGAGGCAGGCCGAGCACCTGATCAACAACGGTGGGGATAGTGCTCTCCGGCAGCTGTCCTTCATCGCTCTTCATCGTGTCCAGCATCGACTGAGCCATTTCGAGCGCGGCCTGGTGGATCGTCTTGGTCATTTGTCGGTCCCGGTTGAATGGCCAAAAACTTGAAGCTGTCGCGCAATCCCAGGGTACATCTGAAAGGGCGCAGTCTTGCTCAGCTGCTCAAGCGCATGGGGCAGAGTCATTCCGATCTTCCCTGTCCAACGGTTGACAAGGGCCCGGGCGATGGCCACGATTTCAGCCGGTGCCTCAAGTCCGGTCGGCGCTTCCTTGACCTCACCGCGCTCGGCGGTCTCAAGCCAGATGCGTTCGACCGGCACCGTCACCTCGATGATCCTGAGGGCGGCCTCGACAATCGCGGCCTGGTCGCCAGCGGCCTGCAGCGCCTGCTGTACGACGGGATGCTTGCGATTCACCCGATGTCCCTGCCGGCTCCCGACGGAGCCGCTTTCCCAAGCTGGAACAACCTCGGCGACTGCTGTTCGCGCTCCGTAGTTGCCGCGGTGGGCAAAAACGCGGATCGCTTTCTCCCTGACGATGTTCGCCAAGTCCGACAGGCGAGGCCGCAACACCCGCGGGGGTCTCGCAACAGACTTCTTGACGTCGATGTCCCAGTCGGCGTCGGCGCTGTTCTCGAACTCCAACCGGAGGCGCGCGAGGCGATACGGCTCTTCCATCGTCCACTGTCGCGGTACGCCAAGCCCCAGCCAGCCACCTGCGACCATCAAGCGGCGCGCCCTGTAGACGTAAAAGCCTTGCGATGCGGCCCAACCTTCCGAGCCGCCGCCGCGCAAGTTCTCGTCATCCGTCAACTTGTCCCGATGCGGCAGAACAAAGCCCTGCAATTCAACCTTGCCGGAAGTCGTCGAGACGACCTCGGACGGCGTTGATTCGGTCGCCGGATGGAAGCGCATGAAGGGATCCCACGATTTCACACGTTGGCCGTTGATGAAGATGCGCAACGCAGCTCCGTGTCCCTCAAGGAACTGATGGAAGACCAGGCCCAGATGCGCATCGATTTCCGACGCCACGGCATAGAACGCGTCTTCCGACTTGCGCTCGCCCGAACGATATCCGGCGGTGATCCGATCCAGCACTTCCCAGACGATGATCGTGCCAGTGGCAAGCTCATGCAGCGGCTGCAAATGGCGCTCGGAGCCTAGTCGCGCCGCCATGAGCAACCGCCAGTCTGAAGCGCCCGATTGAGCGAGATAGTCGAGGTCCCAACGCCGCACCGCAGTTTGGGAGTCGTGACGGGATGCGACGGTGAGGCATCGGCATTGTGAGAACGACGCAGTTTTCAGTCCCAGTCCAAAGCGTCCCAGATCTGCCGACTGTCGCGAGCCAAGCGGATTGCTGGCACCCAGCACCATGGCCCGCCGCAGTCCATCCCCAGACATGCCGCGACCATCATCCAGGATGGATATCGTGGACGCCGGCCCGTCGAAATTGAAGCGCAGCCAGACATTCTGCGCACCTGCTGATATGCTGTTGTCGATCAGGTCGGCGATTGCTGTCGCTGCGGAATAGCCCACGCCGCGCAATGACTCGACAAGTGTGCTGGCCTTGGGCGCGGCGATCTCGTAGTCCACAGCCACGCTGCTCCTCGGGATGGAAATTCATCGAATCATTGAAAAGCACCTTACGAACATATCCATATGCCCGGGGACAGCAAGAGAAGCGAACCCTACTGAGCAATGTCCCGCCCTCCGGTGTTTCCATGAAGACTTCCAGAGATGAAGCGAAGGTCAGACCCCATCGCGGCGATATCATGAGCCCGGAGAGGCGAAGCGCCGTGATGGCTCGCATCAAAGGCAAGGGTACCGGGCCCGAGCTCAAGCTGGCGTCGATGCTCAAACGGGCCCGGCGTCGGTTCGAGTCGCATGTCTCTGATCTGCCGGGCAGACCGGATTTCGTGTTGCGGAAGGCGAAAGTGGCGGTTTTCGTGGACGGCGATTTCTGGCACGGCTGGCGGTTCCCCGCCTGGAGGCTGAAACTCTCGGAAAAGTGGGAACAGAAAATCGCGGCCAACCGGAAACGCGACGCCCGCAACCACGCCAGGCTGCGACGTGCGGGCTGGACGGTGATCCGGATCTGGGAGCACCAGCTCGAGCGCGATCCCGATGGATGTCTTGGGCGTATCCTGGCCGCTGTCGAGAGTACCGCTGGCCTGCAAAGGCAAGACCAGGTAACTCTGAGAAGCGGATGATTCGTTTCTGGAGCGCGAGAACGAGATGGGGCTGCGCGGAATCGACTTGTTCTGTGGCGCTGGCGGCAGCAGCTGGGGCGCTACAGCCGCCGGCATCCGGATGGTCGGTGCAGTCGATCTCTGGCCCATGGCGACGGCCACCTATGCCGACAATTTCGCCACGGCACGCAAGAATGTCGTCACGGCAACGCTATCGGATCAGACTGGCGCCGAGATCTTCCCGGACGTTGGCAAGGTCGATCTGCTGATCGCTTCGCCCGAGTGCACCCACCATAGTCTGGCGCGCGGCAATCGG
>JANMVX010000002.1:0-30095 GCA_031393505.1 Hyphomicrobiaceae bacterium | reverse complement strand
CGAGCCGTCGCCCTCCAACGGCGGACTCGTTGCCAGAGGGCGACGGCTCGTCGCCCCTACGCAACTGCCGACGATGCGCCACCGCTCGATCCATATCCAGCCGCATCGCAAACGGCTCTCCCGCCGCTTGCCTTGCGGCAATGCTTGCGGCATCGGCGCCCCGCCATATCCCCGGATACAACGCCGCGCCATCCGGGTCCTTGGCATCCCGCGTCGCCGCCTCAATGTCCGCACGCGTCGCAAAACACGGATAGAGCAGCCCTTCGCCCAACAGGCGCGCGGCGGCCGCAAGGTACTCGGCGAAATGCTCCGACTGCCGCCGCACCGGCTCCTCCCACGCGATGCCAAGCCAGGCCAGTTGGTCGAAAATGCCCGCCACATGCTCCGGCCGGCTGCGCGCAAGATCGATATCCTCAATGCGCAACAGAAATCGCCCGCCATGCCGGCGCGCCAGATCAAAGTTCAAGAGCGCCGAATAGGCATGCCCCAGATGCAACTCGCCATTCGGGCTGGGCGCAAAGCGGAAGGTGGGACGGGTACGCATGAGAGTCACTCATCGGAAGAGACGGATACGGACTCTCCCCTCGCCACTTTCTTTGCAAGGGGAGAGGAGACCGCGTCTCGCAGTCGCTTCTTTGCGGCAAGAGCCACGCGGTCGGTGAGGGGCGGCATAAACGAGGACAGTTTACTTACATCGCGCCGAAAAACCGTCGCCGTTCGCATGGCGGTGATGCGATATAAGTAAACTGTCCCCGTTTATGCCGCCGGAGCAAGCGGCTGCCCCTCACCTGTCGCTAATTCCTCGCGCTTCGGGCTCGGGCGACATCCTCTCCCCCTAAGCAGGGGGAGAAGAGAAGTGCGCATCGCGCATAGTAGCTCAGACCAACAAAGTGTTGCGCCCTTATCCACAGCCAATCCCCCGCCACCTCTTGCCGCCAGCCCCTCGAATCAGCACCCCTCTTGCCCTCCGGCGCCCTCTGGTTCGCGCCTTTGTCCCTCGCGTCGATCCGAACCCGTCCGATCCATTCGAGAGGCTCCCCCGCCATGGCCAATTTCGCGACCCATCTTGCCGTCGGCATCATCGGCAGCGGCGCGCTTGCGACGCTCACCCAGGCCTCCGGCATGGTGCCGCAGACAGACATCGTCACACTGGCCTGTGCTGGCGCGATCGGGGCCATACTTCCCGACATCGACCTCGGTTCATCACGGCCCTCGCAGCTGCTCTTCACCGGCCTCGGCATCGTCATCGCCTTCGCGGTGATGTTCAATCTGCCGCCGACCTATTCGCTGGCTGAAATGTGGATCGCGTGGGTCGCCACTTTCCTCGGCATCCGCTTTATTGGCCACAACGTCTTCCACCACATCTCGCATCACCGCGGCATCTTCCACTCGCTGGCGGCCGGACTGTTCTTTACCTGCCTCACCGCGATCTTTTACGTGCGCGGCCTTGGCCATGGGCCGGGCCTGGCCTGGCTTGCCGGCTCCTTCGTGCTGATTGGGTTTCTCTCGCACCTGATCCTCGATGAGATCTACAGCGTCGATGTCTTCAACACCAAGATCAAGGCCTCGTTCGGCACGGCCATGAAGCTGGCGGACTTCCAGCATCCGGGCGCTTCGCTGGCGATGCTGGCGGCCTTGGCGTTGGCCTTCTACTTCGCCCCACCGCTGCAGGATTTCACCAATGTGGTGCTGACCAAGCCGCTCTGGGTCGCGTTCCAGGACAAGCTGCTGCCGCACGACCATAACTGGTTCGGCGTGACGGCGAGCCTGCACGACGCTGTCATCAATTGGATGGGTAAGCGCGGCGGCTAGGCGGACCGCCGGTTCGCCGCTGCCGCCAGGCTGCCCGGCAACGGCCGCGCCATGTAGGCCGGCACGTCGGGCTGGGCCACCGGTCTGCCGTAGAGATAGCCCTGCACCAGATCGCAGCGCATGGCCTTGAGCACCGAGGCCTGCGCTTCGGTCTCAACGCCCTCAGCGGTCACGCGCAGATCGAGCGCGCGGCCCAGCGCAATGATGGTGCGGATGATGTCGGTGACGTGATTGCCTTTGCCTATCGCGCGCACGAACGACTGGTCGATCTTCAGCTTATCGAAGCGGAACTGCCAGAGGTAGGAGAGGCTCGAGTACCCCGTACCGAAGTCGTCGAGAACGATGGCGACGCCGAGTTTTTTCAGGCCGTCCATGGTGCGCCGGGTGGTTTCGGTATCGACCAGGAGCACGCCCTCGGTCACTTCCACTTCCAGACGCTCGGGCTTCAGGCCGCTCTTGGCGAGCGCCGCCGCCACGCGTTCGACCACGCGCCCCTCTCGGAACTCGGCCGGCGACACATTGATGGCGATGGTCAGGTCCTCAGGCCACAGCGCGGCCTGCTTGCAGGCGGTCTCCAGAACCCAGGTGCCGATCTTGGTGATCAGCCCCAGATCTTCGGCTGCCGGAATGAACTCGGCCGGCGAGACCATGCCGCCATCGGACTGCGGCAGCCGCACCAGCGCCTCGAAGCCGGACAGCAGGCCAGTTGTCATACTGTAGACCGGCTGATAATTGAGCAGGAAACCATCGGTCTCGCAGGCCACGCGCACCTGGCGGGCCACGCAACGGCGGCGCTGCGATTGCTCGTCCATCGCGCCTTCGTAAAAGCGGAAGGTGCCGCGCGCGCCGGCCTTGACGGACTGGAGCGCCAGATTGGCGTTCTTGATCAGCGTCTCGGGATCAATGCCGTCTTCCGGACAGCCGGCGATACCGATGCTCAGCGAGACGCGGGTCGAGGTGTCACGCACCAGGAACGGCCGGGCGAAATTCTTGATCAGCCGCTGCGCCAGTTCAGTGGCGCACTCCACCTGGTTGGAACACGTCTCGGAACAATCCTTGACGACAATGAACTCATCGCCGCCGCCACGGGCGACAAACTCTCCCGACAACAGCGCGCCGTTCAGGCGGTCGGCGACATCGCGCAACAACTGATCGCCGGCCTCGTGGCCGAGCGAGCCGTTGATTTCCTTGAAATGGTCCAGACCCAGCGACAGAACGGCGACGGCTTTAGGCTGGCCGCCGTCGGCCGGAAGCAGGCAGCTCAGACGCCGCATCAGGCTGGCGCGGTTTGGCAGCGAGGTCAGCGCATCGTGCTGCGTCAGGAAGTCGAGTTTGTGCTCGGCCAACTCCTTCTGGCGGGTTCTGAGCCAGAAGCCGATGCCGGGCACGCCGAAGGCCACCGCGAGAATCAGGCCGAAGGAAATGGTCGCATTGATCAGGATGGACAAGATCGAGGTGTAGCTCGCCGTCATGTTGATCGGAACTTCGAACGCCCCAACCACGCGGCCACTGTCCAAGATCGGTACGGTGGCTTCGATCAGGTACGATCCCTTGGTCTCTGCTGGCCCGTGGTAGCGAGCGAGTTCAATCCGCCCATTGGCGATCGCGGCTTGAGTTGCCTCAGGCAGCGCAGCGCCGGTCGGTTGCGGCGAGGCTCTCGCCTCGGACTCGGGTTGATAGCGCAGTAGCCCGCTGGTTCCGAAAATGCGGAGGCTCAGAACGCCGTCATCGCTCTGAATATGCTTCAAGAACATCAGGGATGACGGCGAAATCGGCTTGCCGCTCGCAATGTCCGCCAGATCGGGCACATGGTCGATCAAGTGGCCATTCAGGTCGAGGGCCCGCGCCTTGGCTTCGGCGTCCAGGATCTGACGCCAGCTGTTGCTCATGATGCCGCAACCGCTGGCGATCAGCGTTGCGACCAAAATGGCCGTGAGGAGATAGGTGAGAGTGCGGTTCAGGCCCAACCGGGCGACACGGCCTGGCAGCGCCGTCTTGATACTGGCGGCGGACGTGGCGGTTCGCACAGCGAACGACCGCACAGCCGCCAACGCTCTGTTGGACCGCCAGCCGAAAACGCCGGCAAGATTCAAGACCGCCTTCACACCGAACCCGCTACATCTGAGGTGCGCCGGGCCAAACCCCGGCGGAATTCACCCCGTACCCTAGCCCCGGTTGTCTAATGTCCTGTTAACGCGATAGAAAACGCTGCGGCATGGCCGCCACGCGCCCGCCACAGATCCGAGTTGTCCGGTTTGCCCCCTGTTCCCGATCCCGTTCCCGACACGCCCGCCCTGCCGAACCATGTCGACACCGTCGTCATCGGCGGTGGCATCATTGGCGCGGCCACCGCCTATTTCCTGGCCGAGCGTGGAATTTCGGTCGCCCTGTGCGAAAAGCACGAGATCGCCTGCGAGCAATCCGGCCGCAACTGGGGCTGGTGCCGCCAGATGGGTCGCGACCCGCGCGAACTGCCACTGATCATCGAGAGCCTGAAGCTCTGGCGCAACCTTGAGCAGCGGCTCATGGAGCCGACCGGTTTCGCCCAATGCGGCATCCTTTATTTGTGCGAGACGGCGGCCGAGGTGGCGGCGAACGAGGCTTTTCTGGAACATTCCAGGGCGCATCAGTTGGATACCCGGATGGTGTCGGGGGCCGAGGCGGAACGGCTGCAGCCGGGGTGTACGCGCACCTGGAAGGGCGCACTCTACACACCCAGCGACGGCCGCGCCGAACCTCAGAAGGCTGCGCCCTCGTTGGCCCGCGCCGCGGCCCGCCAGGGCGCCAGCATCCACCTGCGCTGCGCGGTACGCGGCATCGAAACCAGCGCCGGACGCTTATCCGCCGTGGTCACCGAGCGCGGCGTCATCCGCTGCAACAGCGCCGTGCTGGCTGGCGGGGCGTGGTCGCGGTTGTTCTGCGGGTCGATGGATGTGGCGCTGCCGCAACTTGGCGTAGTGAGTTCGGTGCTGCGTACGCAACCTCTTGATGCCGGCGTTGAGCGCACCATGGCCGGCGCCGACTTCGCCGTGCGCAAACGCCTGGACGGCGGCTACACCATTGCCCACGGCCGGGCCACCGTGGTGGACGTGGTGCCGGACAGTTTTCGCCTATTCTTCAAATACCTGCCCGCCCTGACGCAGGAATGGCGCAGCCTCCGGTTGCGCGTTGGACGCCGCTTCCTCGAGGACTTCAGTCTCTCGCGGCGGTGGCCGCTGGATGAGGCGAGCCCGTTCGAACTTTTACGCGTGCTCGATCCCCAACCCGCGACTTCGATCCTGCGCCAAGCCATGGCGAGCCTAGGCCGCCACTTCCCGCGTTTTCGCGAGGCGCGCGTCAGCGAACGCTGGGCCGGGCTGATCGACGTCACGCCCGACGCTATTCCCGTGATTGACGAGATCCCCAAGGTGCCGGGGCTTTACCTTGCCAGCGGCTTTTCCGGCCACGGTTTTGGGATTGGCCCCGGCGCCGGCCGCCTGATGGCGGATCTGGTGTCCGGCGCCAAGCCGATCGTCGATCCGCGGCCGTTCCGTTATTCGCGCTTCCTGGATGGCAGCGCGCTGACGCCAATCGCCGGGATTTGAACCAAAACAGCATTTTCCGATCCGTTCGAACCAAAAAATGTGATCCCGGATGCACTGCAGCAGTCTTCATGGTGCAGTGCCGACCCGGGAAATCCATCGGCTCCAGCCGTGGTGCGACAGGCGCTGGAGCCGATGGAGATCCCGGGTCTGCGGCGCACCGTCAAAACGCTGCGCCGCGCCGGGGATGACAGCTTGTGTCATACTGTCAATTGCAACACCGTCATATTTTGGCCAGCCTGACCCGGCCTTTCACCACCACCCGCTCAAACGTCATCCACGCCGCCATCGGCCCAACTCACGCCGTGCCGCATCGGTGACCTCGCCAACGTCCGCCTGCTGCTAAACGCACGAAGTGCTGGATCCCGGCCCGGGGCCAGGGTGACGATTGGCGCCGCATGATTGACTGGGGGGTATGGCTCACCCGCCCGCCTTGGTTTAGAACGACAGCGTCATGCCCGCGAACAGCATGTCGTCGGTTTTCTCGCTATAGGCGATGCGCCTGCCGGTGGGGGCCGAGACGCGATAGCCGAGAGCGATCACCTTGGTGTCTTGCGCCGGCATGGCCAAGTCCCAAACCACGGTGCCCAGGCGATTGCCGACATCGCGGCGCGTCGGCTCGACACTGAACTTCGGCTCAACCTTGATATCATCATGCGCTGATACGGGGATGCGGTCGAGCAACCGCACCTGCACCAGATTGCCATACAGGTTCTGCACTGTGATCTGGTAGTTGCGGTTCTCCACTTGCGAGGTCAGGAAGATGCCGCTCTCGCCGGTCTGGTCCTCAAGCACCACGCGTTTGACCTTTACTTTGTCGTCGGCGCCAAAGCCCAGTTCATGCGGTTCGCCGGCAACCAGCAGAGGCAATTGGCCCGCGCCGACCTGCGCGCCATCGCGGTAGAGCGTGACTGGCCCCGGCGCCAGCGTTGCGGCGTCTTTGGGCATGGTCAGCTTGGCGTAAAGGTAGGCCGTCTGATCCAGACGCGGGACGGCGCGCACCAGCAGTTGCGGCGTGATGTCGTCGTCGCTGATGTGCACGTGCTTGGCGTCATTGTTGCCAGCCACGCTGACCCGGCCCGGCACCGTGAACACCGATTGGAAGGGTTGCACCAAGACCTCGGCCGATTGGCTGCGAACGTCCGGCACGCTCTTGTCGTTCTCGGTCAGCGAGCTGATGTTTGCGCCAGGTGCCACGGAGACCGTCGCAACTTTACGTGGACCAGCAGCATACTCCGCCTCGGTCTGATAGCTGACCTGCAGCATCACGAGATCGGGCGCGGCGGTTTTCGCGTTAACGGGCGCGGTTGAGAGCGACAGGGCGATGCTGCCCCAGGCTTCACCGGTTTGTTGCCGGACCGTGGCGCGGCGTACGATTTCCAGACGCGGGGCTTTGTCAGCCGTGCCAGTGTCGAGGCGCGCATCGTAAAACGGCGTCCACGAAGCATCCGCGATTTGATAGCGGACCAGCAGTTCGGCGTCCTGGGCTGTCAGGGCCGTGACCGCCACCTTGACCTCGGTTTGGTTGCGCACGGCTGCGGGCGCGAGCGCCTGCAGTTTGTCGTTCAATTCCGCAATTGAACGGTCGATATCGCGCGACTTCAGCCCAAGTTCGAGGATGGATCGCTGGGCTTTTTCCGTGCGCTCGCCAACCAGATTGAGAAGCTGAGCCCAGTCCGGCTGCGCCGCGCTTTGGGGCGCCGGATCTAATGCGTGCCGGCCCGGCAGTTGGATGAGCTGAGCAATAACCTCCCGCTGCACCTTTGCCGCTTCCCAGGCAGCGCCAAGCAGGGTCTGTTCATCCCGTAGTTTCTGGATGTCGCGCTCGATCTGTTTTCGCGCTGTGACGGTGGCCGGCGATAGCTCCGCCTCGATGGCAACGGCCCGGCTGTCGATCGGGCCGATATCCAGGCGCGCACTCGACCGGCCCTCCAGGCGAATGGACGATGGCACCAGGTTTGCTGGAAGGTCGTTGAGGATGATGGTGTGATCCCCGGCATCGAGGTGAACTTTTGCCAGGCGGGTCACCTCGGCGCCTTTCGAATAAACCACGGCGGCGTCGACCTTTGATGTCGCCTTGATCTCATCGGCGAAGACCGCGCACGGAATTCCAACCAGCGAAACGCCATACGCGAACGCCGCAATGCCGAGCTTTGACACGGTTTGCACTCCCTTTTCGGACAGGACCCAATTGGTCAGTGATCAGAAAAAGGGCGCCGAAAGCGGCTTGATTTTGTTTTGAGTGTGACGACGGCCAATTGGCGGAACCCGCCGTGTTCCTGGAGCCACAGCATGGCCGGTGTCAGGACCTTGCGGCTCGCAAGTGCCTGACACCCAGTTGCTTGCAGGGCTGTCCGACCGGCACGCTACTGGGCATCAGGCACTTATTGCTTATCGATCCGCACGGATTTGGTCGCTTAGTCCGTGCAAGCGCAATAAGTGCCTGACACCGTCTTACCGCAACGCCCCCGCCAACCCACCCCGGCCCATCACCACCACACGCTCCAGCCCCAGCCACGCGGCCAACCGCGCCAGCTCGCCGCGCGCGGCATCGGCCACCTCGCTGATATCCGCATGCCCTTCGACATGCGCGGCCTCGACACGCAGCGCGCTCTCGGCACGGTCCGCCTTCAAGTCGAAGCGGCCGACGATCCGATCACCTAACAGAAACGGCAGGCAATAGTACCCATACTGACGTTTGTGCGCAGGCGTGTAGATCTCGATGCGGTAATGGAAATCGAACAGCCGTTCGGCGCGGCCGCGTTCGGAGATCAGGGGATCGAACGGGGAGAGGAAGGTGGCCGCAGATACAGCACGCGGGGTCTTTGCGCCCGGCAGCATGAATCCCGGTTTGTCCCAGCCTTCGACGGAAACTCGCAAAAGTTCGCCGGACTCTTCCAGTTCGGCCAGACGCGCCCTGGCTTCGGCGACGGGCAGCCGGAAATATTCGCGAAGATCCGTCTCCGTCGCAACGCCCAGCGACCTTGCCGCATGCAAAATCAGCGCTCGCTGCGCTTCGTCCGGCGCAGGCGTCGGCAGGGCCAGAATATCAGCAGGCAGCGCCCGTTCGGGCACGTCGTAGATGCGCGCGAAGCCGGCCGTCTCACGGCGCAGGGTCGTGACCTTGCCGGCCCAGAACAACCACTCGATGGCGGTTTTGGCGTCGCTCCAGCTCCACCAGCCGGGGCCTTTTTTTTCGCCGATCTCGATATCGGAGGCCTGGAGGGGGCCGCGCTCGCGCACGGCGGCCAACACCTCGGCGACCAGGGATTTGCGCTCCTCGGCAAAGCGCACGAGGCCCTTGTAGATGCCGATCCCGCGCTCGGCTTCGGCCATCCGCCAGCGGAACAACGGCTGCATCTCAATGGGTATCAGGCAGGCTTCGTGCGCCCAATATTCGAACAGGCGCTTCTTGGCGGGCGCGCAATATGCGTCGTCGGTCAGATGGGCGTGGTCGTAGGCACCCAGCCGCGAAAACAGCGGCATGAAGTGCGCGCGCACCAGCACGTTGACGCTGTCGATCTGCAGCAGGCCGAGGTCGCGTGTTGTGGTGCGGAGTTTTTGGCGGGTGGCGAGGGGGCCGGACTTGGCGGCGCTCAAGCCCCCCGTGCGGCCTGGGTTGGATAATCCGTGTGCGCCGACGGCCAGCCGGCGCGCCTCCGCAATCGTCAGGCTGCCGCGCACCCGTCCCGCAAATGACAGCCGCTCGCCCGAAACTTTCAATTGCTCGGCAGGACCGGCTCTTCCTCGGCCGGGTCGCCCTCGTCAGTCATTTCGCGCGGCTGTTCGAGATCCGTCAGGCCGATGCCCATGGCCGGGCCGACGAAGCCGACGGGGGACGAACGCCCCCTCTTGGCGTTGGCCTGGGCCATTGCGGCGCTGCGCACTGGAGCGTTCGGCGACGGCAAGGCGCCTGCCGCCTCGCCCGGCAGCGGCACAGCCTCGCCGTTGCTGCACACACGCGTGGCATTGACCTCGGCTAAGTCGAGCACGCCGTCGACGCGCTCCTGCCGCAGCTGCACGATTGGAGCCATGCCGCCATCGCTGTCGTCGCGTCCGCTCTGTTCCAATTCGCGGAAGAACACGTCGGCCTTGTCGCGATCGGCAGCGCCCGTCTGGCAATAGAGCGTCTGGTAGAGATCGCCAATTTCCAACCGCTCGGCGTCGGTCGCAAACTTCGCCGCCAAGGTTGCATAGGCCAGCGCCTGATACGGCATGCGTTTCATGAGCCGCCCTTGGGAGTAAGCCTGCGAGACTTCGGCAGCGGCGGCCGCGTGATGTTTTGTGACGGCCAGATTGTCGAGTGTATCAAGCCCGCGCGCGACGGTCTCGGGATTCTCAAGATCGAGGCGGCCGAGTTCGAACTGGGCGTCGGTGTCGCCCAGACGCAGCGCGGCGTTTTCCAGGTGCGCCTTGGCGACCCCTGCATTTGCCGGCACGGACAGCTCCGGCACGCCGTGCCGATAGTACAGCGCCAGCAGCATTTCGGCCCGCGCCACAAACGGCGCACGCTGATCGACATAAGGATCGATGGCGCTGTTGGCTTTCACCAGCTTGCGCAACATCTCGAAGGCGCGGGCGTGGTTGGTGAAGGACTGGCCCGGCATGGCGTAGAGGCGGGCGAGATAATACTGCGCCAGGAACACGCCATGGTCGGCCGCCAACTTAAGGTCGGGGATGGCGCGGGCGAAGTCGTGCTTTTTGAGCGCGGCTTTGCTGGCGTTGTAGGCCGCGACCACATCGCGATCAAGACTGGCGGCGCCGCCACCGGACGGCAGCATCACGCCTGCCAGTCCGAGAGCGATCAGCGCCAAAGCGGCAACGCGCACCTTAGATATCCGCATAGCACACCGTTTCCGCCCCGCCCCCGGGGTGAGTTACGGCGCCGTCTCTCGCGGGGCCAACCTGTTGGGCAAACTTGTACAGAGCGCCGCTGCGATAGTCGGTGAGGCGCGGCTTCCACGCTTTTTTGCGCGCGGCCAATTCAGTGGAACTCACCTCGAGGTCAATGGTTCCCTTGTCGGCGTCGATGGTGATGATGTCGCCATCCTTTAGTAGTCCGATGGGACCGCCCAGTGCCGCTTCTGGTCCAACATGGCCGACGCAGAAGCCGCGCGTGCCGCCCGAGAAACGGCCGTCCGTAACCAGAGCAACCTTCTCGCCCATGCCCTGGCCGTAGAGGGCCGCAGTGGTCGAGAGCATTTCGCGCATGCCGGGACCGCCCTTGGGACCCTCGTAGCGGATGACGATGACTTCGCCTTCCTTGTATTGCTTTTTCGAGACGGCCTCGAAGCACTCTTCTTCCGAGTCAAAGCAGCGCGCCGGGCCAGAGAATTTCAGCATCTTCATGCCGGCGACTTTTACGATGGCGCCCTCGGGGGCGAGCGTGCCCTGCAGGCCGACCACGCCGCCCGTCGGAGAGAGCGCCTTCGATACCGGGTAGACGACCTTTTGGTTCTCGTTGAACTTTACGCCCTCAAGGTTCTGCTTGATGGTCTTGCCGGTGACCGTGATGCAATCCTCGTGCAGATAACCGCCATCCAGCAGCGCCCGCATAATCTGCGGAATGCCGCCGATGTCGTAGACGTCTTTGGCCACGTATTTGCCGCCCGGCTTGAGGTCGGCAATGTAGGGCGTACGCTTGAAAATCTTGGCCACGTCGAACAGATCGAACTTGAGGCCCGCTTCGTGAGCGAGCGCGGGAAGATGCAATGCGGCGTTTGTCGACCCCCCGGTTGCAGCTACCAATGTAGCAGCATTTTCAAGCGATTGCATCGTTACAATGTCACGCGGACGTAAACCTTCCGCGATCAGCCGCATGACGGCGTGACCGCTGGCGACGCCGAATTCGTCGCGCGATTCATAAGGGGCGGGCGCGCCTGCCGAACCGGGGAGCGCGAGGCCGATGCCTTCCGACACCATCGCCATGGTGTTGGCCGTGAACTGACCGCCGCAGGCGCCCGCACCCGGGCAAGCGGCGCACTCCAGCGCATGGAGATCCTCGTCCGACATCTTGCCGGCCGAGTGTTGGCCAACTGCCTCGAACACGTCCACCACCGTTACATCTTTGCCCTTGAACTTGCCGGGCAGAATGGAGCCGCCGTACATGAATACGGAAGGGACGTTCAAACGGACCATGGCCATCATCATGCCGGGGAGCGACTTGTCGCAACCGGCCAAGCCGACCAGGGCATCGTAGCTGTGGCCGCGAATGGTCAGCTCAACGGAATCGGCGATCGCCTCGCGCGACACCAACGAACTCTTCATGCCTTGGTGGCCCATGGCGATGCCGTCGGTGACCGTGATGGTGCAGAACTCGCGCGGCGTGCCGCCCGCTTCGTTCACGCCGCGCTTGACCGACTGCGCCTGGCGCATCAGCGCGATGTTACAGGGCGCCGCCTCGTTCCAGCAGCTGGCCACGCCAACGAAAGGGCGGTGGATCTGCTCCTCGGTCAACCCCATCGCATAATAATACGAGCGATGTGGCGCGCGCCTCGGCCCTTCCGTCACGTGACGGCTGGGCAGCTTCGACTTGTCGAACTTTTTCGAATCCATAATCGTTCCCGCTTCGCTACGCCTGACGGACAGTTCGACGCTGCTGCGCCTGTGCGCCATCACCGAGAAACATCATCCGATCCTGTCCAATCAGCACAACGGCCGCTGTGGGTGGTACTCTCCGGACAACTCCTAAGTGATGCCCTTCTGCAACGTGACGTCCGCGCTCCTACTTTCGTCTGATCACACTATCTCGCCGGTTTATGGCGGCTTCTTGGCGACATCGCCTCAGTTCGTTGCGCCCATGCAACAGGTGGCACAAAAACTTCGGCCGGTGGATAAACTCACCTTTGAACCGGAGAGCGCGCCACCGCGACAAAAGTTTGGAGCCCGCAGGAAATCGCCCGCGAGTGCCAATGGAAGGCAAAACATTGTAGACTCCCCAGGGTCATGCGCCGCGCAAACAATCCGCACTGCCGCCTTCGCAGACGGGCAAGCAGGTAGCCCCCCAGCTGGGCGGGGCGTTGACAGCGGCATGGCGATTCGGCGGCAGATGTGGCCGAAGGACGACTGACGGCGCGTCACGTGTCAGCTTAAGTGGGCAAGGTTAACTGCGGCCGATCCGGAATTGGCCCGACTCGTGCACGCGATGCCAAAACTGCATTTCTTACAGCGACCAGGCAGGGACAGACTTCATGACCGACATCAGCGCCGCCACCTTGCCGCCCCCACCGCCGCCGTTGCCTGAAAAAGGCGAAGCCGCGAACATCAGCTGGTCCGGTACGACCTGGGGCTTGGCGGGCCTCGGGTTCTTCAACCTGATGCTGACCATCGTCACGCTCGGCATTTATCACTTCTGGGGCAAGACCGAGGTGCGCCGGCGCATCGCCTCCTCGATCCGCGTCAATGGCGAGCCGTTGGAATACACCGGAACCGGCAAAGAGCTGTTCCTGGGCTTTCTGATGGTGCTGTTCGGCATCCTGTTGCCATTCCAGCTGCTCCTGGTCGGCGGACAGTTGTATTTCGGCCCCGCCGCCGGCGCGCTCGTCGTCGTGGCGCTGCCAGCCATTTGGTATCTCTATAATGTCGCCATCTACCGGGCGCGCCGCTACCGCCGGTCGCGCCTGCAATGGCGCGGCGTGCGCGGTGCAGTTGTCGGCTCGTCCTGGTCCTACGGCTGGCACAGCCTGTGGAGCGCCGTCGCCTCCAGCATGACGTCGGGTTGGCTGACGCCCTGGCGCGACAATTTCTTGCACCGCACCATGACGCGCGACACCCGCTTCGGCGACCGGCCGTTCAACTATACGGGCAAAGCCGGGCCGCTCTATCCGTCCTATTCGGTCGCCTGGATCGGAACAATCGTGCTCCTGGCGGTGATCGGCGGCATCGCCTTCTTTATCATTTCTCCATTGGCCGTGCCACTTACCGAGGCGATGCAGACCGCAACAGATGCAAACGGCAAGGTCGATTGGAACGCGCCGGAACTGAAGGACCAAGGCTGGGTCTTGGCGGGCCTGATTGGTATGATCTATGGCTTCCTGGCCCTATACGGCGTACTCGCCAGCACGCTGTGGAGCCTGTTTTACGCCAAGGAGTACCGCTACTTCGCTTCTGAGACGACGCTGGAAGGCTTGCGCTTTACGCTCGACGTCAAAGGCTGGAGCATGTTTTGGCTGTTCCTGTCCAACACCTTGATGTCCTTCGCCACTCTCACCATTTTATCTCCGGTGGCGGAAGCCCGCGTGGCGCGCTACTTCATCAACCGTCTGTCGACCTCCGGAACTATCGATTTTGCCGGCATTCAACAGTCGCAGGAAAAGCTCAGCAAGACCGGCGAGGGACTTGCCGAAGCTTTCGATGTCGAAGCAGCGTCTTATTTCATCCTCTCGATTTGAGGCCACCCCTTGGATACGCCCAGTTTCGCCGGTCGCTACAGTGATGGCCGCAACGCCGCCACCCACCATGTGACGGTGCGGCTGGGCGATGTGCTGGAAATCACCGGCGCCACACTGGCGGCGCCGGAGGTTTGGCCACTGTCCAGCTTGGACGCCGCAACGCCCGTGCATTGGAAGGACAACGAGACGCTTCTGCGCTCGCCGAAACGGCCGGGAGCCACACTGTTTGTCGCCAACTCCGGTTTCGCCTCGGCGCTCTTGAAGCGCGCCCCGCAGCTGTCGGCGCAAGCGCATCGCTGGCGCTACGCCCTGCCTGGCCTCGCCATCGTCGGCGCGCTCGCGCTCGGGATTGGTGGCATGTATCTTTTCAACTGGCAGCCGGCGAAGACCATCGCCAGCCTGATCCCGCGCGATCTGCGCGTTTCAATCGGCCAACGCGCCGCGCTGAATTTGGCCGGCGACCACGCCGAATGCACCTCGCCTGCGGGCAACAAGGCGCTGGACGAAATGGTTGGCGTGCTTTCGGCGGCTTCCGGCAACCCGAACCCCTTTCATGTCAAGGTCGTGCATTGGGACATCATCAACGCCTTCGCGGTGCCCGGCGAACAGATCGTGGTCAGCGGCAATCTGATCGCCGAAGCCGAAACACCGGAAGAGGTCGCCGGCGTGATCGCCCACGAAATGGGCCACGGCATCGAACTGCACCCGGAAGCTGGCATCATCCGCTCACTGGGCCTCTCGGCCATCATCGAACTGTTCGCTTCCGGCCAGTCAGGCACGCTGACCAATGCCGGGGCGCTGCTGTTGGAGTTGCAATATTCCCGCGAGGCCGAGCACGAGGCCGATACGCATGCGCTGCGCATCCTGAAGGCGGCTGACATTTCACCGCACCCGCTGGCGGTGTTCTTCAAGCGCCTGCTGAAGTTGGAGACGCAAGACGAAACCGCCGCTGCCACGCCTGACGGCAAGACCGACAAAGCCGCGCGCAAAACCCCCGTCCCGCCAGTAAGTGCGTCGATTTTCTCGACCCATCCCCCGACGCCGGAGCGCGCCAAGCTGGCAGAGGATGCCGCCACATATCCAGGCCGCGCCATCCTGAGCCCGGAGAGCTGGCAGGCGCTGAAGCAAATCTGCGGCGATAGCCACGGCACTTGACACTGCCTTGCTGCCACCCAAATTCTGCAACACTATGGTTACCGGCGGGCGCTAGACTTTTGGCTGCAACCGAAGTTCGGGGTTCGTGATGCGGGGTTTGGACGGGATAGATCGTTGATCAAAGCGCTCAAACAGGCTTTTGGGTCTGCCGTCACTGGACTGGCTGTGCTGATCTGCGCCTACACGCTCTCGCCTATGGCGACGGCGGGGTTGCTCGGCAACGCCATCAAGACCAGCAACGTCGACCTGATGAACGCGCTGGTGGATTGGGACGGGGTCAAGGACTCCCTGCGCACCTCCATTTTGCAGCGCCTGGACGAGAAAGCACGCGACCGCCCAGTGGCTGCGGGCGTCATGGAGAGCGTGAAATTCTCACTCACTGACACGCTAAGCCCCTACATGGTCGACTACATCCTCGACCAGCGCATCTCGCCGGATGGCTTCACGCTCTACATGGGCTCGCATTCGCCCATGGCCGAAAAGGTGCGTGCGCAGGGCATCGATCCCGACACGCTGCCGTCGGCCAACACGCTGAAACGCATCCACCGCGCCAACTTTCGCGATCTGACGCATTTCGAAATCGAAATCGAGGACCGCTGGGATCCGGAGAAGGTGCTTTTGGCCGAGCTGGAGTTGCGCGGGTTCATCTGGCAACTGGCGCACGTGGAGATGTTGGCGCTGGGCAAGGGCGCGTAGAGCTATTGCGTCGCCGATAGGGGTTTGCATTCTGCCAAGGTGGTGTGGCCGGACGTTTTGGCATCCGCCGCTTCGATGAGGAACTCCACTTTCACGGCGCCCGCCTTGGCGAAATTCAGCACGCCATTGGCGTAGGCGTTTTCGTATAACGACTTGCTCACGGCGCCGAACCTCAGGCCGGCCTGCTCCGGTTTCAACTCCAGAGTCGCGCCTGGCGCAATCTCGATGCCCTTGGCGAGCGTGCACATGCCGTCGCCTTTGGCGGGACCGGCCCGCATCACCGTAGCTTCGCCGACGCCGTCTATGACGGCGCCCAGCAGCTGCTCGGGCTCTCTCCCGATGTTGCGGATGACCAGGAACCCATCGGTGAGCGCGGCACCCTTGTCGGCCGCGTGCACCCAAGGGTGCGTGATGACGAGAGTTCTGGTCTTGATCTGATGCGCCTCTGCGCCCGCTCCAAACGCCAGCCCGCAGGCGGCGGCGAGGCTGAGACTTTTCCAGGCGGTCATGCGGCGTCTCCTTGACGTTTCAACCCAGGAGGCCTCAGGACTCCGGGATAATCCGTTGCAGCGCCGCCAGCCAGCGCGTGACGCGCTCACGGTTGACGCCGCCATCGCCCGCGCCCACCACGCTGCGCGAGTAGATCGCCAGCGTCGAGGCCTTCGCGCCCGCCTCGATCACCTTCACGTCGATGGTGTCGGGGAACAGGAACACGGCTGAGTATTGCACGAAACGTGCCGTTTTCTCGCAATCGGCAGCGCAGGCCAGTTCGTCCGTGCGCGGCTCGGACAGCGCGACCAGGGCGACCTTTCGGCGCAAATCCGCAGCGCTGACCAGAAAGACCGGCGCGACGATGTCGGGTTTGGCCTTCTGGCAGACCCGCTCGGGGCAGACCAGCGCATCGCTGGGGGTGGACCGGCGCTGGGTCTGGGAGATGTCGAGGGGGCCGGAGTCTTTGGGCATCTGGGCAAGCTCGGCCGCCCGCCACCAGAACCCATCGCCGGGTTTTTGCCAATAGCGCGCCGCCCCCATGGAGCCGGCGACGGCCAAAAGGGCGAGCACGAACAGGCCTTCGATCACACGACGCAGCATTGGCGAGGAACTCCGTAAGCAACCAAAAAATAGCGGGCCGAAGATCCATCACTTCACCGGTCGGGAGACGTTGGCCCCCCGCGCGGAGACGCAAATAAAGATGGCGCCGGATGAGGGGATTGTCGCCCAAGGATGTCGCACCGTCTTAACGCAACCTCGCGCCCCCCTCATCCGGCGCTACGGCGCCACCTTCTCCCCGTAAGAACGGGGCGAAGGAAAGATACCGCAACTTTTCCTTCGCCCCGTTCTTACGGGGAGAAGGTGGCCTTTGGCCGGATGAGGGGTGCGGAGGGTAGCGCAATGGAGGCGAGACCCTCACTTTAAGTCCATCACACGCCTCTTGGCCGCGTGCAGTTTCTCCAACGTGCCCTTCAGCTCGGCCAGCCGCTCGCGCATTTCCTCAACCACCTCCTCGGGGGCCTTGGAGACGAACTGCTCATTGCCGAGTTTGGCTTCCGACTTGGCGATTTCCGCTTCCGTCTTAGCCATTTCCTTGGCGAGGCGCGCCTCTTCAGCCGCAACATCGATAATGCCGGCTAGCGGCAGCGCGGCGGTCATGGCGCCGATGACCATCTGCACCGATCCCTTGCTTGGCGTTTTGGCAAAACTGATGCCCATCAGCCGCGCCAGCCGCTTGATCAGGTCGCCATGCGCATCGGCCCAGGTCTTTTCGGACTTGCTCGCGCCGACCAGCTCAAGTTGCAGCAGCGACGATCCGGGCACGCTCATTTCCGAGCGGACGGAGCGGATTTCGGAAATCAGCTTGATGACCCAGCCGATTTCCTCGTCGGCCTTGGCGTTGGCGAGGCCTTTCAGCTTCGGCCAATCGCTCAGGATCAGGAGCTTTTTGCGGGCGGGGCCGGTCTCGGCCGTGGCGCGCCAAAGTTCCTCAGTGATGAACGGCATGAAGGGGTGCAAGAGGGCAAGAATCTGGTCCAGCACCCAGGCCGCCGTCGCCTGCGTCTCGGCCTTGGCCGGGCTGTCCGGCCCGGTGATGATCGGCTTGATCAGCTCGACGTACCAATCGCAATAGACGCCGCGGACGAACTGATAGGCGGTGAGCGACGCATCGTTGAATTTGTAGGTCTCGATGCTTTCGGTGACGCTCGCGACGGCGCGCTCGGTCTCGCCGAGGATCCAGCGGTTGACAGTCTCCTTGGCCTTCTTGGGCTCGTAGCCCTCGATACGCACGCAGCCGTTCACTTCGGTGAAAATGGCCGCGTTCCACAGCTTGGTCGCGAAATTGCGATACCCTTCTATGCGCGCGGGGGCGAGCTTGATGTCGCGCCCCTGGCCCAGCGAGGCGGCGAGCGTGAAGCGCAGGGCGTCGGCCCCGTATTCGTCGATGATCTCCAAGGGGTCGATGACGTTGCCCGTCGTCTTGGACATCTTCTTCCCCTTCTCGTCGCGCACGAGACCATGGAGAAAAACGTCATGGAACGGAACTTCGCCCGTGAAGTGGTAGCCCATCATCATCATGCGCGCGACCCAGAAGAAGATGATGTCGAAGCCGGTGACGAGCACGGCGTTCGGGTAATAGCGCTTGAGTTCCGGCGTCTTCTCCGGCCAGCCGAGGGTGGAGAAGGGCCAGAGCGCGGAGGAGAACCAGGTGTCGAGGACGTCGGGGTCGCGCCAGATAAACCTAGTCGGACCACTGTTCCGAGGTTGGAATACGAATTCTGGAGTGTCGGTCAACTCGACATTGCAACCATAGTATTCACGAGCTGCATCTAAAGCAGCCGATTCCGATTCTGCGACAAAGGTGTGATAAGTATGTAATCGAGGCATTTCAGGCTTGGCATCTGCCGAAGCTTTGTGATCCATGCCCGAAACGATCAACTTGCCATCTTTGCTCAACCCATACCAAGCCGGAATCTGGTGCCCCCACCACAGCTGGCGCGAGACGCACCAGGGCTGGATGTTCCGCATCCACTCGAAATAGGTCTTGTCCCAATTCGCCGGGACGAACTTGGTTTTTCCCTTCTCGACCGCCTCGATGACGGGCTTAGCCAGCACATCGGCCTTCACATACCACTGATCCGTCAGCCACGGCTCGACCGGCACGCCCGAGCGGTCGCCATGCGGGACCTGCTGCGTGGACGGCTCGACCTTCTCCAGCAGACCCAGCGCCTCGATGTCGGCGACGACCATGAACCGTGCCGCAAACCGATCAAAGCCGCGATACTTCGTAGGCACCGTATCAACCAGCTTGGCCGTCGCATCGAAGATGTTGATCTGCTCCAGCCCGTGCCGCTTGCCGACCTCGAAGTCGTTGAAGTCGTGCGCCGGCGTTATTTTCACCGCGCCTGTCCCCTTCTCGGGATCGGCATACTCGTCGCCGACAATCGGGATCTCGCGCCCGACCAGCGGCAGCACGATGTGCTTGCCGATCAGGTGATTCGTCCGCGGATCGTCCGGGTTCACGGCAACGGCGGTATCGCCCAACATGGTCTCGGGCCGCGTCGTGCCGACGACGATGAACGTCGCCTTGTTGGCCTTGTCGAATTTTTCTCCTTTCAGCGGATAGCGGAAATAATACATATGCCCGCCCGGCTCTTTGAGGAGCGCCTTCATCAGCTTTCCCGCATCGAACGGGATCGGCGCACCCTCCTTGTCGATGTCGGTATCGGCCCATTTGAACGTGCCGCGAACTTCCGTCGGCACCACTTCCAGGTCGGAGATGGCCGTGAGCAGCTTGGGGTCCCAGTTGACCAGCCGCTTGTCCTTGTAGATCAGGCCGTCATTATACAGATCGACGAACACCTTGGTCACGGCATGGACCATCTGGTCGTCCGCCGCGCCCGCCTCGCCCATCGTGAATTTTGAGCGCGACCAGTCGGCCGAGGCCCCCAACCGCTTCAGCTGCTTGATGATGGTCCCGCCCGACTCTTCCTTCCAGGCCCAGACCTTCTCCAGAAACTTCTCGCGTCCCAACTCGCGCCGGCCCGGCTCCTGGCGCTCGGCCAGCTGCCGCTCCACCACCATCTGCGTTGCGATGCCGGCGTGATCCGTGCCCGGCTGCCACAGCACGTCGCGCCCGCGCATGCGCTCGAAGCGGATCAGGATGTCTTGGATGGTGTTGACCAGCGCATGCCCAAGATGCAGCGAGCCCGTCACGTTCGGCGGCGGGATGACGATGCAGTACGGCTTGGCCTTCTTGCGCTCGGCCTCGGTCAGGTCGGGACGGCCCGCCGCAAAAGCGTTGGCGGCCTCCCAGGCGGCATAGATACGGCCCTCGACCTCGGCGGCCTGGTAGGATTTTTCGAGCATGGAAAGACTCTTTTCAAGGCGCATGCCAACGGCCCAACAGCAAATTGGCAACAGCGAACAGAATTCTGTTGGGTCTTTAAGCGGCCGGGCGCGTCAGCTGTCAACCGGCGAAGGCGAAGGGATCGAACGTCGGCACGCCGGTCCAAGCGAAGTCTTTGATGTTGCGTGTCGCGACAGTCAAGCCGTGTACTAGAGCGGTGGCGGCGATGTAGGTGTCGATGACAGGCACGGTCCGACCGGCACTGAGCCGGCCCCAAAGTTGTGCAACGGGCTCATCGACTGGAAGAATACGCGAGCCGAACTTTGGCAACGTAGCGTGAAGCCAAATTTCCAGGCTTTGCGCCCTGCCAACATCCTTCGGCGTCAGCTTTTCTATGCCCAGCCTGACCTCGCCAATTGAGACAGCACTGGTAAAGAGCAGGTCCTCTGGCATTTTTCCTAGCCACGCCAAGACATTGCGGCTTGCGGTCTTCGGCCGGCTCGATTCCGAGAGAACATTCGTATCCAAAAGATGAGTCACCAGTCGATCTCCCGGATTTCGGTGGATCTCGGCTCGTTCAATACTTGGTTGAGCGCTTCGGAAGCGTCCTCATCGGGGAGGCTTGACCGCAACAAATCAAGCCCGGTCCGAGGGGGGCCTGTTTGCAATGCAGCTTCAAGTGCCCTCCGCAACGCCGGCCCCCTCGGACCGCGCAGCACTGTGGCAACCTGACGGCACAGCACCACGTCGCCAGCCGGCACTTGAACCTCCAAGCGTGCGAGCCCACGGCTTTTGACTCGGGTCCGGTGCGCCGAACTTGCCTTGCGCTGCGTTGCAGTCGCCATTCACCATCTCCTGACCTTGACCGGTTATATCACCGGTTCAGCCTAGAGGCCATGCCCTTTGGTCGATCTCACGAATCTCGTTCGAATGCGGTTCCTTGAGCCCTTCGTCCAAAGCCGCCCAAGTCGCCTCATCGAGCTGCAGCCTTTGGAACATGTCGAGCGCTGTCTCGGCGGACCTCGGCTCGTTCAGGATCTCGTCGAATTCATCGTCGAATTCCTCGGGCAGCGCAATTGACTGGAACATCTCAAGCGCGGAACCCTTAGGAGGTGCCTTCAACGCACCAGTCATCACGTTGCGTAGATAGGTTGCCCGCTCCCCCTGAAGGCCGTCGGCAAACTGTCGAACCAACCCAACATCGTCGTCCGGGACTTGGATCTCGACGCGCGAGAGCCCTGTTGTTGGTGCTCGCTCTCGATGTTCCGTCGTCGTCTCGCCTTGAGTAGCCGTTGCCATGTTTGACCTCCCTGAAGCCTTGACCGGTCATATCACCGGATCAGCCCCAAGGCCAGCTTTTGGCCGCGCGCGCTACTCGGCCGGTTTACCCATGGCCTTCTCGACAATGCGCGGCATGTTGCTGTCCAGCCACTCGCGCAGCATCGGGCGCAGCATTTCGGCGACCATGTCTTCCATGGAGCGGGGACCGGCCGGGGCCGCTGCCATCGGGGGAGGAGCGACCGCTGCGATGACGGTCGCAACCTCGACAATGGCTGGCGCAATGACCGGCGCAACCGCGACGTCAGGAGCGGCCTGCACCACGGCCTCGGCCATTGCCGCCGCAGGCGAAAGTTCGGCGGCAGGCACTTCGATCGCTATCGCCGACTCTGGCTCGGTAGCGGGCGAAGGCTGTGGCGCCGTCGCGACTTCGACAACCGCAGCCACTTCCGGCGCCGCCACAAGCTGTGGCGTCTCTTCCACGGCCGGTGGCGTTGCCGCCTCTGACATGGGCTCGGCGCGTATCGGTTCCGAAATATCGATCACCGCGGCCTGGACCGGCGCAAGCGCCTCGGCAACCGGTTCAGCTTTGCCCTCAGACAGATCGGCCGCCGCCTCAGCAATCGGGTCGGGATCGGGTTGCAGCAACTCATCGGGCGGCGCGGCATCAACGGGAGCGGGCGCGGGCTCCGGCGCGGCCTTGGTCGGCTCCGGCGCAATGGCCTCCCTGGCCAGAGCAAGAGCCGGAGCGGGCGTCGGAACCTCGGCCGGCGGCCGGCGCGTCACCGCTGCATAGCTGGCGTCGAGATCGAGAATATCATCGTCGTCGGCCACCATCGCAATGGCGGCCGGGGCAGGCGGCGGCTCGACGGGACGCAAGGTCACGGGAACGGCGCTGGCAACAGGCCTTGGGGCCGGCGACGGATCGCGCGCAAAGGCCGGCGTCTGCAGTGCGCCAAAGTCGATGCTGCGCGGGGTGGCGACGGGAGCCGTCACGCTGGGCTTGCGGACCGGCTCGGGCGCGAACGCAGCGGGACCGGCGTCTTCGGAAATGATGCGACGTATCGAGGCGAGGATTTCCTCCATACTCGAATCTTGCGTCGTATCGGTTCTGCTCATGTCCCAAGGCCCTTTGGTGTCGCCGCCCCCGCGGCCAGACTCGCGAAAGATATAGACTCGCGAACTCGATTATCATCGCACCTAGCACGAAAAAAAGGCAGGCGGGCTAGCCCAACTTGAGCGTTTTGGCGCTGATTCTGTGCAAAAGACCAGGAAAACGGGCATCGACGCTGTGCGCCTGGAGGTTCAGCGGGAATGCGCGCCCTTTACCTCGATTTGGACCCAACTCCGCCGTCAAGACCGCACAATCTCTTCCTAGTGAGCAATGGTGCGGCGAATCTGACCGTCGCCGTCCGACAGCCATTGGGCGACGGCGGCGTTAACGATCCGTTCACCTAAACAGGCTTTTAATGACGTACGTAAACGAGGTGGGTCCATGGGTGGTCGCGTGCGTTCAGTGGTCGTGAGTGGTGTGTCGGGCAAAGCGTTAAGCGTCGCCAGTGTGCTGACGGTTGGAGCCTGGCTCGCTGGATGCAGCTCGGATGTGTCCCGGTTCGATTATCCGGCCTTTGGCCTGACCTCGAACAATCCTCAAAGCAGCAAGCTTCCAACGCCGCCACAGGATGTTCCCTTTGGCCAGGCGCCCGCTTATGCCGATGGCGCGCCGCCTCCGGATTATACCAACGGCGCCCCGATTGATCCGAAGTACGTCTATCGCGGCCCAGCGCCGGCTGGTTATCGGACCCAGACCTATGCGGCCGCGCCTTACGGTGCGCCGGCGGCCCCCGACGGCTTTGGCACCGTCTCCGGCCAGCCCGAGAGCTATCGTTCCGGCACGGGTCGCTACGTCACCGGACCGCGCATCGCCTCCGCTGCGCCGCAGCAGCCTTATGGCGGCCAGCCCGCTCCCGTCGGCGGCGATACGTCCGGCTTTGACGTGGGCGTGCCCGAGGCTGACAATGCTCCGATGATCCGCCCGCCGGTCGCCCCGCAGGGACAGGCTATGGCGCCGAATTATCCCGCCCAAGTCTACACCGGACGCCGTCCCAAGGCCGGCACCATGGTGACCGTGCTGCCGGGCGAGACGCTCTATCAGGTGGCCAAGCGCAACGGCGTTTCGGTCGCCGCGCTGATGCAGATCAATCACTTACGCTCGCCGGTGGTGCAGCCAGGCCAGCAGCTGGCCATGCCCGGCAAGGGCGGCCGCTCGATCCTGCCGCCGAGCCGTCCGGAGGCCGCCAATACTGACGGCGGGTTTGATACGCAGATGGCAAACGCGGCCCCTTCGGGCGCACCGAGATTGAACGGCGTCGCACTTACCCCGCCACCCGCCGCCCCTGTGGCGCCGGTTGCCTCCGCTGCGCCAATCAATCCAGCGCTGATCGACAAGAGCCTCGACAATCCCGATGGCAGCTACACCGTTCGCGCTGGCGACTCGATTTATTCGATCGCCCGCAAACATGGCGTGCACCCCGAAGACGTCGCCGCCGCCAACGGCATGAAGGACGTGACCAAGGTCAACTTCGGCCAGACCTTGCGCATGCCGGGCAGCCGTGGCGGCCAGGCCCAAGCGACGGTCGCCGCGTTCAATCCCAAGCCCGTCGCCAACACCAAAGTTGCGGCGCTGCAGCAGACCAAACCCCTACTGGCCGGTAAGGCGCCTGCCACCGCCGGCGCGCCTGTCATGAATGACGCCGACCAGGATGGCCTTCCGGAAACCGGCGACGATCCGGTCGCGGCCACGAATGAAGCCGCCGATCCCGCTCCGCTGCCGAACAAGACCGCGCCGGCCTTGGCCACCAAGAAGAACGGCCCCGTCGATCCCGCTAGCAAGAAAATCGCCAACGCCGATACCGCACCAGCTGCCGAAGCCGACGTGCCGAGCGATGGCCGCTTCCGCTGGCCGGTCCGCGGACGGATCATCGGAAAATTCGGCCCCACTGGCAAGGCGGGCGCACCGAACGAAGGCATCGACATGGCCGTGCCGCAAGGGACGGAAGTGCATGCCGCCGAGAATGGCGTGGTGGCCTACGCTGGCGACGAGCTGAAGGGTTATGGCCGCCTGGTCCTGATCCGTCACGCCGACAACTGGGTCACCGCCTACGCCCACAACGACGAGATCTTGGTCAAGCGCGGCGACACGATCCGCCGTGGCCAGATCATCGCCAAGTCCGGTAAAACCGGCGGCGTCGATCAACCGCTGGTGCATTTCGAACTGCGCAAAGGCTCGCAGCCGGTCGACCCGATGCCGCATATGGCGAGCAATTGATTAGCGATTGAGTTCAAGGACGCCATGGCAGCGCCGCCGCGCACTGTCAGGCGTCCTTTGACGTCTGGTTAGGCAACACGACCATCGCCTTGACCACTTCAGCCGATAGCGGCGCGACGCGCGCCGATTCCCGCTAGACTTCGCAAAATCGTGCGAATCACGGGGCTCGGACGCCATGGAATTCTCTCTGATCTTGGGTTTTGCGCTGTTCGCTGTATTGGTCCTGGGCGGGATCGTGCTCGGCGTGGCGGCCTATTTCAGGCTTGATCGCCTCGCCCGCGCGACCCACGATCAGACTGTCGAACTGACGCGCTTACGGCAACGGGTCGACGTGTTGGAGCGGGGAGCGCAAACGCCTTCAACCATGCAACCCGTCGTCGTCGCGCCCGCAGTGCCGACCGGCGCATTGGCCTCTCCGTCCTCGGCGCCAAAAGGTCCCGTGACGCCGCCCGTTTCCGCCCCAGCCCCCACCACGGCGCAACAGGCGCACGGCCTGCTGCAGTGGCTGGAAGAACTGATCGGCGGACGGCTGGCCGTGCTGTTCGGCGGCTTGGCGCTCGCGCTCGGCGGCATTTTTCTGGTGCGCTACACCATCGAGCAGGGACTGCTGGGGCCGGCCGCGCGGATCGGTCTTGGGGCATTGTTTGCGGGCGCACTGGCGGCGGGGGCGGAGTACCTGCGGCGCGGCGAACGGCGGCCCACGACCGGCGCCTACATTCCCGGCGCGCTGATGGCGGCGGCTATCGTCACCGCCTTCGCAACGATCTATGCCGCGTACGGCGTGTACGGATTCCTGAGTGCGCCGGCCGCTTTCCTTCTGATGGGCGCAATCGGCTTTGCGGCGCTCGCCGTCTCGTCTTTGCACGGACCGTTGCTGGCGGCCCTGGGGCTGGTCGGCAGCTATGCCACCCCGGTGCTGGTCGGCGGCAATGAGCCCAGCGCGTGGGCTCTGATGAGTTATTTGGCGATTGTCACGTTCGCCTGTTACGTGACGTCCCACCTGCGCCAGTGGACCTGGCTGGCCATCGCCGCCACGGCGCTTGCCGATCTGTGGGGCGTGTTCTGGCTGCTGGACCACGCCGGCGACCTGCAACCTTGGCCGCTCGCTGCCTTCGCGGCCACCCTGATCGCAAGCGCCATTTTGCTGCTGCATCGCAATGATCCGGCGGTCGCGCCGCCCGCCACTGACGCCCGCGCCGAACTCGGCTTGGCTGAAATCGACTGGCCGTTGTCAGGCATGTTGGCGAGCCACAGCGTGGTGATTGTGGCGCTGGGTGTGTTCGATCAGTTGCATGCACCATCGACCTGGACCTTGGTCGCGGCCGCAGCGCTGCTGTCCGGCGCAGCCTGGTCGTGGCGATCATTGGCGGCCGGACCTGCTATCGCGGCCATTGCGGTGGTCACGTCCTATATCCTGTCTCGCGATCCTTTTCTGGCGATAGACTATGCCTATGTTTTCGAGAAAATACCGTATGGGCTCGGCGACTATCTCTGGACGGGGACGCTACTTGCCCTGGCCTTTGCGGCAGCGGGCGCCTGGGCCACGTTCAGCCGCCGCGCCAACGCCGTTTGGCCATGCGTCGCCGTCGCCGTACCGCTGGGCATTCTGATCTATTCCTATTGGCTCAGCACCGGCTACGCGCCGTCCATCGCGTTCGGCCTGATCGCCGCGTTGCTCGCCTCTGCCGCTGCCATTCTGGCTGAGGTCGCCAACCGCCAGTCGCACTCGGTGCTGACCGATTGGAGCGTCGGCGTGTTCGCGGCTGGCGCGGTGGCGTTTACGTCACTCGGGCTGTCGATGGTGCTGGGCCATGGCTGGCTCACCATCGCGCTCGCCCTGATGGCGCCCGGCCTGGCGTTGATCGAGCGCGTGCGTCCCATTCCAGTGCTGCGCTGGCTGATTGCGGCACTGGCGGCGCTGGTGGCCTTGCGCCTGCTCACCGAACCCAACATCGTCGGCGGCGATCCGGGGCGCATCCCGATCTTCAACTGGCTGCTCTATGCCTATGGCGTTCCCGTCCTGGCCTTCTGGTACGCCGCCCGCCGCATGCTGGAAGGCGCAGACGATACGCCGGTCAAGATCGCCGAGGCCGCGTCTATCGCCTTCCTGGCCGGGCTGATCGGGGTGGAAATCCGTCATCTGATGACGGGCGGAAACATCGCCCGACCACTCTCAGCGCTTGGCGAATTCGGCCTGCATTCGTTGAGCTGGCTGGGCCTCGCCATCGGGCTCCGCTTACGCGGCGGCGTCAGCGGGCGCATGGTCTATCGGTACGCCGCTTATCTGTTCGGCGGCCTCGGCACGGCCTCGCTGCTGCTGGTCAATCTGCTGTTGCGCAATCCCGCGGTTACCGGCGTTCCGGTCGGCGGCAACCTGGTCTTCAACGACCTGTTGCTGGCCTACGCTCTGCCGGCGCTGCTCTGTGGCGCGCTGTACTGGCTGGTGCGCGGCTCGCCGCCGCGTTGGATGGCCTGGATACCAGGGACAACTGCACTGGTGCTCGCCTTCGCCTATCTGTCCTTCATGGTGGCGCGCATTTTCGAGGGCCCGCTCATCACGCTCGCCGATGTGCGGGACGGCGAACTCTACGCCATGTCCGTCGCCTGGATCGGCTTTGCGCTGGCGTTGTTGGCTGCGGGCATCCGCTATGGCAGCGCGGTGCTGCGGCAGGCCGCCTTCGGCGTGCTGCTGCTGGCGACGCTAAAAGTGTTCCTGATCGATCTTGCGGGTCTCACGGGCCTGCAACAGGCCGGCTCGTTCATCGGCCTCGGCCTGGCGCTGATCGGGATCGGGCTGGCCTATCAGCGTCTGGTCCTGAAAGCCCCGGCGATCACTCGGCCGCCGGAGCAGTCGACAGGTTAGCCGACGATCTCGAAGCCCGCGAAATTCAGCGCGATTTCGGCCGCCGCATTCTCGGCGCTGTCCGAGCCGTGCACCGAATTGCGCTCAATGCCTTCGGCGAAATCCTTGCGGATGGTGCCGGGCTCGGCGTTGGCCGGGTTGGTCGCGCCCATCAGATCACGGTATGCCTTGATGGCGTTGTCGCCTTCCAGCACCTGCATCACGATCGGCCCCGAGGTCATGAACTTCACGAGGTCGTTGTAGAACGGCCGCGCCTTGTGCACTTCGTAGAATTTCTGCGCCTGGGCCGCGCTCCAATGGGTGCGCTTCTGGGCGATGATGCGCAGGCCGGCGGCCTCGATCTTGGCGTTGATGGCGCCGGTCAGGTTGCGCTGGGTGGCGTCCGGCTTGATCATGGAAAACGTGCGTTCGATGGCCATCGTTATGGTCCTGTGTTGTCGCTTTCGGGAAGGGGTGTGCCGCGGCTTATAGCGGCCCGCCCCCCGGCCATCAAGCCGCGACAGCGCCGGCCACCATGTCCCCTTCAGGCGCACGCAGCGGACGGCGGGCGCGACTCCAGGTCCAGCTGCGGCCGTAGGCGGTGATCGGCTGCTCCACCAGCAGGGTGCCGAGCCAGCCCACCAGGATCGCCACCGGCATGGCCGCCAAAGTGACCGCCAGCTGCGCCGGGTTGGCGATATCGGGCTGGCCGCCCAGGATCAGCCCGTGCATCAGGCCGAGCACGGCCAGATGGGTGAGATAGACCGTGTAGGACGTGCGGCCGAAGAAGCAGAGCACTTTTGAGGTCAGTCGCGAGGCCTCGGGAACGCCGCGGGCCAGATTGATCATCAGGATGGCGGAAGCGATGGCGATCAGCGGCACGCCGATGACGCGGAGCAATTCATGGCGCGGGCCGTCAAACAGGCTGGGGACGATCACGAGGTAGATCAACGCCAGGGGCGCCAGGCGGAAGGCTACGTCGTAGCGCTTGAAGTCGACCAGATTGGATTTGATCAACAGGGCCGCAAGCAGCCCGCAGATGAGGGTATCGGCAACGCCCGGCAGCAGCACGGCGACGGCGATGTCGGGCACGAAACCGGTCTGGATCGCGGCGGCGCGGTAGAGGATGGAGAAGACCAGACCAGCGCCCAGCACATAGGGCAGGCGATGGCGCGGCACGATAAAGAACAGGACCGGCGTGACCAGATAGAACTGCTCCTCAACCGCCAGCGTCCAGGTCGGCGCCAGCCAGTGCGCCCCGTTCACGCCAGTCATGGCGATCAAGGCGTTCTGTGTAAAAGTCAGATAGGACCAGAGCGGGAATTCCACCGGCGCATCCAGCCACGGCGCATGCGAGAACAACCGGATGGCGGCGAACACCACAATGACGCAGACGAAGTACACCGGCAGCGTGCGGCAGGCCCGGCGCATGTAGAAAACGACGAAGAAATTGGCCCGGTCCTGCTTTTCGAGAATGAGGCGGCCGACCAGAAAACCCGAGAGCACGAAGAAGGCCACCACGGCGATCCAGCCCACGGCAAAGACCGGCTGGCCGTGCGGAACTTCGCCCAGATAGTGCGAGACCAGGACGAACAGCGTCATCAGGCCGCGAAAGCCATCCAGCGCCAGGTTGCGCGGTTCAGCGGCCGCCGCAGCCCGGGCGGGGATAGCAGCGTGTACGGTGTCGGACGTGGCCATGTGATCTCCCAGCGTTCGGCGTTGCGCCGCCTCGCTGGTAACCATGCAAAACCGAGGCCAAAGCGGAATTGCGTGAGTTGCTTAACCCACCCGATGCGCCCAAACCGGCCACGACGAGGTCTCTGGAACGCCACCGCAAAACCGGATATGACACCAGCGCAATGGTCCCGTAGCTCAGATGGATAGAGCACCCGCCTTCTAAGCGGGCGGTCGTTGGTTCGAATCCAACCGGGTCCGCCAGATCAACATTCACTGACGACGGGGCGCCCAATTGGACCACACCATCGCGCATGACGACCTCGGCACGCATATCGAATGGGCGCTGGAGGGCGTGACGGCGCGCCAGATCGACTGGTTCTGGAGCAACATGGAGAAGGGGTTTCTGCTCTGGCATCCCGAACAGCACGAGCCGCTGCTGTGGCCCGTGCCGCCCAAGTACGGCGATTTGCGCGGCGCCATCCACAACGCGCCCCAGACCTGGGATGACGGGCGGCGGCAAAATATCTTTATCCGCTATGAGCGCTTCGGCGATGTGCCCGAGCACATTCGCGATGTGATCAGCCACGAGCACGTCATGATCGTCGCTGGGCTCGGTCTCGATGAAGAGGCCATGCGCAAAGGCGACCCGATGGGCTACCGCATCCACCAGTGGAGCAAGAGCGATGCTGGCGTGGTAGGGAAATCCTCGGCCATCGGCACGCGCAAGAAAGAGACCGTCGAGGAAGGCAAGGTCTGGGCCGCGCATGCCGCCGGCGAGATCGGCAATTGGGAGGTGTTTTTGCCGCAGCTGTACAAGCTGTACAAGCCGGTCGCGAACACGCGCAGAAATCCGTTTACGGATTTGTCGGTCGAGGGCAAGGGGCGGGCGGCGTCGTACCGGTTTATGGAATAGGCGATCGTTGGTAGGGGCGAGCAGCGCTCGCCCTCGTGCACCACAATAGGCGTTCGTTATGTGGCACGAGGGCGAGCGCTG
>JANMVX010000350.1:0-4374 GCA_031393505.1 Hyphomicrobiaceae bacterium | reverse complement strand
GCCGCCGTGCGGCAGCTCTCGATGGCGCTCATCACCTTCAACTGGCCAAGGCTGAGATGGCCGCGGTTGGCGTGACGCCAAGCAGGACCATGGTCGCGGAAGATATCCGCGACCTCCAGGGCAGGACGGGGCACGACGGTGCCGCGCTAAGCCGTTGGCCCATCCGGGTCGGGCCTCAGCAGTGTCAGCCGGTCGAGCGGGCTGGTGACGGTGCGCAACAGGTTGGTGGCGACCTGGGTGTAGCGTGCCGTGGTGTCCAACTTCGCGCGTCCGAGCGGACACGAGTCATAATGAGCACCTTTCTACGTTATTGAAATTCAAAGAATTGCTGCTTTGCATTTGCTGTTGGCGGACGCTTTTCTCGCGCCGCATCACCGAAAGCCGCGACGTCCGTGGCGTTGATGACCCACGGCGCGCCCTTGCAAAGTTGTCGACCCTTGAGATCACCGCGCTGGATCATGCGGAGCGCGGTCATGGGTGTCACCCCGATGATCTGTGCCGCCGCGTCGAGCGTGATCTCGCCACGGTCCACCCACTCGCCGTGGCGATAGACAGCAATTTCGTGATGATTCCGGAACGAGCGCACACGCACCTCCGTCCAGCCGTTGCCACGCCCCGTCGGCTTGCCGGCCCGATTGAGGAGCCGCGCGATCTGCTTGTCGGGCATCTGGCGTGCCAATCCGCGCACGAGCGTCAGCGTGTCCTCGGGAACCGTCCAGCGATGCTTGCCTGCCGTATTCATTTTCAGCTTGAGCGCCGTGTGGTCTCCGCCCTGCCAATGCAGCACCATCTCGATGAAGCCATTGTCGATGCGTGCAATGATCTCATGCAACGCGGCACGCAGGATCCGTTTGCGCGTTGCCGCGCTCGCAGCCGGGTGCGACCAGGCCAACTCAAGATCGGCGCCGAGACGCATCACGTGCTGCCGCTCGGTCTCGCCCAAGGGTGGTCGTCGTTCTGCGTCATGGGCCGCGATATCGCCTTCCAAGCCGTGCACAGTCTGCAAGGCGTCGTTCCAGCGGCGCTCCAGCTCGCTGGCAACGAGCCTGTTTGCAGGATCGACGGCATCATACTGCCGGCGTGCATGCGCAGCTTCGTATCGGGCTTGCTCCAGCGCCAGTTCGAGCTGCTTTCGCACCGCAGACATCTCGCTCGTCTGGTTTTCCAGCGCTTTGACAGCAGCGTCGATTCCCAGAGGTTTCAGCACGCGCAGAACCTCAACGCCAACCGCCTGATCCGCTTTGAGACCACCGAACGAGATGCAGCGCTCGGTGCCGTGGTTCACGATAGCGCCCTGGCAGTAGTAGCGGCCGGACTTGCCGTAGCCCACGTACATCTTGCGGCCACAGTGGCCGCAGCGCAAAAGCCCCGCGAGAATGAGTTCGCCCTGCCGTGCCGCCCCGCGCGCTATCGCGCTGCCCTTGCCTGTCGCGTTGTCGGTGATGACACGCTGATTGCGCTCGAACTCCGCCCACGTGATATAACCTTCGTGCTGATCCTTGATCAGAACATCCCAGTCCGACTGAGGCCGACGCAGTCCACGCCGCACCCGCTTGCGGCCGTCCTCGACGAGAATCTTGCTGGTCGTGCGACCGAAGGCGTAAGCGCCGGCATAAACAGGATTGGTCAGAATGTTGTGTACGGTGTTGTAGAGCGGCAGCCTCCAGGCGATGCAGCGTCCGTCGCCATTGTGCGCGTTGGCGGGCAAGGCGACACCTTCGTCCCTGAGCCAGACGTGCACCTGACGAGCGCTTTGGAATTCGGCGAATTTGGCGAAGACGAGCTTCAAGGCATCCTGCACCCGCTGGTCGGGATCCTTCTCGATGCGATCACGCCCGGACTTCATGTAGCCGGCCGCTACGCTGAGGAAGAGCGCGCCGCGCCGCGCCTTTTGCTTCAGCGCCTCCTGCGAGCGCTGGCGGAACAGTGACAGCTCGAGTTCGCTCATCGTTCCCTTCATGCCGAGCAGCAAACGATCGTTGGGGTGGCGAGGATCGTAGATTCCGTCCTCGTCGACGATCATCGTTCCCACCAATCCACAGAACTCGATCAGCGTGTGCCAGTCCCGGCCATTGCGGGCAAGTCTGGACGCCTCGATTGCGAACACCGCGCCGACGCGGCCTTCGCAGATCGCCGCCAGCAGGCGCTCGAATCCAGGCCTGGCGATGCCGCCGCCGGAACGACCGAGATCGTCATCGATGACCTCAACCGCGGCCCAGCCGAGCTGCTTGGCATGATCGGCGAGACCATACTGGCGGCGTTGGCTTTCCTTGTTGTGCAAGAGCTGATCGGCTGTCGACTGCCGGACGTAGACAAAGGCGCCGCGCGCCAAATGTTCAGTGGTGATCTTGCTGCTCATTGCCGGCCTCCTGCTTTGCGAGCGCCGCGACAATTTCGGCCAATAGCGCCTCCACCAACGTCTCCAACTGCGCGCTCTGCGACGGCTTCAGCGTGATGCTGGGCTCCAGGCTGTCGAATAGCCCCGGTTCCGGGTTTTCGAGTTTGCCGTTTCGGTTCATCATCGCCGCCGTTCTCCCTTTTTGAGTCGGATGGGAGGAACGCTAGAAGCGCATCGATCTCGGCGCGCAGGGATCGCAGGATTTCCAGTGAAAAACGCGGCTCTGTGCGTATGCTGAGGTGTGCCGCTGATTCGTGCGTCATCCACTCCGGGATGCAGGCGACAGAACCGTCGGGCTGGGGGATGACAACCAGGTCAACGCCGCGATAGGCATAGCGCCGTTGAATGACGATGGTCTCGCCACAACGCGGGTGGAACGGGTACGCAATCCGCGCCTCGATCGGCTGTTGGCGGGCAGTTTGTCGTTGTTTCGAGCAATACTTGAATCACTCGGACGTCCGTGTGCTGCTCAAGCAGATGGGTGGCAAAGGCGTGCCGGAGCGAATGCGGCGTGACCCAGGTGCCCAGGCCCGCCGCTTCAGCCGCCAGATGGCACACTCGGTTCAATTGCCGCGTGGTGATCGGCAACAGCGGATCGCGGCCCGGGAACAGCCAGCCCTGCGGGCGGCCCTGGCGCCACCAGGCCCGCAGCACCACAAGCAGTTGCGGCGAGAGCATCGCATGGCGATCCTTGTGGCCCTTGCCCTGCTCGACGCGGATCAGCATGCGCTGGCTGTCGATATCGCTCTGACGCGCAGCATCACCACCTCGCCGCCGCGCAGGCCCGCGCCATAGGCGATGCTGAGGGCGGCCTTGTACTTGAGGCCGGGGCCGGGCGCTGCTTCCAGTAGCTTGGCCACATCCTCGGGGCTGAGAATGCGCGGCAACTTGCGCGGATAGTTGAGGCGGGCGAGCTGATGGGCGAGATCGATGCGGCCCATCGTGGTGGTAAACAAGAAGCGCAGCGCCGAAGCCTGCGTGTTCATCTTGGGCGGCTGGGCGCCCTGCTCGGTCTGGTGCACCTGGAAGCGGCGCACATCCTCAGATGTCGCTGTATCAGGCGAGCGGCCAAGGAACTTGGCAAAACTCTCGATGTGGCGGATATAATCGTGCTGCGTCTTCTCGCCGAACTTGCGGACGGACATGTCTTCGAGCATGCGGCGGCGCAACGGGCTGATGGCATCGCGATCAATCGTCGAGGTCATTGAAGGGCTCCTGTCTTGAGGTTGGAGTGCTGAACCCCTCGATCCTCAAGACGGAGCGCCCGCCCCGTTATCGCATGTGCATCAACTGGTTACTTCCGTGCCCGCCGCACGCACCAGCCCCTCGTGCAGCGGACTCCCGCGGTAGCGGGTTCGTTCCATGGCCCCGAGCCGACCAACGCCAGCCATGCTGCCGGCGTTGAGGACAGGGGGTAAGCGGACGTCGTTAGTGCCCTATTCTGATCTTGCCGGGGGCATCGCGTCCTCTAGTTCGCCGCTTGCCGTCGCTCGTCCGAAGTCCCAAGGCTTCTCGAACTTACCTGACCACATGCCGGCGCGAGCAGCCTTCGCTATGGCCTCGGCGGCATCGAACCGGTGCGAGTACCGCACAAACGACACGGCAAGCCCTTGCAGGATCAAACGCTCGTTGAGTGAGGGTTCGATCGGCTTGCCTTCCGTGCCCACGTTCCAGCACGTTGCAAGGATTCTTTTCCAGCGGTCTCGGCCTTCTTCACGGCAAAGTATTTGCTCGCCTTCGAGCATGGCCTGCATCGCATTCGTCGCCGCCACGCCGCATCGCCACTCGAGGCCGTCCGAGGCAGTGTGCGGAATCTGCCGCAACGCGGCCACCAGTTCTGGCGCAAGGCGGACAGGCAAATGGTGATGGCGGACAGCGTGTGAGGACGGCGTAAACAGCGGCCCCGTCGACAGTCGAATCAGCGGATCGGTGACCCTTGCAATGAGGGGATGACCGATGCCAGCCGAGAGAGTGTC
>JANMVX010000103.1:0-9445 GCA_031393505.1 Hyphomicrobiaceae bacterium | reverse complement strand
TCCGCACCCTGAAGGGCGTCGACCTGCACGTGCGCCCGATCCGCCATCGCCTCGAGGGGCGCGTGAAAGCGCACATCTTCCTCAGCATGCTCGCCTATTATGTGCAGTGGCACATGATCCAGGCCTGGGCGCCGCTGACGTTCAAGGACGAAGCCGAGGCCGGCGCGAGCCGCGCGCGCGATCCGGTCGCGCCGGCCAAGCGCTCGCCGGCCGCGCTCGACAAGGTGCACACGCGCAGGCTCGCCGACGGCAGCCCGGCGTTTGGCTTCACACGCCTGCTTGGCCATCTTGCGACCATCGTGCGCAACACGCTGCGCCCGGCCTGCGCGAGGCCCGGCGAAGCCTCGTTCGACCTCACCACCCGACCAAATCCCAAACAGCAACAGGCGCTCGATCTGATAGCCGCAATCGCCGTGTAGACAGGCGCGATCACCGCACTTCGATCTTAACAGATTGAAGCAGAAGGAAAATCGTTAACCGAGAGCCAGGAACTTCGGACTAACGGCTGCGTCTTTTGATTCCGTCATTCGGAGGTTCGAACCCTCCCGCCCCAGCCAATTGCCCAGCAACCAACGCTGCGTCGCCGTCAATGACTGGCGCCGGACGCTTTTCTGGGCGCCGGCTTGCGCAGCAGCAGGGTCATTGGCAATAACAGCACCGACATCACGGTCAACGCATAGAACAGGTCGGCGAATGCCATCACCGTGGCCTGGCCGCGCACCATCAGGGACAGCTGCTGCAGCGCCGACACATCGGCATCGCCTGCTCGGCCGGCAAAACCACCGGCGATCGTGGCGAGCCAGGCTTGTGCCGCTGCGCTGCTCAGCGACACTTGCTCATGCAGCCGCGCCAGATGCAGATCCATGCGCAAGTTGAACAGCGTGTTGATGCTGGCCAGGCCGACCGCGCCGCCCAGATTGCGCGTCAAGTTGTAGAGGCCGGAGGCATTCTTCAGCCTGGCGGGCGGCAGCGTGCCCAGCGCCAGATTGTTGATCGGCAGCATGCAGCACATCAGGCCAAAGCCGCGACAGACCTGCGGAACAATCAGCTCGCCGAACGACCAGTCGTGAGTCAAACCCGTGGTGATCCAGGTGCCGAGCGAGAACACCGCCAAGCCAATGGCCAGCATCAGCCGGTTATCCAACACGCCCAGCAGCCTGCCGACAAGTGGGGCCGAGACAAACATGACGACGCCGGTCAGAAACATGGTCTCGCCGATCTGCAGCGAGGAGTAGCCGCGCACCCGTCCGAGAAACACCGGGTAGAGATAAGTGAGGCCATAGAGGCCGATGCCGAGCACAAAGGAGAACAGGCAACCGGTCCAGAAATTGCGGTCGGCAAAGGCGGTCAAATCGACAATCGGGAACTTCGCCGACAGCGCGCGCCAAAAAAACAGCGCCGCTCCGATGATCGTGAGCGCCGTGAAGACTACGATTCGGCGGTCGGAGAACCAGTCATTGCCCGGACCTTCTTCCAGCACATACTCCATGCTGCACAAAAACAGGGCCATGAAGCCGAGTCCCCACCAGTCGAAGGTGCGCAGTAGAGACCAGTCCGGCTCATCGAAGTCGACCAGCGTCAAGGTTGAGATGGTGACGACAATGCCGGGCACGATGTTGATGAAGAACAGCCAGTGCCAGGAGGCAAGATCGGTGAGATAGCCGCCGAGCGTCGGCCCGATGGTGGGCGCCAGGGTCGCGATCAGACCGATCAGCGGATTGACGATGCCACGCCGGCTCGGCGGGAAGACGCTGAAGGCGGCGGCAAACACGGTCGGAATCATGCCGCCGCCGATGAACCCCTGCAGGGCTCGGAACACGATCATCTGCTCGATGTTCTGGGCAAAGCCGCAGGCCACGCTCATGATCGTGAAGCCGGCAGCCGAAATGGCGAACATCCAACGCGTGGAGATGGCGCGCGACAGCAGCCCGGAGAGCGGGATCATCACCACTTCGGCGATCAGGTAGGCGGTCTGCACCCAGCTGATCTCGTCGCTGCTGGCCGACAGTCCGGCCTGGATTTCGGCCAGCGACGCCGAGACGATCTGGATGTCCAGGATCGCCATGAACATGCCCAGCACCATCAGCAGGAACGCGATCAGGCGCCGCGGCGTGATGTCGTCGACACGTGCGGCGGCGTTAGGCGCGCCGCGCTGAGTTTGGGCAGCTGTGAGCGCCGCGACAGCCATGGCTAAGGCTGTTGCTGCACGGAAGCGAGCGCGGGGCCGCCGGCCGGTTGTGCCTTGGTGTCGACCGTCGCCACCACCGACATGCCGGGCCGCAACACATCGACCGTGCGGCTATCGGCGGGCAGCGCGATGCGCACCGGTACGCGCTGCACGATCTTGGTGAAATTGCCGGTGGCATTCTCGGGCGGTAGAACGCTAAACACCGAGCCGGAGCCGGGCGCGAAACTGACTACGGTGCCGTGCAACACCTTGCCGCCGAGCCCATCGACCTCGATGGCGACCGGCTGGCCTGGCTTCATGGCGCTGAGCTGGGTTTCCTTGAAATTGGCTTCGACATAGAGCGAGCCGTCGCCGATCAAAGCGCCCAGCCGCGTGCCCGGTTGCACCAGAGAGCCAACTTGACTGGAGCGGTTGCCGAACACACCGCCAACCGCCGCGCGCACCTTGGTGAAGCTCAGATCGCGCGCCGCCTTGGCCACTTGCACTTGCAGCTCATCGAGCAAATGCGCGGCCTCCTTCTGCTGGGCCACCAGCACATCCTTGGCAGCGCTGGCGCTGGCGACCGCAAACTGCGCGCTGGCAACCGTGGCGCGGCCGCGGTCGCGATCTGCAACCGCCTGCTCAAGCCGCTGGGCCGGGGTGATCTTCTGCTTGGTCAGTTCCAAATAGCGTACAAAGTCGCTGTCTGCGCGCTTGCTGTCAGCCTGGGCGGCGGCGACCTGGCCGCGCGCTTGCGCAATGGCGGCATCGGCTTGGCGCAGCTGACTGTCAAAGCGCTGTATGGTGGCACGTTGGCTTTCGACCTTCTTCTGGGCGGCCTGCAATGCGATTTGATAGTCGCCGTCATCGATTTCAGCGATCACCATATCCGGCGTCACCACCGTGTTGTCGGCGACCGGGAAGGCCTTGATGTAGCCGCCCACCTTGGCCGCGACATTGCTGATGTCGGCGCGCACATAGGCATCGTCGGTGGCGACGTGATACCAGCCAGCGGCGAGGTAGTTGCTGAGATACTGGCTGCCGGCATAGAGCGCGAGCAGGGCCGCAACTGCGAAAACCACGCGACGGACAGAGGGCTTGCGGACGGGCGGGGAGTGTGGTGCCGCGGTCGACTGCTGGGCGGCGGGCGCTACTATCGGCGATGATGCGTCGGGCGCAGTTTTCGCGCTGTCTGGCCCATCGGCCGCCGTCGTGATGGCAGGTTGTACAGACTTGTGCATGGCATGATCCGCAACTAAACCGTTCGGTAGCTGTTTACCTAAAGTCGCAAAGGGTGTAAGTCAACATCTACCAAACGGTTTGGTCACGTCGTTAATGCCTCAGTCTGCGAAAGCCCGCTCAAAGGATACTGCGAACAAACTCCGTTGCATTACGATCGGCAAGGCGGCCTGCCGAGCCGTAGGGTGCAATAGCCCTATTGCAATCCGGATTGCACGGTCGCTGGCGACAGCGGCAGCCGCTGCCGCAATACGGCGATGACGCCTATTGCACCCTACGACCAGGGGCAATCGCTCCCGAAACGATTCACTTATTGTACAGACTGTCCTAAACGGAAGGCACGATGACAGCAAAGGACGCCACGCTCACCTCCGACATTGCGGCCCGCGACCGCAACGTGTCGGCGTCCGACAACGCCAACACCCATCCGGCGCGGCGCAGCCGGGCAGCGGCGCAGACCGAAAAACGCAGCCAGATCCTGGCAGCCGCGCGCGCCGTGTTCGAGCGCTCGGGCTATGACGGCGCCAGCATGAACGACATTGCGACCGAAGGCGGGGTCTCCAAGCCGACGCTCTATGTCTATTTCGACAGCAAGGAGAAGCTGTTCGACGGCCTGATCGAGGATATGTGCGCCACCTTCCCCGAGACCGCGCTTGACCTCGATGCGGCCAATCGCGATCTCGAAGCGGTACTGACGCGCTGCGGCGTGACGTTGATGGCCGAAATCACACGTCCCGAGCGGGTCAAGATGTTGCGCGTCGTCGTCGGCGCTGCCGGCAAATTCCCCGAAGTCGGGCAAAAATTCTTTCGGGCCGGGCCCGGTCAAGCCATTGAGACGTTCAAGCGCTACCTGCAAGAGGTCACAGAACGCGGATTGCTGGTGGTGCCCGATGCGGATCTTGCCGCCTACCACCTGCTTGACCTGATGCAGAGCGTACATTTGCGGCGCATGATGCTGGCGGTGGCCGAACCGCCCGGCGGCGACGAAATCGAGCGCACGGTGCGCGCCGGGGTGCGCAGGTTCCTGGCGGCCTACAGTACATAGACCAGTGACGGCTCAATCACAGCCCACGAATCAGGATGCCGAGCAGCAGCAGCACGTAGGCCAGCAACAACGCCGCGAACGGGCTGCCGCTGACCACCGGGACCTGCACTAATCCGAGTTGCGCTAGCAATGCCGCCACTGACAGCAGCACCGAGACCAGCAATGTCATCAGGCTCGGAGGCGACAGGCGCATGGCGAATCTCTCGTTTCAGCGTGATACCGGGTCAGCTATCACACCTCCGCATTGCCGCGGGAATGCGGATTTTTGAGCGATACACCACTTTCGTGAAGGGCGGTATTACGCCCGCCGCCGCCGTCCGCCGAACATGCGCAGCAGCATCACCAACAACAGCCCGCCGCCGGCCAAGCCAGTCGACACCGCCGCCGTATGCTTGTGCCACATCAGCATCGGGGCGACATCGCCGCTGCTCACCAGGTTGAAATCGGTCTGCAGATTGAGCAGATCGAACGTGGCGCCGTCGCGCAGCATCAGGCCGACCGCGGCCTCCTGATCGCGGCTGGTCAGGATGGCCTGCTGCAGGTTGGCGTCCGCGAACAGTTTCATGCGGTGTGGATCGTCGGCGACGGCGCTGATCAGGCGCACGGCGGCGTTGCGTTTCAGCCCCTGCACATAGCCGGCAAAGGACCCGAGTTCTTCCGTTGCCAGCGAGCGGGCCAACGCGCGCTGCCGCTCCGGTGTCAGCCCGCCCACTGCTTCGCGCAGATCGCGCGGCAGGGCGCCGATGCGGGTGACGGCGAACTTATCGTCGAGCGAGAGCAACTGTCTGAGGCTGTCGGCGGTGAAGTCCTTCGGTTTGGCGATGCGGTGCAGCTCGTTGACCGCGACCTTGCCGACGTCCGCGCCGGCCAGTTGCTGCCAGCCGATGGCGTCCTCCAAGGACCGCGTGTCGGTTGCGATATCGAGCACCGCGTCGGGCATGCGCTTGGCTGCCTCGTCCAGCGTGCCGTCGGTGAGGCGCTTGGTAACACCGGTTTCGCCTTCCGACGACAGCACCAAGGCAACCACCCGATCGACCCGAGGCAATTGAGTGGCGGCGACCGTATCGAGGAAGGTCTTGAACGCCGGTAGCTTCTCGGCCAGTTCCAGCGCCTTGGCGTGCGCCGCCTTGAACTCGTGCCAGACCTGAAGAATACGGTCGGCCGTGCCCGAGCTGATATCTTTGAGGTGTGTCTGCAATTGCTCGGCAATGGCAGAGGCGATCTCGGTCCGCACCTTGGTCTTGGTGTCGTCCGATTTCATTTCAGCGTCGATGATCGGTAGAATGCCTGCGCGCATCTCCCAGATATCCTTGGCGATCAGCACCAGTCCAATTCCGCCCGCCACCACCGAGACGATGCGGCCAAGCACCGCACCAACCACGCGCTGGCCGATGCGCTTGGCGAGGTTGGACAGCGAGCGCCGCACCACCAGGATCACGGCGCCTGCGATCAAACCTTTGCTCTGGATCGCAAGATCGGCGTTCGAAACCTCCGCACTGCCGGCGCTGGCGGTCTGCTGGAACGCCTTGCCGGTGTCATCGGCCACCAGCAGCGACACGGTCGAGCCATACCGCGGCCCCAGAAACGCCCGCACACAGGCAACGGCCGGCGCGGCGGCATCCAGCGTGGCCAGTTCGATCCGCCCGGCCAGTTGCTTGCCAACTTCGCCGGCAATCGCCTCGACCGCCTTTTTCATTTCTTCCGAACGGTAGGTCCGCTCGGCCACCGAGGTGGCCAGCTGCTGTGCGGCCTCGCGCGAAGCCAGACTCTGCAGCAGTGTGGTCCAACTGGTCTCTTCCTGGATCTCGGTGATGGATTTGGTGACGCGCTGGTCCAGCACCAGATCGGTGCCGGTCGCGCGCCAGGCGACATTGACCAGCGCGTCGTAATCGACGCCCTTGAGGCCCTTGCCGATGGCGGCAAAGGTCAAGCTGTCGATGGCGGCCCGGAAGGCCTCCTCGTCGCCGACCTGGCAGTTGCCGGGCAGCGGCGCGCTGGTGGCCGAAACAGCGGCTGCCTGCACGACCGTCGGAGCAGTGCTCGCCAGCAACAGCGCTGCAGCGGTCAGGCTCGACACCAATTGCTTGAATAGCCAGCTCATCCGTCCCACGCACCAAACCTCACATTGTTTGGCGGCACCCTAATACGGAAGCTGAGGCAGAACCAGGGCTGCATCCGCACGCGCGTACTGGGGACAGGCAGTTCACCGCAGCGGTTCGGTTGCCGCGCCCCAGCCTGGAATGGCGCCGGCATAGCCGTTCTCGTGCTCGACGCTGAGACCGCTCCATTTGCGGTTGGTGGCCTCGTAATGCGTCTCGACATTGTAGAGCGACACATCGAGGCCAAGATCGGCGGCCGTAAGGCGGCCCATGGCCTGCATCAGCGCGTAGGCGGCGACCACCAGATCATGGCGCGCGCGCACGGCGGACACCTTGGCGTTGGTTTCCTCCTGCTCGGCGTTGAGAACATCCAGCAGCGTGCGTGCGCCGGCCTTTTGCTCTTCGCGCACCCCAGCCAGGCTCTCGGATACCGCCTGCACCTGCTGACGCACCGCCACCAGCTGCGCCTTCTGGGCCTGCACCTGCGCGAACAAGCCGATCGCGGACGAGCGGGCCTGCAGCCGCGCCGCCTCGATCTCCTGCAACCGTCCCTGATGCTGTTCCTTGGCCTGGCGCACGCGTGCCTCGATCTCGCCGGATTGATAGATCGGGATGTTGACGCGCGCTGAAACTGACTGGCTGACCTGTTGTCCGATCAGCGGTGTCGGATCGAAGCGCTCACTATGCTGGGCCTGCAGCCGCACATCGGGCAGCATTTCGCCGAGGATCTTGCGCACCTCGTGCTGCGAGGCCTTTTCCTGATAGGCCGCTTGCAGAACGCGTGGGTTGGACGCCATCGCGACGCGGACGGCATCTTCCAGGCGCGTCGGCAATGAGGCCTCGAAGCGCGTCGGATCGGTGAGCTGTTTGGGCACATGCCCGACCAGCCGTTCATATTCGGCAAGACTGTTGCGCAAGGTCGCTTTTGCCAGCTCAAGGGCGGCGGTCGACTCGGCTTGGCGGGCACGCGCCTGGGCAACGTCGGTGCGGGTCAGATCGCCGACGGCAAAGCGTTCGCTGGTGGCCTTGGCCTCGTTGGTGAACAGGCGCAGGCTGGTCTGGCGCAAGGTGACGGTGGCGGCGTCCCGCAGCACGTCCATATAGACGCGGATGGTGTCGAACAGCACCTTCTGCTCGACATCCTGCAGGCCGGCCCGCTCGGCCATAATGCTGGCATCGGCCGCACGCACGGCGTTGGCCGTGCGGAAGCCCGTGAACAGGGGTTGCGACAAAGTGACGGAGTAGCCGCCCGGATGAGTGGTGCCGTCATTGCGTTTGTAGCCGGCAGCGTTGGCGTCGATTTGCCCTGGCGTCGGGGCGTGGCCGTTCGCCAGATTGGGAGGCTTGACGGAGCTGCCTAGGTTCGAGACGCCATAGTCGCCGTTGACCTCGATGTTGGGCCGGTATCCCGATTGGGCCTTGGCCAGTTCCTCGTCGGTCGCCCTCAGGCGCGCGCGTTCTGCGTTCAAGGTCGGGCTGTTGTCGTAGGCGGCGGCAAGGGCGGCCTGCAGAGATTCTGCCCGCGCCGAGCTACCCAAGAGCGCAAGAGCCACGGCGGCTGCGGCGAGCAACGTTACCGTCCTGGAAACATTCGGGTGGAACCGCATCGCCTTGAAATTCCCGCTGCCAACACCGGGGCGCACAGCGGCGCCGGTCCCAAGCGTTTTGACGCGCGAATCGCTAAGGCTTGGTTAAGTGACGTTGCAACCTGGGACACGGGTGTGAGAGATTGCTCCAATGATGCAATCAAGCTCCCAGACACTTGGCAATATTTCGGTTGAGTGGAAGCAATCGATAGCGCCAGTCGATTACGTTGTGGCCGTCGAAACAATGGAGACGCGCGTCGCGGCAATTGCGGCGGGCGCGACCGCGGAGATGGTCTGGCTGCTGGAGCACCCGCCGGTCTATACGGCCGGCACCAGCGCCCGCGACGAGGACTTGAGCGAGCCGGCGCGGTTTCCAGTGCACCGCACCGGGCGCGGCGGGCAATTCACCTATCATGGGCCGGGTCAGCGGGTAGCCTATGTCATGCTTAACCTCGCGCGGCGCGGCGGTGATCTGCATGCCTATGTCCAGGGGCTGGAGAGCTGGCTGATCGCAGCGTTGGCTGAGTTCGACGTGCGGGGCGAATTGCGCCCGGGCCGCATTGGCGTCTGGGTGGCCCGGTCAGGTGGGCGCGAGGACAAGATCGCGGCCATCGGCGTGCGCGTCCGACGCGGCATCAGCTATCACGGCGTCAGCTTGAATGTAGCGCCGGACCTCACGCATTTTTCCGGCATCGTGCCCTGTGGCATCCGCGAGCATGGGGTGACGAGTTTGGCGGATTTGGGCGTGTCGGCGGGGATGGCCGAGGTGGACGCGGCGCTGCGGCGGCGGTTCGAGGCGGCGGTGCTGGGCGGGTTGCGGTGATCAGGCGACTACTCTGGTTTGCGTGATTTCGCGTTTGCCTATTTCCCGGATCGCATCGGCTTCGAAGGTTTCAAGCGCAATGGTTCGTCCGTCGTTGGTGATGAACTCGACCATGAACCAGTTTCGGTCAGGTGAGACGTCCACGATCGTTCCCCTGTCACCAGCCTGCAACCCAAAGTCAGGGAACGATCTTGTCAGTGCAACGACATCCAATTCGTTGATCATGCGCTCACATCCTAGTCAGGAAAGGCCGTAACGAGTCTGGGGTGGTTCTCACCGTGACGGATTTGCCAAACTACCACAACTTGGGGATTTCTGCCATCCGGGCCCCTTATACCAGCCCCCGTAAGTTTTGACTCCTTGGGGCTTTCGGGTTCGCGCGGATCGTGATTCTCTTTGCTGAGTGATTCGGCAGGAGGGATGCGATGACAGCGCTGCAGATCAGGAAGGACCGCACCGCAGTGGTGTTGCGCAAAGCGTCCAAGG